>NZ_JACFTC010000019.1:0-3489 GCF_014281985.1 Flavobacterium sp. GP15
GTGGCAAGCTTAAAAAAAATCGCGAATAAATGAAATATCCCGCTATAGAAAGTATACTTCCAAGATTAGAAAATCACAAGGCAGAATCACTTAATAATTTGTCTATTTTAATTGACAATGCAATTGATTTCGGAACAAATCTTCTAAAATGGGAATTAGAAAAAGGACAAAAAGGTGATGAACATATTGTTCCTATTTTGTTTTTTAGAAATATTTTATCTATTGCTGACGCAATTTCAATTTTAATCAAAAATTCTTCAATTGACAATTCAAAATCATTAGTTAGAGTTTTAATAGAAAGTATTTTCAGTTTAGAATATTTACTTCAAGAAAATACAAAAAACCGTTCATTGGCATATTTTGTATGGAATGCACATAAAGATTTGAAATTTATTGAGCAAATCGATTTCGCAACCGAAAGAGGAAAACAGCTTAAATCAAATATTGCGAAAGATAAATTCACTAAAGATTTTGAAATTAAATATCCTCCAGAATTTGACGAAGGAAAAAAAAATGCAGAAGAACTTTTGAAACTTCCAAACTATGTAAGTGTAGAAGTTGAATATCAACGAACAATTCTGAAAACAAAAAAACTAAATTGGTTTACGCTTTTCGATGGACCACAAGATTTTGAACAATTATCTGCCAAAATAAATTTAAATAGTTTCTATCAACTTCATTATAGATATTATTCAAAAAACATTCATTCAACAAGTGTTCATAAAGGTGTGCTTTTAACAAATGAAGATGGAAGTGGCTCAATAATTCAAATTCGTTCGTGGAAAGATTCGATATCGACTTCGGTTGATACTTTAAATTTTTTATTGTTAACTTTAATGACCTTTCAAAGGACACTACTTCCGGAAAAAAACGATGATTTTATGAAGTGGTACTTGGCATTTAGAAACGAATATTTGAATTTAGTGGAAATATCGAAAAACCAGAATAAATAAAAAGCCAGCCACTAACAGCCGTTTGGCGAGATTGGGGTTTTAGTGGAATTAGCGTTTTTTATCATATCTTCGTTTCGGCAGAAAATACTCTGCTATAAAGTCCCCAACCTCGCCAAGCGCCAAGACGTTGTGCGTCAGTTTAGTAGAACGCACAGTAAACCGAAAGAAAAATGAAAAACAAAATTGTATATATTTTTATTTTATGTTTATTAATAAATTGTAAAAAAGAAGAAGATAAGATTGAGAAACAAACTAAAATTGAGCAAATTTATGCTGAAAACGATTATGGAATGTTTGGTGGAAAAATAAATTTAAAAATATATTCTGACAGTTCTTATACTTGCGAAAGATTTGAATCAAGTCCGAACTATGAAAAAAGAGAAAAATTTGATGGCATTTTTAAAATCATAAATGACACAATTAATTTTTTTCCTTCTAATTTTAAACTAAATAATTCGACTAAAGCAATTATTAAGAATAATTTTATTGAATTAGTTGATGGCGAATTTCCTTTGAAAATTGAAATAAAGAAAAATATATTAAAGTCAAAAAACAGTTTAAAATTTGACAAAATTAAAGATTATGCAATTTTCACATTCGATGAAAAATTTCAAAGCAATATTTATTATGGATATAAGCCAAAAACAATAAAAGCTTATGATTTAAAGCAAAATGAATTAGAAGAATTAGATATAATATTGAAAAAGTGTTTTGCGGAAAATAATACAAAACTAAAAGTTATTGATAATTATGTCAAACAATGCATTGTCGTAATAAATGAAAAGCAAGAAATTGAAGTTTGGGTAAGTTGCTATTGTAAAAACAAATATGAAAAAGACAACTACAAATATTCGCTAATCCAAATGAACGACGGTGGAAATTGTAATGTAAATCTAAAAGTTAATTTAACAAAACATAATTATTCAGAACTAAATATAAGTGGAAGCGCATAAAAAACCGAACGCACAACAGCCGTTTGGCGAGATTGGGGGTTTAGTGGAATTAACGTTTTTTATCATATCTTCGTTTCGGCAGAAAATACTCTGCTTTAAAGTCCCCAACCTCGCCAAGCGCCAAGACGTTATAGGATATTTTAAAAAACCTCAGAGAATAATGACAGATTTAAAGAAAGAATATAAAGTAAAACTCCTTAATGCAATTCTAGTACAGAATAGACTTATAGATAATTCTAAATATTTTGACAATATAACTAAAGAAGCCTTTTTAAATTTAGGAAATTATTGGATTGAAAGAATTGGAAAAGAATCCTTTACACTCACACAATTAAAATCGATTACGAGTGACATTCTTACTTTTTGGAAAGAAAGCATTGGTATCGACACCGAGTTATTTTGGATTGAATTAAAGAAGAATAATATTGATTTTGAAAGAAAAGACGAAATAAATTTTGCCTTAGCAAAAGGTAGATTCAGAAGAGTTGATATTGGGATTGGCGCAAGAAAAGATTGGGCAGTAATTAAAGACTTTGATTCAATAAAACAAAGATTTTTAATAGATGAAATAGAAAAAATCTCTTTAATAATTGAAAAAGACGAAAAAATACGAACAGAAATTTTAAAAAAGTGTTTACGTAAAAAAGAAATCCCACAAACACAATATTTGAAATTTGGGGAATGTTGGGCTTATATGAGTAACTGTAAACTTTGGGATAAATATTTCAGTAAAGAAGAAGTTGAAGAATTGGATAATATTCACCGAAATTTTAAAAGTAAATAACCGTAAGAAAAAAAAAACATCCTATAACAGCCGTTTGGCGAGATTGGGGTTTTAGGCTTAATTTAAATATAGTTTTGTACTTGGAAAATTTGTGTTTAATGGAAAAATCTCGCATCTTTACTCCCCAACCACGCCAAGCGCCAAGACGTTGGCAGTAATGCGCGCGCCGAAACCAAAAAAACAACTAAATTTAAAAATGAAAAACATTATTTTAAAAATAATTCTAATTCAAGTTATTGGTTGTGTTTTCTTAATTCAAGGAATACAGAATTTATATTTTTACACTCAAAATGAAAAATATGAATGTTATTTAAAGTTTTTTGACAAGCAAAAATCGGAATGTTTCCAAAAATTAAACTTGACAAAAGAAGTTGGTGAATTTATGTCAAATATTTACTTGTGGTTTTTTTATGGCTTTTTAATCGGAATATTTTTAATTGGATTAATAAATTGGAAGAGAAACAGACATATTTTAAATACAATTATAACTGGAATTCTATTATTTTCTCTTTTTCCATTTCATTTTTTTAGAAACAAATACGTAAGTTTTTCTTTTAGACAACTTGGAAATTTATTTAGTGAAAATTTTGGAACTGAAAACTTAATAAACGGAATAATATTTACGATATTTGGAAGCCTAATTTTGTGGAAAACTTATAAAACCGAATAAGCACTACTGCCAACAGCCGTTTGCCAAGATTGGGGTTTTAGTGGAATTAGCGTTTTTTTACTACATTTACGTTAAGCTGAAAATAATCGGCTTCGAAATTCCCCAACCTCGGCAAGCGACAAGACGTTA
>NZ_JACFTC010000020.1:0-3383 GCF_014281985.1 Flavobacterium sp. GP15
ACGCCGCTTCTCGTCAGTTGCGAACTTCGGAACGAATTATTTTCTGTTAAAGATAAAAATTCTTGCGAAACGTGAACGTGAACTTACAACAAAATTCGCAATTGCGAGAAACGGCTGTTACCAGCAGTAATTTATTTATAGTTCATCTAAACTTATTTTTCTCTCAACATATTTTATCAATTTATTAGTAAATGACGCTAAATCTCCACCTTTTGTTTTCTCAATAAAACCTCCAATATCACCAAAATTCCAATTTATCAAATCTTTATCTTTTGCTTCTATGTTTAGACTTTTTATCTCTAAAATTGCTTTCTCTTTTTCGGTGTCATTAAAGTCGGAATTAAGTCTATTAATTATATCTAATACAGTCAATACGATTAAGTATTTTTCACTAACGATAAGTTTGCGATAATCTTCATTAAATTGAGTCAAGGATTGTTGAAGAATTATTGTTGTTTCATAATAATTCATTATGTCACCCTCTTCAATTTTCTCGTTTTGTAGTTTTGTCTTAATTAACTTTAATGCTTCTTGATAGCTATGTTTTGCTAATGTAACTTTATCTCTTAGATAAAAAAACCGTCCTGAAATAAAAAAGTATGTCTCAGTGTTAATTGATTTACCACCAATATCAATAGTTGCTTTAGAACTTTCCTCACTAACTCCTGATTCAATGAATGCTTTATAAATATATAATTCGGAAGAAAGTGGGTTGTTAGAAATTCCGTTTGATAAAATATTTATCGCTTCTTCGGTTTTTCCAATTTTATTCTTTAATTCAGCAATTTTTATATAACAAGTCTCTATTTTGTAATTACTGTCAATTAGTGTTTGAAGTATCTCTATAGCGGATTGTTCTTTTCCAATTTCTCCTAAAAATATGGCTTTTGAAAAACTAAAATTATTTGAAAGTTCTGGTTCATTATCTTTGAAATGGTTAATTGCTTTGTCATAGAAATTGGTTGTATCATTAATTCTGTTTTCGTGTCTAAGTAATTTAATCAGTTCATTGTAGTATTCAACTTTATCTGGGTTTATGCCTAATAAAATTATATAATCATCAATTGCACGTTCAAAACTGTTTAGCTTTTTAAGAATATCAATTCTATTAGTATAATAAAGTTCCTTTTTGCTCGAATGCTCAATCGCTTTAGTAAGACAATCTAAAGCTTCGAGTAAGTTATCTTTAGCTTTGTATTTTAAAGCAATATTGTTGTATGCTGAAGAATCAGTTGGATTAATTTCAAGTTGTTTTTTGTAGTTTTTAATTGAATTATCATTATCTTTTAATTCAGAATATTCAAAGCCTAAATACCAATAAGCATCTTTATGTAACGGTATTTTTTCAACTAATTTTTCAAGTAGTAAAATAGCTTCTTTGTGCATATTTTTTTCCCTTAATATTTTTGCTTTTGAAAAGAGAATTTCTGGATCATCAGGTATACCTATGTTCTCAAAAAACTCAAGTCTTTTTTCAAGCAACTCAATTGTTTTATTGGTTTGTTGTTCAACTGAAAGACTTTGAATTTCTTCCGTCTTTTTTTCGGCAACTTCTTTTATTTTTGAAGTTTCAATTGCTATATCACTTAGTAGTTTATCTTTAATGAGTTGAATTAATTTATCATATTCACTTTGCAATAACTTCTTTTTATCATCAATTAGTTCATCAAATTCCGTTTTTTTACCATTTACATATCCCTTTGCATCTTCAAGAGTTTTAATCGCATCTTTCCTTCTGTTTTGTGACCTTAAGCTCTCGAAACCTATATAAATACCAGCTAATGCAATTAAAATTCCAAAAACTGATGCTATTATTGCGGTGAAAGTTAGGTAATTATTAAGTCTGTCGTTAGTATGTTGATATTGAACAGTAAGATTGCTATATTGATTATGAATGTTTTGATTCTCATATTCCATCTTTTCAATTTTCTCTTCCAACTTTTTATAATCAGCCTTGTTATCTTTGGATTGTCCAAATGTTAAAGTAATTGAAGTAAAAAGATATAAGATTATCAAAGTTTTTCTCATTTTCTATTATGTTTTGTTGTGAGTTGCGCTATTATTGCTGGTAACGTCTTGGCGCTTGGCGAGGTTGGGGACTTTATAGCAGAGTATTTTCTGCCGAAACGAAGATATGATAAAAAACGTTAATTCCACTAAAACCCCAATCTCGCCAAACGGCTGTTAGCTGTAGTGCATTTTTTATTCAGTTATTTTATCTTTTCACAATTTTTATTTTCAATTTTTCACATTTCAAAGTCTTCGATTGGTTTCCTTTTTATAAAAGCAGATAATATTAAAAAAGTAATCAAAAACATTATAAATTGTATTATTAAAACTGGAATTAGATAATCCGATTCAGCATATCTATATCCGAAACTAATATTCGTTACAGGAAAAGTTAGGATTAAAGTATATAAAGACCATTCTCCATAAAATAAATCACTTCCTGAAATAGAACAAACTGATAATGTTCCAATTCCAACATAAATAATCGAGATTATTAATGCTTTTTTTCTTCTTTGAAGGAATAATTTGAGGTTTTCCATCGTTTAATTTATTTCAATTATAATTTTGGTTTTCCACCAAAAGCCTTCCTTTTTTTTATTTAGTAAATTATTTATCGAGGTTTTTGATTTATAAACTGTTTTAATGTTTTTAGTTTCAATTTCAATATTTTTAATTGAATTTGACATTTCATCGATTTCGTTTTCATTCCAGGTTCCAATCCCAAAATAAATTTCAGCAGTGTCTTTTTGTTTTATATTAAAAACTATTGAGTCTTTAGAAATCTCATTTAAGCGATAGTTTGGGATTTTAGAGTTTAAATTAAATTTTACTTTAGCTTCATCATTTGTATTATTCAGTAAATATATTGAATGAGCAGGGTCACAACTTGTCAAAAAAATTGCAAAAAAGAAAAAAAATATTATTTTAAAATACATTTACATTTAACTTATTAGGTTGTTTTTTCTGGCTCTGCGGGCGCATTACAGCTAACGTCTTGGCGCTACAAGAAGTTTGGGATTAAAGATGCGAGATTTTTCCATTAAACACAAATTTTCCTGAAACAAAACCATTTTTAAATTAAGCCAAATACCCAAATTTCTTGTAACGGCTGTTATGCGATCGGCAGTATATGTTCTATGTTTGTCTATTCAAATTCATTCCAAATTGTCGCTTCCAAATTTAGTTAATATTAATTCTTAAACACCTTCTTTTGACCTTAAAAAGCTAAAAAAAAAATCGGAAAAATTTCGTTTTAGAAGTTTCTGTTTTCCAAAAACTCGATATACTCCAATTTTCAAGTTTCCACATTCTACAAACTTGATCACGTTTCAATTTTCAAGTTTCTGTTTTCCATAAACTCGATAAAGTTCCAC
>NZ_JACFTC010000021.1:0-2546 GCF_014281985.1 Flavobacterium sp. GP15
AGTAGCTGGCCATTTACACTACTCAATATTAACTTTTAAATGATTTATAATATTAGGCAAATCTGATATCGAGCAAAACCATCCATTTTCACCTTCGTTAATACGAATACCAAAAACCCCTCTTTCTGACAATTGATACAACATTTCAATTGAATCTTTAACTTTCATTTTGATTAAAAAAGCAGTTCGGTCTTCTCTAATGAATCCTTCAAATTGTTTACAATAATCATTTGCATTTTTACTGTCGGTAAAAATAAAAACCCATGAATTTTCATCAACAACACCAATAAAAGGTTTAGAATTTTCAATTTTTTGGTTGTTTGGAGTTATAAAAATCCAATTATTTAATTCTAACAATTTTCTGTATAACTTATAGAGGTCGTCAATTTCTCCACTTTTTCTTGCAATAGCAACAAGAGAATCGAAATCAGTTATTATTTGATTCTCAGTTTTTTCTGAAAGATTATTTTTACTGAATAGTTTATTTAAAAAGTTCATCATTTTATTTCTAAGGTACTTATTTTTAGTCATCTGCGGTTGGCTTGCTACTAACGTCTTGGCGCTTGGCGAGATTGGGGACTTTATAGCAGAGTATTTTCTACCGAAACGAAGATATGATAAAAAACGTTAATTCCACTAAAACCCCAATCTCGCCAAACGGCTGTTAGTGGCTGCCTTTATCTATCGGATTATTCATTAACCACTCTTTTTCACTTTCCCATAAAAAGTCATCTTTTTTTAGTTCCAAAAGAGAATAAATATCTTTAATAACTTTAGAGTCAGGGAATTTAATTAAAAAATTCATTGCTATTATAAGTTCTGTATATCCATATTCACCAATAACTTCAATATTTCTTTTTTTGGAAATCAATTCTTTAATCCTTTTGATAATATTTGGAATTACTTCGTCATTTCCATACATAACAACTGCTTGAAGAGCAGTAAATTTATTTTTACTTTTTTTTAATTGTTCTAAGTATAGTGGTAATTCCTTTTCTTTTGCAATTTGGTATATTCCCCACAATGCACTATTTGATATATCTTGTTTTGAATGTGTAATAAGTTCTTTTAATTTTGGTAAACTTTTGTGAAATCCTGATGTAGAAAGTACTTGTGTCGAATATAATAAATCATATTGATTAGTCGAATTTTCTAATATCATAATTAATTTATTTTCGCATTCTGTACTATTACAGTTTTCTAATGCAAGAATTGCATTATGACGAATGAGATTAGATTTGTTATTTAAGAAGTTGAAAATATTTGCTAAATCAATTTCTTTAGGTTTTTTAAAAGATGAAATAATCTTAAGTAAATCTTCAATAATTCCTTTGCTTTTTTCCTTTTTAAGTTTTTGTAAAAAGAAGTTTAGTGATTCAATATCATTATTTGGTAATGCAATTTTGCTGATTATATAATAGGCTTTATTTCTTTTATTTTCATCTAATTCATTATTTACAATTTCAAAAAGTGTAGGTAGTAAGTTTTCATCTTTAATATTGTCAACTTCACGATAAGCATTATATGCAATAGTTTCAGAACTTGTTTTTTCAAGATTTCTGTCACACATTCGATTAATTAATTCTTCTAAATAAGTTCTCATTTCGTTGATTTTCAGGTAAGGTTGCCACTAACGTCTTGGCGCTTGCCGTGGTTGCGGACTTTCTAGCAGAGTATTTTCTACCGTAACGAAGATATGAATAAAAACGTTAATTCCACTAAACCCGCAATCATTGCAAACGGCTGTTAGCGGTTCGGCAGTTTATTTATTCTAAATGTCTATTCCAAATTATAATTTTTGTCTTTTCAATTTCCGCCAAATATTTTATTAAGCATCTTTTATCACTTTAAAATCAAAAAAAAATCGAGAAAATTTAGCTTATTAAATTTCTATTTTCCATTTTAGTATTTTGCTAATTTCGTCATTTTTCTTTTTTGTTATCTCAGTAAATTCCAATATTCCAGTTTCCACATGCGATAAACTTAATCAGATTCCAACTTTCAAGTTTCTGCTTTCTACAAGCATAATCGACTTCAATTTTCTATCTTAAAAACTCAAAAAAAATCGATGAAATTTATCTTTTTAAATTCTAAATATTTCTATTTTTCTGTGGTTTTATTTGCTCCAACGCTGCTGACCGCTAACGTCTTGGCGCTTGGCGAGGTTGGGAACTTCGTAACCGAGTTCTTTCGGCTAAGATAGAATATCTTGCGAAAGAAAAACATGAATTTACTACAAAATTCGCAATCTTGCCAAACGGCTGTTAGGCAACGTAATAATATTTATCATATTCTGCCATTCTAGCTACCGATTCAGTTCGGCTATATATTCCAATTTTCAAATTCCAACCTTTTATTTTACCGCGCTAAACTGAAAAAATATTTTTTGTTTTAAATTGCAATTTTTACGATTCTATTTTTAGATTAATTTCGGTTTTTCGTTCCAATTTTAAAATTCCAATATGCAATGCAATTCCGCAAAATATTCCAACTTTTCCATTCACTTTGTAAAAAATTTAAAATTCCAAAATGCAATGTAATTCTGT
>NZ_JACFTC010000022.1:0-2182 GCF_014281985.1 Flavobacterium sp. GP15
TAACGTCTTGGCGCTTGGCGAGGTTGGGGACTTTATAGCAGAGTATTTTCTGCCGAAACGAAGATATGATAAAAAACGCTAATTCCACTAAAACCCCAATCTCGCCAAACGGCTGTTGTAGGCTGGTTTTTTATTTAATTTTACTGAACTCATAGAGCATAAATTCGTATAAATTTGTTACAGCTCTAAATATAAAAAATAGAAAGTTCAAAAGATAATTTACTAATAATATGCGGTAAAAAATTATTATAATTAATAAAAGTGTTGTTAATAAATCTAATTGTTTGATATCTTCTATTACCTTATATTTGGTTAAGTCTAATTCTATTAAACTTGGAAAAAACGAGTTTAAAATAACGAAAAAAATTGAAAAAAGAGCAACCAAAATGGAATATGACAAAGAATACATAAAAAGTTTTAGATAATTTTTTATCTGTTTTCTTTTAGTTTCATCAAGTTTTGTTTCATTCTCTTTAGGTTCTAAATCTTTAAATTTGTCTGGAATTTTAATTAAAACTCCAAACATTAATCCTGAAAAAAGTGATAACAACATTACTATCACTTTTGGGTCTTCCATTAATTTGTCTTGATTGATATATACAATTAAACAACTAATAATTGGAATAATTATTTTGACAAAAATGTAAGCATAACTCCATTTTTCTTCATCACCATTAATATTTGTGTATAATGATTTTTTCGCATTAATTTTTATATTTTTTATGTTTAAAAACATAATTATATTTCTTTTACTTTAGGTTGCTCGGATAATATTCCCTCTAATATTCCATCGCAATATTTTTTTAGCTCATCAAAATCAGGAACACCAAATTGGCTTATAGGGATTTTTCCTTTTAAATATATTCGAGGCATTATATCTCCTGCACCATCCATTTCAAATGTTGCTGTTTTTTTATTATTTTTTAAAACTACATTTTTTTTGTCAAAATTATCTAACCCAATACCATTAAAGGTTTTTTTCAAAAATGGTTGAACTAATGTATCTAGTAAAGACATTTGTATTTTGCTTTTAACAGGAGTGATTTTTATTTCGATTTTATAACTTTCGTTTATAGACATAAAACTCGCAGATTTTTCAATTTCCGTAGATAAAATAGTTTCGGTAAATTTCAATTCTTTAACTTTAGCAGAGCTTTTAAATTCATCTTTTATTGATTGAGGGATGAAAACGTCATAATTGGGCATATTATAATCTGTATCATTTTTGTATATTTCTTTAAAAATGAAGCTCATAAATTCTTCTCTAATATTATCTTGTTGATAAATTTGAAACATAATATATCCATTACTGTCATTCAATGGTGCATAAATATAAAAGAAATATTTATCATTAATTACGTCCCCGTCCAAGGAATTTGAATTAGTTTTATTTTTTAATTTACGTCTAGTTTTTCCTTCTCCCATTTGTCCACCTTCCAAAACTCCATATATGATATTTTTTGGTGCGCTAAAACTAGTTTGATTATTTTCATTAATAAGTGTAAAAGCTTTGTTTCTCACAACTTTATATTCACTATCCAAAATTGAAATCATATGCTTGAAGAAACTAGAATATAATTTTGTGTTTTCTATATTTGCAGGTTCTTCTGTTCTTTTTATAAATAAATCTCTAAAAGAATTCGTTCCTTTATATGATTTTCTCGGACTCAAATTGAATTTAAAAACTTCTAATCTAACACTTTCTGGTTTATTCATCTTTTGATTTTTGGTTTAGTTTTTTGGTCTTTTTATGCGGAATTTTGAGGTAAACTAGCCTACAACGTCTTGGCGCTTGGCGAGGTTGCGAACTTCGTAACCGAGTTCTTTCGGCTAAGATAGAATATCTTGCGAAAGCAAAACATGAATTTACTGGAAAATTCGCAATCTTGCCAAACGGCTGTTAGGCAACGTAATAATATTTATCATATTCTGCCATTCTAGTTACCGATTCAGTTCGGCTATATATTCCAATTTTCAAATTCCAACCTTTTATTTTACCGCGCTAAACTGAAAAAATATTTTTTGTTTTAAATTCCAATTTTTACGATTCTATTTTTAGGTTAATTTCGGTTTTTAGTTCCAATTTTAAAATTCCAATATGCAATGCAATTCCGCAAAATATTCCAACTTTTCCATTCACTTTGTAAAAAATTTAAAATTCCAAAATGCAATGTAATTCTGC
>NZ_JACFTC010000023.1:0-1247 GCF_014281985.1 Flavobacterium sp. GP15
TTGTAACGGCTCCTATGTTTGTAAATTCATATATTTAAGTAATTAAAAAATAAAAAATTGAAAGAACAAATGAGCAGAAAAAGATAGTGTAACGGCTTAGGCATTATAGCTTCCCCAACATGGTTATCCCTGCTCATTTCTTGCTTCAAACCGTACAGTTTATTTGAACAAAAAGTTCGTGTTAGGATCGTTGGTTGACTTGCAAGATTTGTTCTATCAATAAAAAATAAAATTAACTAAAATGGAAGAGAAAAACAACTATTGTGGTATTGATGTTTCGAGTGAAACCTTAGATGCTTATTTTAAAAATAAGCAAGGTATTGGTCAACATTTACAAGTAAGTAATTCGGTATCTGGATTTAGAGAATTGATCAAGGAATGCGGTAAAGAAACGCATTTTGTAATGGAATCCACAGGGGTTTATCATTTGCGATTTGTTTTCTTTTTGCATAGTAAAAGCATCAAATTCAGTGTGGTGAATGCCCTTCAAATCAAGCGTTACATTCAAATGCATTTAGAGCGTAATAAATCGGATAAAAAAGATGCTAAACGAATTTATGAATATGGACTAGAACGCAATCCATCATTGTATCAAATGCCTGATAACATCTACTTTGAGTGCCGTTCGTTGAATAATTGTATACAGGATTTAACCAAAGAGATTACCAAGTTTAGCAATCAGATACACAGCTTAAAAAAGTGTCCATTTGACACCAAATTAGTAGAGAAAAGCTTTCAGAAGATCATCAAAGAACTAAGAGAACAGAAGCGAAATTTAGAAGCTGAGTTACAAGAAAAATTGGTTCAATGGGAAGGAGAAACTCTTAAATTAGTACAAAGTGTAAAAGGGATTGGAGCCAGAGCTTCGGCCGAATTGATTATCTATACCAAAGGGTTCAAAGACATGAATTCATACAAACAATTGATCTCTTATGCAGGCTTGAGTCCCACAGAATATCAAAGTGGAAGTAGTATAAGAGGACGGGTTCGAATCTGCAAACAAGGAGGTAAACAACTGCGCAATATTTTATATATGTGTGCCCTAAATGCCAAGAAAACCAACGCACATTGTAGTGCATTATATGACCGATTAGTAGCTAAAGGAAAGAATAAAAAAGCAGCCCTAATTGCTGTGTGCAATAAACTGCTTAAAATTGTATTTGGAGTAGTAAAAAACAGAACTTTATACCAGGATATTTATTTGCAAAAAACAGCTTAAAAATTTGTTTTTTTACACAGTTCATGTT
>NZ_JACFTC010000024.1:0-1191 GCF_014281985.1 Flavobacterium sp. GP15
ACGTTAGCCGTCAGTTTACCGCACCGGACAGAACTAGAGAACCTAACGAAACAATTTACAACTTTATAATAATACTAATATGATTGAAAGAATAAAAGAGTTTCTTGAAGACAGATTAATTCGACGCTTATTAAAAAAAGTTTCTGAAGATGTTTTTACAAAGAAAATAGATTTTAAATATCTCGAGGAAAAGTATTGCAGTAAGAAAAAAGGAATAGATAAAATTTTGGCTTATTGTATTCTTGAAATTGCTTCTGAAAGAACTCCACTAACTCCAGAAGAGAGATTTAACAGTGTAAAACATTTATATTTTGAAAATTTAAATTTAGTTTTTGAAACAAAATCTTTAACATCAATATTAGAAATTCAATCACTAAATTCTGAAAAGCAATTTTTAGAGACTAAATTAGAAAGAATGTCTGCCGAAGAACTAATGGAAATTAATAAATATTCATTTGAAGCAATGCATTACAGAATGGAATTGGCTTCAAAAGGAGCTTTAACACAAGAACAATACGATTTTGTTAAAAATCAATCAGATAAACTTTCTGAACTTGAAAAGAAAATGATGAAGATAAATATAGAAAATAATACAAACTAAATAAAATAGAACAAAAAGTATAAACTAAATTGATTTCATAATAATGAATTATTACAAACAAAAACATAAAGTATTGGAATTACTTACTTTTAGTAAAAACTTTCAAGTAGACGAAAATAATTTATTGGAAAAAGGTCTTTCCTTTGAAGAAATTTTAAAAAATCTTAAAGTTTCTGAAACAGAACTAAATGTAATCATTTCTGAATTATATGAAAATAAAGAAATCAAAAAAGGACACGATGGTTTGATAATAGAAAAAAAAGGAATTTCATCATTTTCAAATAATTTATACTTAAAAACTTCAAGAAACTATACTTTAAGTTTAATCAAAGATTATGTTCAAATAATAGTTCCAATTTTAACCTCAGTAATTGCAATTATCGCTATATCAAATAATAATAGTTGCAAAATAGAAAAGAGATTGGACAGAATAGAAAAACAAATTCAAAATAAAAAACCGAACGGCTAACACACGTTTTGCGAGATTGCGAATTAAGTGGTAAATTCACGTTTATCTTTCGCAAGAAATTTAGTTGTAACAGAAATACTCGGCTACGAAGCTCGCAACCTCGCAAAGCGCGGGAACGTTA
>NZ_JACFTC010000025.1:0-1092 GCF_014281985.1 Flavobacterium sp. GP15
GACGAATTCAAAAATTGAACAAACAAAAAGATTTAAATAAATGGAACAAAAGGAATATACCAAAATGACAGACGAAGAATTATTAAATGAAGCAAAAGAAATGAAGTCTTTTTCATTTACAAATGCTTTGTTAATTGGATTTTTAGCAGGAGTTATATTTTACAGCGTTGTTAAAAATAGTTGGGGAATGCTAACTTTAATTCCTTTGTATTTTATTTACAAGTTGATTAACGACCCAAAAAATAAAAAGGGTAAAGAATTACAAAGTTTATTTAAAGAACGAAATTTAAAATGGTAACAACTGAGAATTGTCTAAACTGTGGAAATCCGATTACAGACAAATTTTGTTCTAAATGCGGACAAAAAACAACTGTACATAAATATTCATTAAAACACTTTATTGAACACGATTTAATTCACGGAATTTGGCACGTTGACAATGGAATTCTATTTACAATCAGAGAATTATTTACTAGACCTGGACATAGTATAAGAGAATTTATAAATGGAAAGAGAGTTGGATATTTTAGTTTTGTTACACTTTTGCTACTTATTCTTGGAATTTCACATTTTTTAGGCGAGTATGCTCAAGTAAAACTTTCTGATTTAATGCCTGAGAATAGTAAAGGTGCTATAAATGAACTTCAAGAATTTACAAAGAAATATCCCAAAGCAATGTTGCTACTAACGATTCCATTTTATTCCATTTTCAGTTTTCTTTGGTTTAGAAAATCAAAACTTAATTTAACTGAACATTTTGTTTTGAATTCATATAAAACAGTTGGAGAATCATTAATTGCACTCACATTTTTGATAATAACAATATTTTATACCAATCTTAAGGTATTGACAATTATATACAGTATTATAGGTTTTATCTCATTAGCTTATGCTTTTTGGTTTTATAGACAATACTTTTCAGCTTATGGCTATTCAAAAAAATCTTTGATTTTTAGAAGCATAGGTGTTGTATTTTCATATATATTTTTGTCAATGCTCGTTGGAGTAATTATGGCAATTATGAAATATGGAAAATAAAGAAACTTCTGCCAACAGCGGTTTCAAGAAATGGCGAGAAATCTGCTAAATTCA
>NZ_JACFTC010000026.1:0-902 GCF_014281985.1 Flavobacterium sp. GP15
CGTCAGAAGAAAATGGAACAGAAAGTTGGTTTAGATATGACCAAACTAAAAAAATTGATCTTGAAAACAAATTTGACCTCATATCTAAAAATGCAATAAAAAGAATTGCAATTATGGAAGAATATTGGAAAGAATAAAAAACCGAACGCACAACAGCGGTTTGCAAAAATGGCGAAATATGTGGTAAATTCACGTTTATCTTTCGCAAGATATTTTATCTTAGCAGAAAAATTGCGGTTACGAAGTTCGCCACTTCTGCAACCCGCGAAACGTTAGCAGACAGTTTCGAGCGACAGAAAATGAAAGATATTTATATGAAAATCAGATATTTAATATTAATTTTAATCTTTTTTGGTTGTCAAACTAAAACAGAAAAACCTATTTCTAAAAACTCGAAAATTGAAATAGAAAACAGAAAGTTTTTTATTGGAGATATTAATAATGATGAAATTAACGATACTGCATTTGTAAATTATAAATGGAATTTAGAAACAAATGAAATTGAATGCGGGAAAAATAATTGTGATATAAATATTGAGTTCACAGAGAATATTCCAAAAATAACTATAGCACAAAGTTTAGGAATTGTTGTTGCGAAAATTGAAGATTTAAATAATGATAATGCAAATGAAATAATAATCTTTTCTCGAACAACTGAAGGTTGGTGGAATAAAGTTTCTGTTTGGTCTTTAAAAAGTGGAACTTGGAATGAAATTGCAGAAACAAAAGCGTTTATATCAGAAGATAAAGATTTTGAAAATCGAATAATTAAAGAAAAAGGCAAATATTATTTAATTGGAGAAAATAAATTGGAAGAACATGAAAATGGAAATTTTAAAAAAGTCAAAGTCAAAGTGAATAATGGAAACGGACAATCAGAATAAATAAAAAAACCATCTGCC
>NZ_JACFTC010000027.1:0-899 GCF_014281985.1 Flavobacterium sp. GP15
TAAATTTGGGTATTTGGCTTAATTTAAATATGGTTTTGTATTTGGAAAATTTGTGTTTAATGGAAAAATCTCGCATCTTTAATCCCAAACTTCTTGTAGCGCCAAAACGTTGTGCGACATTTTGAAAAAAATAGAAACCCTAAAAAACTATAATAAACAGTGAAAAAAGGCTTATTGATTTTAATTTTTGGACTTTTAACAACTCCAAATTATTCACAAGAAAATAACATTATTAAAACTGAAAAAATTTGGCGAGTTAATTTTTTAAATCCAGCTATTGAATTGGAAATTCCTACAGGACAATATTCAACTTTTTCATCAAGTCTTGGAGTTGGTTATGGTGGAGGTTATCCAGATTTGACTTATGCAGGTAATGGATTTATTTATATAATTAGTCCTTTCGCTGATTTTCAGGAAAAATTATTTTATAACCTAAATAAAAGAAACCGAAAAGATAGAAACATAGAAAACAATTCAGGTAATTTCGTTTCTTTAAGATTTATAACTCGTGGAAAATCAATAGCTGAAAATGTTGAAAGAACTTCTGATTTTGATTTTGCAATTGGGCCTACTTGGGGAATTCAAAGAAAATATGGAAATAATTTTCACTTTTTATTTGATATTGGTCCACAATACTATTTTGACACAAATGGAAATGGAAATCTTTGGCCACTTATGATTCAATTAAATTTAGGTTTTGACCTAAAAAAGAAATAAAAAAAACGTCGCACAACAGCCGTTTGGCGAGATTGGGGTTTTAGGCTTAATTTGAAAATGGTCTTGTACTTGGAAAATTTGTGTTTAATGGAAAAAATCTCGCATCTTTACTCCCCAACCTCGCCAAGCGCCAAGACGTTGTGCGTCAGTTTGGCGGAACGAAATAGAATTCACTAAATTAT
>NZ_JACFTC010000028.1:0-862 GCF_014281985.1 Flavobacterium sp. GP15
GTTCGCGTCTCCGTATACTTTGGTTTGGTTATCGGCTACCACACTCACGTTGATCGCTTTTGGTGTTACCGTTAATAGAGCGTCTGTTGTGCTTACGGTGTTACAATTATTTGTTAAAACAACGCGGTAGTTATAACTACTCATCAAAACCGTAGGCTTTGTAATAGTTAAAGTGGATGTTGTTGCATTAGAATAGGTACTATTATTTGAAATATTAGTATATCCTGATCCAGTATTTACTTGCCATTGATATGATGTAACATTATTAGCTACTACTGCAAAATTCGTATCTTCTCCATAAATAATAGTTTTGTTTATGGGCTGTGAAGTTATTGTTATTTTAGGATTAATAGTAACTACTAATGCCTTTAGTGGACTGAAACAAGAACTACTTTTTTCAGAAACATAATAAGTAAATACTCCTGAAACGTTAGTACTAGGTATTAAACTAATTTGAGGAGAGGAAGTTTGTGATTCATAAAAATATAGTGTATTGGAAGAGTCATTAGCTGTTGCAGTTAAGGCTTGAGCAATATCATCTTGACAATATTCAATATCTTTCGTTGTAGGTGTTAAAGGAGTTGCATTGATAGTTAGCATTACCGCTTGCCTTGTTGTACTAGAACAAGTCCCATTAGATGATTCAGCGTAATACGTTTTTGTACCTACACCAGTTAATGTTGGTGATGTAACAATTGTACCACCAGTTGAAGCTGTATACCAAGTAATAGTTCCACCACTTGCTGAAGCTGTTAAGGTTTGATTTGTTGTACCATCATCACATACTGTTTGATTATTAGCTACTGGAGTTGAAGGAACTGCCAACTGTGTTAGGCTTATAACAGTAAAACTATTAGAAGCC
>NZ_JACFTC010000029.1:0-848 GCF_014281985.1 Flavobacterium sp. GP15
ATGTGCAAGCTTACCTCACGAAACACCATAAAATGCCAAATAACTTCATATTAGCACCAGTCTTAATTCCTAATAAAGCAATCATTAGAAATGCTAATAATATAATTGATGAAACTCATAAAATTTATTTTACTGAAGAAACAATTGTATTAATTAGAAATGATTTTCACGAAAAAAAAAGTGAAAATCTAATGAGTATAAATCATAATGAGGAAACATTTGGTTTAACACTAACAAAGTCTTTTATAATCGATAAAGAAAATCGAAAAACATTACCTAAAGAATTTATTGAACTACCAATTGGAACTTGGATGATTGAGTACTCTGTGGAAAATGATTCTGTATGGAAAATGATAAAAGAAGGTAAACTTAATGGATTGAGCATTGAAGGTATATTTCAATACAACGACGAAGAAGTTACTAATGAAAAAAGTAACTCAACTGAAAGTAACAATGATGACTTATTAGAAATGCGTTTCGATGAAATATTATTCCAAATAAGTAAAGGGAATAAAAGTGAAGAAATTGATAATAATTTTCATTATTCTGAATTTGAAATATTAAAAGAATGGAAATCAAAATTCGGATACAAATTTAATATTTATGGTAATGACCATTTTATAAATAAAAAACCTCATTTTCATTTTGACAATAAACAAAATGATTTATATTGCAAAATTAGTTTTGAAGGAGAAATATTTGAAATTAAACATAACCGAAAAATCCCGAAAAACATACATAAAGAATTAAATTACTTTTTATCAAAATTAGAAAATCAAAAAATATTAAAAGAAATGTGGAATAAAAAAAATCCTAACTTAAATGTAGAATAAAAAAAGCCAGCACAT
>NZ_JACFTC010000030.1:0-821 GCF_014281985.1 Flavobacterium sp. GP15
TGATAAAATTATGACGGAAAATCTAAAGGTATCACTGTTTATTGATAAAGAAACAAACATTATATCTTGCGAATTAAATGATACTATTTCTAAAGCAAAAACATTAATGCTTTTAAATGGTTTTTCACAACTACCAATCTTATATAATGGTAAAATTCAAGGTTGCATCAGTTGGAAATCAATTGGTAAAATTGAAGCAATTGATAATTCTAAAAAGCTTGTAAAACAATATGTTGAGAAACCCATTGTTGTAAAAGAAACAGATAATTTTTTAGATTATATAAAAGTAATTGCTCAAAATGATTATATACTTGTAATTGATTCTGAAGAAGTTTTAAAAGCAATAATAACGACGTATGATATGACTTTATATTTTGAAGATTTTATCACGCCATATTTAAAACTTGGAATTATAGAAGATTGCATTAGAAAGCTCATAACTAAAATCCAACCCATCGATTTGAAAAAAGATATTAATGAACTTGTTTATGGGCAATATAAAAAAATATTTGAAATTGAAGAAAATTGGGCAAAACTTGGATTAACAAATCTTGATAAAGGTACTTTTGTTCAAAAATTAGAGGAAATTAGAATAATAAGAAACAAAGTTGCACACTATAAACCTACTCCTTTGACTAAAGAAGAACATTTCGTAGTTAAATCATTTGCTGCTATAATAGAACAAGTCAGCGCCTAACAGCCGTTACAAGAAATTTGGGTATTTGGCTTAATTTAAATATGGTTTTGTATTTGGAAAATTTGTGTTTAATGGAAAAATCTCGCATCTTTAATCCCAAACTTCTTGTAGCGCCAAGACGTTA
>NZ_JACFTC010000031.1:0-727 GCF_014281985.1 Flavobacterium sp. GP15
AACGTTACCTGCAAGCGTCGCGCGACACAGTAGTAATCGTAACTGACAAGTTGAAATTTATGACAATAAGGAAAAATATTTTTGTAATAATTGGAAGTGCTAGTATAAATTCAGCAAACGAAAAACTTGTTGACAATTTCGTTGATTTGACAAATGGTTTTTTCAATTTATTAGTTTTTAAGGAATTGAAATCACTTCCTCATTTTAACCCAGAACTATCAGCAGAAAACCCGCCATCAAGAATTGTAGAATTTAGAAAAAGTATTGAAAATGCAGACGGAATTATAATATGCACACCTGAATATGTCTTTAGTATTCCAAGCGGACTAAAAAATGCAATAGAATGGTGTGTTTCAACAACGGTCTTCTCTGATAAACCAGTCGGAATTATAACTGCTTCTGCAAGCGGACAAAAAGGACATGAAGAATTGCAGTTAATAATGAAAACTGTAATGGCAAAATTTACAAGCGATACAACACTTTTAATACCAGGAATTAAAGGTAAAATAACAGAAGAAGGACAAATTACTGACAACAAAACAAAAGAAGATTTTATGCAATTTATAGATTCATTTACAAGCATATTAAACTGAAGAAAAACGCCAGCAGGTAACAGCCGTTTTGCGCGATTGGGGTTTTAGTGGAATTAGCGTTTTTTATCATATCTTCGTTTCGGCAGAAAATACTCTGCTTTAAAGTCCCCAACCTCGCAAAGCGCCAAGACGTT
>NZ_JACFTC010000032.1:0-711 GCF_014281985.1 Flavobacterium sp. GP15
CCCATATTTTCTAGGCTGTGCGCGGGCATTACCGCTAACGTCTTGGCGCTTGGCGTGGTTGGGGACTTTTGAAATCGAGTATTTTCGGCTTAACGTAAATGTAGTAAAAAAACGCTAATTCCACTAAATCCCCAATCACGCCAAACGGCTGTTGGCAGTAGTTTTTTTAACTCCTAATTATTTCACTTTTATTATTTCTCAAATACTTGAAAAATTTTTCTTCTCTTATTTCAGAATTCTCATACCAATTATGTTCAATTTTTTCTATTAATTCAGAAATGTCTGAATCAAAATTATCTGAATCTTCATCTAACTGTTCTGGATATTCTTGTTCTAAAAATGATTCTTTATAATCATTAAATATTTTGATGATTATTTTGAAATCTTCGTAGTCTGCTAAATTTTCAGACATCTTCAACATTTCGAGATATCCTTCATTATATTCGCCCAAGCTTTCTAAAAGGATTGAATAAATACCACTATTATTTATCATTGCGTCTACAATATAATATAGTGTAAAATGTTTTTGTCTTGTGTTTAATTCATTTTGTTTTTGTTCAAAAACTAAATCTTGATAATATTCTAACACTTTAATATTTATGTCAAAATCATCAGGAAAAATATCGTATTCTTCTTTATTTAATTCTAATTTATCTTTCATTTTATGTGTTAATTTACTGATTTTGTTGTTTTTACGGTAAAATTACTGCC
>NZ_JACFTC010000033.1:0-675 GCF_014281985.1 Flavobacterium sp. GP15
CTAACGTCCCGCTACTACAGCGGGTTTGGGACTAAATTAAGCCCATTATTCGGATTTGCCAAATCATCCCAAATACAAGACCAACTTTCCATTAAGCCTATTGCCCAAATCCGTTGTAGTAGCTGTTACCAAACGTTTATTCAGTTCATATTATTTTTGAAATATAATTGGGTCGTCAAAAGGGAATGTACATTCAGTTTCTGCGCTAAATACTTTACCTTCTTCTTCTGTTTTAACTATACACACATATCCATACTCAACGAATGTTTGTTCATTTTTCACTACAAGTTTATATTTCACGGTTCCGCTTTTAATATTATCTCCGCAAAAAGAGTTGGAGTTTTTACCATAATTTTCTGTTGTGAAAAGAATTTTATCATTTAAATCATATATTGTTAAAGAGTTAAATGAATATTTATATAAATTCTCCACCAGAAAACAATCGTTAATACCATCTTCATTTGGAGTAAATACTGAAATAACATTTATTTTTCCAGCAGTTTGGTCAAGATTATTTATGTTCTTAGATTGCAATGGATTTTCTCCACAACATAAAAAAGTTTTTTGTTCAGTATTTGAATCATTACTATTACAACTATAATTGACTAATAAGATTAAAAAGATAAAAAATACAATTCTGTTTTTCATAAAGTAGGTTTTTAAATGTTTGGTAAC
>NZ_JACFTC010000034.1:0-662 GCF_014281985.1 Flavobacterium sp. GP15
TGATTCATTTTGTTGATTTCTTCGCTTCTCATTTGATTAGGTGTTTTGAAACCCAAAACCTTTCTTGGTCTGTTATTTAGATTGTTTTCTATGTTTTTTAGCTCTTCCATACTTATATTATTAAAGTCGGTTCCTTTTGGTAAAAACCTTCTAATTAATCCGTTAGTGTTTTCATTTGTACCTCTTTCCCAGGAGGAGTATGGATGTGCAAAATAAATATCCATTCCAGTTTTTTTAGAGAGCCATTTATGATTAGCCATTTCTATTCCGTTATCGTAAGTCATTGTTTTTCTGAGGTATTGAGGTTGTTTATTTAAGAGCTTTGCAAATTCGTGAGTTACTGTTTTGGATTTTCTGTTGTTGATTTTTACAATAATTAAAAATCTAGTTTTTCTATCTACGATGGTTCCAATAGCACTTTTGTGTGCTACACCAATCATCAAATCTCCTTCTAAATGTCCAGCTTCCAGGCGTTCTTCGATATATTTAGGTCTATCATCAATACTGATTTGGTCTTTGATTCGGGTTTTTTTTATACCATATTTCCTTTTGTCTCGTCTTTTGTGATGATGATAGGGAAGAAGTTTGATTAGTTTTTTACCCAACGTAGATTGTCTAAATCGATAAATATGTTTATAAATAGATTCGTAAGAAATGGACAT
>NZ_JACFTC010000035.1:0-642 GCF_014281985.1 Flavobacterium sp. GP15
CTAACGTCTTGGCGCTTGGCGTGGTTGGGGACTTTTGAAACCGAGTATTTTCGGCTTAACGTAAATGTAGTAAAAAAACGCTAATTCCACTAAACCCCCAATCACGCCAAACGGCTGTTATGCACAGTGCCTATATTTTCAATGTTGTATTTGTCAATTAAGATTCCATTATCAATCTCTCCAATAACTTTCTAAAATTTCAGTTATTGATAAAAGTTGTTTAGCTTCAAAATTTTTTATTTTTTTACTTTTTACTTCTTCAATTCCTAATACTTTACCAACATCTGAATATTCAGTAGTAGTAAATCTCAAATTTTTCCCAAGTTCGCCATCAATTAACACTAAGCTTGATTCACTTAGCATTCTTTCAGATAAGCCACCACTTTTAAGAATTATTTTTGAAGATTCTTTACCAATTAATATTTCTGCATAAGTGGAATTTTTCCCCGTAAGCGTAGCTATTAATCGGTTATTTTCGTTTAGTTGTTCTACAGTAACTGATTTAACTATTCCACTTTCAATTAGAGAAGTTATAGAAGTCTTTGTCAAATTTTCAAATTCATTTTTCATTTAACTGATATTTATAATTTTTTGCGTTAGGTTCTTGAATTCTCTGATTTTTTTCGGCATTGTGCATAACGT
>NZ_JACFTC010000036.1:0-636 GCF_014281985.1 Flavobacterium sp. GP15
CCCAAAACAAAATGCAGTTGAAAATAAAAAGTCCAAAAATTTATGTCATTGTTAGTTTAGCAATTTTTACTGTTTCACTAACGCAAACCGCAATTTCATCGAGCGAATTCGAAGACAAAACATTATCAGGTATTGCTACTTTAGTAATGGGCGGTTTGTCAGTGCTTGGCGGTGGAATTTTGGAATGGTTAATTTGGCTTGTAAATCCTTTATATTTTTTTAGTCTTTACTTATTTTTAAAATCAAAAAATAAAGCAAAAATGTATTCCTTGCTTTCGACTACTATTGCTTTATCTTTTGTCACATGGAATAAAATTTTGGTATCTGAAAGTGGAAAATTAGGAAACATTGATAGTTTGGGATTGGGATATTGGCTTTGGGTAAGCAGCTTGGCAATTTTAACTATTGGAATTTTTTTAGTGGAAAAAGATAATAGGCACTACGCATAACAGCGGTTTGCAAAAATGGCGAAATATGTGGTAAATTCACGTTTATCTTTCGCAAGATATTTTATCTTAGCCGAAAATAATCGGTCACGAAGTTCGCCACTTCTGCAAGCCGCGAAACGTTATGCGACAGCAGGTTGGAACGCACAGAAAAAGGAAAAACAAAAGTTTAATATAAAAAAAACTAAAC
>NZ_JACFTC010000037.1:0-620 GCF_014281985.1 Flavobacterium sp. GP15
GCTTTTCTGTCGATTATTTTCAATTCTATGAGTTCATCAATAAATTCTTTGAAAAGATTTAGTAAAGATTTTAACCTTTCTATATCTTTAATTTCTCCATCATCGTAGAAAGATAATTCAAATTGGTTTTCTGCAAGTTTGCCTTCCCAAATTCCTTTATCATCAGATATTTCAATGTTTATGTTTTTTTGCATTTCTATTAAGTTTCTGATTTTTCTATTCTGAAGCAAAGTTTTAATTTTATGTTCATTGTTAGATTTAATTATGAACTTTTTGTCGTATTCAGCTCGTCCAATTTCTATATCTTGTCCGCCAAATATTCTTTCTAAATTGCTAATAATTCCACTTCTGTAAATTTTAAACTTAAAATTCTCGAATGAATTATAAGGAACTATTATTCGACTCATTTCCGTACTAAATTTTCCTGACCACAAAGTATAGTTGTCAAAAATAATCTTCAAACCATTATATTCAATTTGTGTTTTAGCAGAGTGCCAAGAAAATGCATCAATAAATTCCCCATTAGTTTCTTTGGCGAATTCTTCCCAAATATTTAATTTTTTATTTATCACTTTTCATTTCAGTTGTCGATTTCTACGATTTTTTCGAAGCTTACTGCT
>NZ_JACFTC010000038.1:0-574 GCF_014281985.1 Flavobacterium sp. GP15
CAAACGGCTGTTAGCGGTAGTGCATCATTCCAGGATATTTTTATAATTCTGTTCTCCTAATTTTCCAAATCGATAATAAGTTCTAAGTTCATCTGAAAACATTTGTATATTTTCTGTTTTAGTCTGAAGGAAAAAATATTTTTTATATTCTCCGTTTTTTTTATAGATCTCGATATAATTCTTAACACCATTTGATTTTTTACGTTCCCAAGCTCTTATATTTCCGTTAAATTTTCCAAGAAAATAATCACTTAGTATTTGTATTTTTTCAATTTCGTAAATTGTATAAACATCTAAATCACAAATAATTTTTTCGGAATCTATTACCAAATATCCACTTAATTTTCCATTAGCGGTTTCGCATTTAAAAAAGTTACTTATGATGAAATAAAGGGAATACAAAACAGCAATTATTACAACAAAAACCCCCAATGAACTAAGGACTTCTTCATATCTTGGAAATATTGATTTTGCAAAATTAAATAAAAAGGAAAGTAACCATAAAATTAATGCCGTTAATAAACTCTTATCAATTTCAAATGAATTCTTTGGATTATATATTTGTAGTTTTTTT
>NZ_JACFTC010000003.1:0-366790 GCF_014281985.1 Flavobacterium sp. GP15
GTTTAAGATGGAATTTGGGATTTTTTTTATTTTAGATTTTAGTGAGGTTTATTTCAAACTTCCTACCATGTCTTCAGGTTTTACCCAAGCATCAAAATCTTCTGCGGTTACATATCCTAAACGAACGGCCTCATCTTTTAAAGTTGTACCGTTTTTATGTGCTGTTTGCGCAATTTCAGCCGATTTGTAGTAACCAATTTTAGTATTCAAAGCTGTAACTAGCATTAATGAGTTGTCAACTAATTCTTTGATGCGTTTGTAATTTGGTTCGATACCTTGTGCGCAATGTTCATCAAAAGAAAGACAAGCGTCACCTAATAAACGAGCCGATTGCAAAAAGTTAGCTGCCATTAATGGTTTGAAAACATTTAATTCATATTGACCTTGCATTCCACCAACAGTAATAGCAACGTCATTCCCCATCACTTGAGCGCAAACCATAGTTAACGCTTCACATTGTGTTGGATTTACTTTTCCTGGCATGATCGATGATCCCGGTTCGTTTTCTGGAATAATGATTTCTCCAATTCCTGAACGTGGTCCTGAAGCTAACATACGCACATCATTAGCAATTTTATTTAAAGAAACAGCTAATTGCTTTAAAGCACCGTGAGATTCTACAATCGCATCATGTGCAGCCAATGCTTCAAATTTATTTTCAGCAGTTACAAACGGATGTCCTGTAAATTCAGCAATATATTCAGCCACTTTTACGTCATATCCTTCTGGCGTATTCAATCCAGTTCCTACTGCAGTTCCACCTAATGCAACTTCTGATAAGTGAGCTAAAGTATTTTTGACTGCTTTTAAACCGTAGTTTAATTGTGCTACATAACCTGAAATTTCTTGTCCTAATGTAAGTGGTGTAGCATCCATTAAATGCGTACGGCCTATTTTCACCACATTTTTGAATTCAATTGCTTTAGCGTGCAATGTATCTCTTAGTTTTTCAACTCCTGGAATGGTAACTTCTACCACTGCTTTGTAAGCTGCGATGTGCATTCCTGTTGGAAAAGTATCATTAGAAGATTGTGATTTGTTTACATCGTCATTCGCTTTGATGAATTGTTCTCCTTCACCAATATTAAAACCTTTAAGTACTTGTGCACGATTTGCAACAACTTCATTTACGTTCATGTTACTTTGCGTACCAGAACCCGTTTGCCAAATTACCAATGGAAATTCATCATCAAGTTTTCCTGCTAATATTTCATCACAAACAGCAGCTATTGCATCTCTTTTTTCTGTAGGCAAAACTCCTAAATCGCAATTAGCGTAAGCAGCCGCTTTTTTTAGATAAGCAAAACCTTCAATAATTTCTTTAGGCATAGATGCCGATGGACCTATTTTAAAGTTATTACGAGAACGTTCTGTTTGCGCACCCCAATATTTTTCGGCAGGAACCTGCACTTCACCCATGGTGTCTTTTTCTATTCTAAATTTCATGTTGTTGGTATTTATAAATATGTAGTTTACTAGATTTTTAGCCCCGATGGAAACGGAAATCCTTTACTTTTTTTCTTAAAAAAGAAAAGATTGGAGAGCACAGCGGGAATAGCTCCAAATTCTGAGTTCAAAAATACGGATAATTCCTTTTTTATAAAAATTCATTAGTAGTTTTTATACTTTTTTATTGGTATGAAAAGGAATTAGACTTACATTTGTGGCTACATTCAAAAATTCCGGAAAACATGTTTGAATTTTCACAGTATTTAGGCTTTTTACTTTTCTTAACCGTTCTTACTATAGGATTCTGGTTAATGTTTTTTTTAGTTAGTTTCGTATCCTATTGGGTAGGTGGTGCAACTTGGGAAGCATACAAAGAGAAAAGAGATAAAAAGAAGCAAGAACAACAATCAGTTTAAAACTCTTTGTTAAATAAAAAAAGGACTCATTTACATGGGGCCTTTTTTTTGTGCTTATTTATTTTTATATTATAAAAAAAGGACCCCATTGCTGGAGTCCTTTTTTTTTATCCTTGAAAGTCACCTTCACTATCGTTTTGATTTTGTTTAGGTCTTTCTCTTTCATTTTTCGGCTTGTTAAAGCGGTATGTAAATGATAAAGTAAACTGTCTTTGTCTGTATTGCATTTCGCTGTATGAATTTACAACACCTGCTAAATAATTTTCAGTAATTCTTTTTCTAGAATTAAATACATCACTTACGTTAAATGCAAGAGTTCCTTTTTCCTTCAAGATGTCTTTGCTAAAGGCTAAGTTCGCTCCAAATACACCTAAACTTTTACCTTGAGCGCTTGTTTGTGGTGCGTTATAACTTGCATTTGTTTGCCAATCAATTTTGTAAGGCAAGGTTATTTTTGATGTTATTCTTGAAGACCAAGAAGTAGCAATATTTCCAAAGTCTTGAGTCACTAAGTTACTGTTAAAATCAGTATAGGAGAAATCTCCTTGTGTTTCTGTTCTGTAGAAATTGAAATTACCATTTAATTTCCACCATTTATAAGGAGAATAATTCAAAGTAAATTCAAATCCTGTTCTGTATTCTGTTGCTATATTTATTGGTGAGCTAATTAATACTGGCGTTCCGTTAACGAAAGCACCTGATTCTCTTCGTGCAAATTGAAATGAATCTGAAGTTTTGTTAACATACAAAGAAGTATTAAAGGTCAATTTGTCCCATCTTTTGATAAAACCTAAATCAATTGCATCAGAGAACGCAGGATTTAAATCAGGGTTTCCAACAAAAATGTTGATGTTACTAGATAAATTGCTAAAGGGATTTAAAAAACGCCCTCTAGGTCTTTGTATTCTACGACTATAGCTTACAGAAGCACTACTTTTGTCTGATATTTCATAAGTAAAAAAGGCACTTGGAAAAAAGTTGTTGTACTTTTTAGTATTATAATTATTGGTGCCTAATAAATTGATTTCAATATTTGAATCTTCAAAACGAAGTCCAAAAAGAGCAGAAAATTTATCAATTTTTAACCCATATTGTGTATAAAGAGCATTTACTTTCTCTTTATATTCTAGTGAATTAGTAAAGTTGTTGTTAATTACGCCATCATTTTCTACTTCGTAATCAGTAAGTAATTTTGAAAAATCACCACGATATCCTGCTTCAAATTGACTTCCTTTTCCAAAAGGTAAAACATAATCCATTTGAATTAAATTTCTACCTTGTGTCTGATTATTTATTGTATTGTCAAATTTAACAATATTTGTGTTGGTTGCTTTGTCAGTAATTATAGCATCGTTCAGATCATCACTTGTAGAAAACGAACCGTCAATTGTTAATTTATGGCCGTCTCTTTTGAATTTTTTAATAAAATTTGTTGTAAATTCTACGCTTTCACTATCGCTAATTTCTCCATTGATTCTATTGCGAGTGTAATCATAATTAAAACCGGAGTCGTAATAATTTTGAAGAACATCATCAACATTATCCCCTTTACTTTTTCTATAATTTATAGCGTTTGTCCATGAAGTTGATTTATTTAAATATAATTCGATACCAAAATTACCATTATACCCTTTGTTATTTCTTTTGTTGTCTCTGTTCTCGTAGATATAATTACGGGTAGTATTGTCTGGATTTAAATATTCTGAATTAGTGAATGAGTTTCCTGGACTGTTGCGATTGTTATATCCTTGAGTGGTAAAAAGGTTGAAATTTTTTGATTTATAATTTATATTTCCGCTCAAACCATAAGTTTCTGGATATCCAGTAGAAGCTATAAATGTTCCATTTAAACCTTGGTTTTTTCCTTTTTTCAAGATGATATTTAATAAACCTCCACCACCTTCAGCATCATATCTTGCGGACGGATTTGTTATTACTTCAACTTTTTCGATAGCATCTGCTGGAATCAAACGCAATGCTTCGGCTATATTAATAGCATTTGATGGTTTCCCGTCAATAAGTACTCTAACATTATCATTTCCACGAAGACTTACATTTCCTTCTACATCGACAGAAACAGATGGAATATTGTCTAAAACATCACTTACTGTCCCACCTTTTACCATAAGGTCACTTCCTACATTGTAAACTTTCTTGTCTAATTTAATTTCAACAGTTGTTTTTTCGGTACGAATAACAACCTCGTTTAATTGGTTTACATCTTCTTCTAAGCTAATTAAACCTAAACTGCTAGTTGTATTTAAAGCCTTTTGTTTAATTTCTTTAATCTTGAAAGATATGAACTCAATTTTTATATCATAAATACCTGGTTTAATTTCGATATCAAATTCTCCTTTGGGATTGGTAATACCACCAGCAATTGCTTTGGGATTGTTTGCAGCAAAAAAAGTTATGGTTGCGTATTCAAGCGGTTGATTACTTGTTTTTTCAACTACTTTACCTGAAATTTTTATTTTTGCAACTGGGGATTCCTGAGCAAAACTGAAAATGGTTGTTAGAAAGAGAACAAGAATTAAAACAGATTTTATTTTTTTCATTTTTAAAAACATTGGTTATATACTATTAGACTGTAAAAATTGATTTTGGTTTAAAACCAGAATTCATAAATATATGTTAATTAAAGTGTGCTCAGAATATTAAATAAAACCTTCTAATTTTTCTAAATCTCTTGCTATTATTGCTTTGTTATCTTTGATTACAATAGGTCTTTCAATCAAAATAGGATGAGTTATCATGGCTGTAATTATTTCTTGATCACTCATTTTCTGGTCTTTATATTGATCTATCCATATTTGTTCTTTTTTTCTAACTAAATCAATTGGATTAATATTTAGTTTTTCGATGATACTTGATAATTCGTCAAAGGATGGAGGGTTTATTAAGTAATTAATGATTTCAAAATCTTTTTTTGAATGTTGCAATTCTAGTAAACAATTTCTAGATTTTCCACAACGTGAATTATGGTATATTTGTATCATATTTATTATAATTAGTTTGTATAAGTTGTCAATTTTATTTTTATTTCGCAAAAATAAGATTTGTTTAGCTGATTACACATTAAATTAAACAAAAATTTATGTTTATAGAACAAGGAGTTAGACCAGAAAATCACTTTTGGAAGTATATTTTGGGATCGTTGGCTATCATATTTGCTTCATTCGTTGGGCAAATTATATTTGCAGCAGCAATATTGTATGATTCGTTTTCAAGTAAAAAGCTGTATCCAACCACAAATGATGCAGTAATGAGTTACTTTGATTCCAATCTAACCTTGTTGTTAGTTTTGTTTTCTTTTGTTTTTACAATGATAGCAGTTTATGGTGTTGTGCGTTTGATACACAAACAAACTATTCTTTCCGTTACAACTTCTAGAAATAAAGTAGATTGGAAACGCATTATATTTTCCTTTTGTCTATGGTCTGCTTTTACTATTATTACTACTTTGTTGTCTTATTTTTACGATCCTACTAACTTTATATTTAATTTTAAACCCATTCCATTTGCAATTTTAGCAGTAATAGCCATACTTCTTGTTCCGATACAAACAAGTTGTGAGGAATATATTTTTAGAGGTTATTTAATGCAAGGTTTTGCCAATTTGGCTAAAAACAAGTGGTTTCCGCTGTTATTAACGTCTTTGATTTTTGGAAGTTTGCATTATTTTAATCCTGAAGTAGCTAAAGTTGGTCCAATAATCATGGTCTATTATATAGGAACCGGATTTTTTCTTGGAATAATTACATTAATGGATGAAGGTATGGAGCTTGCTTTAGGATTTCATGCGGCTAATAATTTGATTGGTGCATTGCTCGTAACTGCAGATTGGACTGCTTTACAGACACATTCAATTTTTAAAGATATTTCTGAACCATCGGCAGGATATGAGGTTTTTTTCCCTGTTTTAGTTATTTTCCCTTTACTTTTATTTATTTTTAGTAAAAAATACAATTGGAACAATTGGAAAGAAAAATTAACTGGAAAAATTTAACCTTTTCGATAATTAAATAATAAATGAATATGAAACATAAAGTTACCTATAAAAATGTCCATAATTTATTTAAACTTAATGGTTATCATCTCAATAAAAATGATTTATGTCGAGTAGCCTATAGTTTTATTAAAGAGGGTGAGGGGTATGAAAAAGACATGGGCGACTTTATACTCGATTGGTTTGATCAGAAATTATTTATTGAACTAACTACCTCCGGCACTACTGGCGCTCCTAAGAAAATCAGAATCGAAAAAAAAGCAATGATTAATTCTGCACTTGCAACGGGTGATTTTTTTGATTTGAAACCAGGTGACACCGCTTTGCATTGTTTACCGATGAAATATATTGCGGGTAAAATGATGTTTGTAAGAGGATTAATTTTAGGATTAGAAATTGATTTTGTAGCACCCACTTCACATCCTTTAATTCGGGAAAATGCGAGTTATGATTTTGTTGCTATGGTGCCTTTGCAAATTCAAAATTGTTTATCTGAATTCGTTAACGTCAAAAAGATAATTATTGGAGGAGCTAAACTCAATAGTGAATTGAGAAAAGAGCTACTAAAAATAAAGTCTAAGGTTTACGAGACTTATGGAATGACAGAAACGATTACTCATATTGCTGCAAAGAAAATAAATGAAGAGGTTTTTTCGCTTTTACCCAATGTTGCAATTAGTCAAGATAATCGAAATTGTTTGGTAATTAGTGCTCCCAATCTTACGTCTGAAATTTTAGTTACGAATGATTTAGTAACTATAGTCAATGAGAATCAATTTATCTTTCTAGGCAGAATTGACAATGTGATTAATAGTGGAGGAATTAAATTAATACCAGAAAAAATTGAAGACAAGTTGACTCAAAAAATTGCCTCCCGATTTTTTGTAATAGGTGTTGCGGATGCCAATTTAGGCGAGAAATTAGTGCTCATTATAGAAGGGGATGAGTATCCTTTAGAGGAAACTATTTTTGATGATTTGGATAAATATGAAAAACCAAAGGCTGTTTTTTTTACTAAAAAATTTATTGAAACAGAAAATGGAAAAATAAAAAGAAAAGAGATTTTAAAAAATATTTAGTTTTTAATCATAAAAAAAGCATCTGTTTTCATCAGATGCTTTTTTTATATGTAATTGATTAATTTTAATTAAACTTGAATTACTCCTAAGTTAAATTTTTTCTCAATTGGAGAATGATTAGCAGCTTCGATACCCATAGAGATCCATGTTCTAGTATCAATAGGATCTATAATAGCATCTGTCCATAATCTAGAAGCCGCATAGTATGGAGAAACTTGTTCGTCATATCTCGCTTTTATTTTATCAAATAATGCTTTCTCTTTTGCCTCATCTACAATCTCACCTTTCGCTTTAAGCGAAGAAGCTTCAATTTGTGCTAATACTTTTGCTGCTTGTGTACCACCCATTACCGCTAATTCTGCACTTGGCCAAGCAAATATTAATCTAGGATCATAAGCTTTACCACACATTGCATAATTTCCTGCACCGTATGAATTTCCAACAATAACTGTAAATTTTGGTACCACAGAATTAGAAACAGCATTTACCATTTTTGCTCCATCTTTTATGATTCCTCCGTGCTCAGATTTTGAACCAACCATAAATCCCGTAACATCTTGTACGAAAACTAAAGGAATTTTCTTTTGATTGCAATTGGCAATAAAACGAGTCGCTTTGTCTGCACTGTCAGAATAAATTACACCTCCAAATTGCATTTCACCGTTCTTAGTTTTGACTACTTTTCGTTGGTTAGCAACAATTCCAACTGCCCAACCATCAATTCTCGCATAACCCGTAATAATGGTTTGTCCATAACCGTCTTTATACGCTTCAAATTCTGAATTATCAACTAAACGATTGATGATTTCCATCATGTCATATTGTTCATTACGTGCTTTAGGTAAAACTCCGTAAATCTCTTTTTCATCTAGTGCTGGTTTTTCTGCTTTTATTCTGCTAAAACCGGCTTTATCAAAGTCACCTATTTTGTCTATAATATTTTTTATTCTGTCTAAAGCGTCTTTATCATCTTTCGCTTTATAATCTGTGACTCCAGAAATTTCACAATGTGTGGTTGCTCCACCTAATGTTTCATTATCAATACTTTCTCCAATAGCGGCTTTAACCAAGTAGCTACCAGCCAAAAAGATACTTCCTGTTTTGTCAACAATCATAGCTTCGTCACTCATAATTGGTAAGTAAGCACCACCAGCAACACAACTTCCCATAACAGCAGCAATTTGAGTAATACCCATACTACTCATTTGAGCATTATTTCTAAATATTCTTCCAAAGTGTTCTTTGTCAGGAAAAATTTCGTCTTGAAGCGGAAGATATACTCCAGCACTATCAACCAAATAAATAATTGGAAGACGATTCTCCATAGCAATTTCCTGTGCGCGTAAATTTTTCTTAGCCGTTATCGGAAACCATGCACCCGCTTTTACGGTAGCATCATTGGCTACTACTATACATTGTTTGCCTCTAATGTATCCCATTTTTACCACTACGCCACCAGAAGGACAACCGCCGTGATCCGCATACATTCCTTCGCCAACAAAAGCGCCAATTTCAATGCTTTTTGCTTTTGGATCTAATAAATAATCGATGCGTTCTCTTGCTGTCATTTTACCTTCAGCATGTAATTTTTGAATGCGTTTTTCGCCACCCCCTAATTTAACCACCGTTAATTTTTGGCGTAATGTAGAAAGTAAAAGTTTATTGTGATCTTCGTTTTTGTTGAAGTTTAAATCCATGATGAAATAATATTAAAAAAATTTGCGCTAAAATACAAAATCAAATGGAATCAATTTTAATATTTTATCATATTAGAAAGAAAATAGAATTTATATTTCGTTTTAAAACAAAAAAAACAGAATTTTAGTTCTGTTTTTTATGAATTCTATAAAATACGTATTATTTATTTTTAGATTCGTTTACTAATCTTTTTAGAATAGCCCATTGTTTTAGAGCATCTCTAGCTTCTACTGCGGGATATCCTAACATGGTTTTTCCTGCTGGAATATCACCAGTTACACCTGAACCAGCACCTACGATTGCACCATCTCCTATAGTAGTATGGTCTTTTATAGAAGCGCTTCCTCCTATAATCACCCCATTTCCTAATGTTACAGAGCCTGCTAATCCGCTGTTACCTGCCATAATACAAAATTTACCCAGTTTACTATTGTGTCCAATTTGCACTAAATTATCAATTTTGCAACCATCGCCTAAAACAGTAGAACTAAATTTACCTCTATCAATACAAGAATTAGCTCCTATTTCTACATTATTACCTATTATTACGTTACCTATTTGAGGTATTTTTACAAGACCTCTTTGTGGATCAGGACGAAATCCAAATCCGTCTGCACCAATAGTAGCATTAGGGTGTATAATACAATCGTTACCAATAATACAACGTTCTCTGATAACTGTTCCAGACCAAATTACAGTATTTTTACCTATTGTAGACTCATCAAGTATCGTTACGTTAGGATAAATAGTGCTGTTGTCTCCAATGATCACTTTTGGTCCTATATAACAACCTGCACCAATTCGAACTCCATTACAAATAGTTGCTGTGGTGTCTACAATTGCAGTTGGATGAATATCAGTATGAAAAATTGGAGTAGGTGGAGCAAAAAGTTCTAAAACTTGAGACATTGCTAAATCAGCATTTTTAACCTTTATAAAAGCCTTATTTTCTCCAGGTTCAATAGAAATATCTTCATTTACAACGGCAACACAAGCTTTAGAAGATTGCCATAATTTCTCATATTTTTTGTTTCCAATAAAAGAAATTTCAGTTTCATTAGCTACTTCTAGTTGTTCTGGAGCAGTAATGTTATGAGACGTATTTCCGACGATAACTCCTTTTAATATTTCATTTATTTCTTGAACAGAATAAGATTTCATTATTTGTAGTTTGGATTTGGTTAATTACTCATCAAATAAAACAAATTGGCTTTAAATTTCCTAATATTTTCAGATTCTTTAACAAGAATAAAAATGGTATTTATGTAAGGATTAAATGAAATTATAGAACAATTTGGTACTGTAAAAGTTTATTTTTGCCGGCGATATTAATATTTTTAATTATGAATTTGACTTCAATAAAGTTAGCAATAGTTGTTTTTTTATTCTCTATTTTTTCTGTAAATGCGCAAATTCAAGCTTTGTTTAATAATAAAACGCAAATTAGGAATATGAACGAACGATGGGAGTTGGATACCACTTCAGTAAGAGGGACATTCTTAATTACACCGTATAAACCCATATATGTTATCCCGCTTAGATGGTCTAGTTCTCCTAATGAGCAACCTATTTCTGTGAATGAAGGTCCCGATTATGTAGTTCCAGACGGAGTTAACTATAATAATATCGAAGCTAAATTTCAATTGAGTTTTAAAACTAAGATTTTACAAAGTATCTTTTGGGGACATGGTGATTTATGGGTTGGATATACTCAAGTTTCGCATTGGCAAATTTATAATGATGCTTTGTCACGTCCTTTTAGAGAAATTAATTATGAGCCTGAAGTGATTTTGAATGTTCCTGTAAAACTTAATATTTTAGGTTTTAAAACCCGAATGGTTGGTGTGGCTTTTAATCATGAATCAAATGGGAAAAGTAATCCCTACTCGAGAAGTTGGAATAGAATAATTTTTCATGCTGGTTTTGAACGCAATAATTGGAGTGTTTATGTTAGGCCTTGGTTTGTGTTACGAGCAAAAAAAGATGACAATCCGGATATTTCCTCTTATATAGGACGAGGTGATATGAACGTTATTTATACTAAAAATGGAAATATACTGTCATTAACGGGTAGTTATAATTTTAATTTTAATTCGAAAGCAAACGGTGGCGCTTCTTTCTCTTGGTCTTATCCAATTAAAAATAATTTAAAAGGATTCTTGCAAGTTGCTCATGGATACGGAGAGTCTATGATCGATTACAATCATCTACAAACTAGTGTAGGTGTAGGGGTTTCTTTAATTGAATGGTTTTAAATTTGGGAGTACAGCTCATAGTTTTCATCAATAAAAACTTAATAAAAAAAATAAAAAGCCTCACCACAATTTCTGTATCTGAAAGTGGAGAGGCTTTTTATTTTATCGTTTTATTGTATTAGGATTTTTTTTAACTAAATGAATTCAGGTATATAATCTAAAAATCGAATTCAGTATAAAATCTGGTTTTAATAAGAGTTCTATTCTTCCTCCTTTTGTCCCATCATCATTAAATAGGCTTTTAGGAATTCATCAATTTCCCCATTCATTACGCCATCTACATTGCTGGTTTCATAACCTGTACGAACATCTTTGACTAATTTATAAGGTTGCATAACGTAATTTCTAATTTGAGAACCCCATTCTATTTTCATTTTTCCAGCTTCAATATCTGCGCGTTGGGCTTGCTTCTTTTTTAGCTCTATTTCATACAATTGGGAACGTAGCATTTGCATGGCACGTTGTCTGTTGTCTTGTTGTGATCGTGTTTCTGAACATTGTATTTGAATTCCAGTAGGTTTGTGAAATAATTGCACTTTAGTTTCTACTTTATTTACATTTTGTCCTCCTGCACCACTTGATCTAGACGTTGTAATTTCAATATCAGCAGGATTGATATCAATTTCGATACTATCATCTACAAGGGGGTAAACATAAACAGATACAAAAGACGTGTGTCGTTTAGCATTACTATCAAAAGGCGAAATACGAACCAATCGATGAACGCCATTTTCTCCTTTTAAATATCCAAATGAATAATCGCCTTCAAATTCAAGAGTAACGGTTTTGATTCCCGCAGCTTCTCCTTTTTGAAAGTTAAGTTCTTTGATTTTATAACCATACTTTTCGCCCCACATCATGTACATGCGCATAAGCATTTCTGCCCAATCGCAACTTTCTGTTCCTCCTGCGCCTGCAGTAATTTGTATAACAGCGCTCAAGGTATCGCCTTCGTCTGAGAGCATGTTTTTAAACTCTATCACTTCAATGTGACTTTGGGTAAGATTATACTGTTCGTCAAGCTCTTCTACAGCAAGTTCCCCTTCTCTATAAAAATCATAGGCGAGTTGCAATTCATCCGTCATTTCAACGGCTTTATTGTAATCTTCGATCCATTTTTTTTTATTTCTGAGGTTCTTTACAATTATTTCGGCTTCTTTCGCGTTATTCCAAAAGTCTGGAGCAAAAGTTTTTTCTTCTTCGTTAGAAATCTCAATTAATTTGGCATCAACGTCAAAGATACCTCCTCAACGCACCAAGGCGCTCTACAATACCTTTTATTTGTTCGGTAGTTGTCATAAATTATGTAATTTTGTGTTGCAAAAATAGATAATTTTTAATGGAGGAGCAAGTTGATACTTCGACACAATATAAATAATAAACACTATATGGAAATAAATTTAGTTAGCGATACCATTACAAAACCATCACGCGAAATGTTAGTGCACATGTTAAATGCAGTAGTTGGTGATGATGTTTACAAGCAAGATCCAACCGTTATTGAGTTGGAGGCCAAGGTGGCTGAAATGTTCGGAATGGAAGCGGGGCTTTTTTTTCCGTCAGGAACGATGGCCAATCAAACGGCTATAAAGTTACATACCCAACCAGGAGAACAACTAATCGCTGATAAATATGCTCATGTTTACCACTATGAAGGAGGTGGAGTATCTTTTAACAGTGGTGTTTCTTGTTGTTTATTAGATGGAGTTCGCGGAATGATTACTGCGGAACAAGTAGCTAGTGCAATCAATGATCCTGAGTTTTATCACAGTCCGATGACCAGTTTAGTATGTGTAGAAAATACGACTAATAAAGGGGGCGGTGCTTGTTATGAATTAGAAGAATTATATAAAATTAAGCAAGTTTGTGAGGCTAACAATTTAAAATTTCACATGGATGGTGCCCGTATTTGGAATGCTTTGATTGCCAAAAAGCAAGATCCAAAAGCATTCGGACAACTTTTTGATACCATTTCGGTTTGTCTGTCCAAAGGTTTAGGCGCACCGATAGGTTCTGTTTTACTAGGTGATAAGGCAACAATACATAGAGCACTACGTATTCGTAAAATACTTGGAGGCGGAATGCGTCAAGTGGGTTATTTAGCTGCTGCAGGAATTTATGCTTTAGATAATAATATTGAGCGTCTTTCTGAAGATCATAGGAGAGCGAAGGAAATTGCTGAAGTATTAAAAAATGTTTCTTGGGTAGAATCAGTAGAACCGGTTGAAACTAATATTTTGATTTTTAAATTAGTTCCTAACTGCATCGAAAAAAACTTAATTGAATTGCTGAAACAGAAAAATATTTCTATTAGTTCAATGGGGCAAGGAAAACTAAGAATTGTAACGCACCTAGATTACAGAGAGGTAATGCATACTTACGTTTTAGAAACTCTATCTAAACTGTAAATAAATAATAATGAATTATGAGTTTTACAATTGAAAACTCATAATTCATCATTTATAATTATTTAAATAAATCTTCCATTCCTGGAATCATTGGCATATCCATTTTAGTAACAGCATCTAATTCTGATTGGTTTAGTCTAGTTGCTTTTTCAATGGCTTTATTTAAAACTAAAATTAAATAGTCTTCTAATTGCTCTTTATCTTGTAGCAAACTATCATCGATTGCAATAGATTTTATAGCCGTATTGGCAGTTATGGTAACTTTTAATAAAGCATCATTACTTTGTTCGTTTATCAAAACCGTATCCAAACGTTTTTTTGTGTCTTCTATTTTTTGTTGGGTTTCTTTAAGTTTACCCATCATTCCCATTAAATCCATATTTAAATATTTAAATTAAACTGAAAAGCAAAATTAGTATATTGCATACTGATAATCAATAAAAATTCATGAAAAATAAGATCGTCTTAAGTTGTCTTTGTGTTATTTTTGCAAGTTCACACACTAAAATTAAAGCACAAAAAATGTCAAAAAATATTCCGACTCCAATCGCTAAAATAATTCCAAAAACCTTAGAAAAGCATGCTGCAAAAAGAGTAGATAATTACTTCTGGTTGAACGACAGAGAAAATCCTGAAGTTATTGATTATTTAAATCAGGAAAACACTTATTACGATGCCATGACTGCCGATACGAAAGGTTTTCAAAAAGAATTGTACGAGGAAATGAAATCGCGTATTAAAGAGGATGACCAATCTGTACCGTACTTGTACAACGGTTATTACTATATAACACGTTTTGAAACTGGAAAAGATTATCCTATTTATTCTAGAAAAAAAGGAACTCTTGACGCTGCAGAAGAAATATTATTTAATTGCAATGAAATGGCTGTTGGGCATTCCTACTTTCAGTTGGGAGGTTTAAGTGTAAGTCTCGATAATAAATATGTTAGTTTTGGTATGGATACTGTAGGAAGACGTATTTATACTATCCAGATAAAGAATTTAGAAACAGGCGAAATACTCTCCGATAAGATTGAAAACGCTACAGGAAGTTCTGTTTGGGCCAATGATAATAAAACTATCTTTTATACTAAACAAGATGAAGTTACACTCCGTTCAGATAAGGTTTTTAAACATAAATTAGGAACAAGTGCAGTTGATGATATATTAGTTTTTAATGAAAAAGATGATACTTTTAATGTCTCTGTTGGTAAAGAAAAATCAAAAAAATATATTGTAATTGGATCAGGAAGCACTTTGACTAATGAATATAGAATTTTAAACGCAGATACTCCTGACGGAGAATTTGTAGTTTTTCAGCCAAGGGTTCGTGGTCTAGAATATAGTATTTCTCATTTTGGAGATTCTTTCTATATTATGACTAATAAGGACAAAGCAACTAATTTTAAGTTGATGAAAACTCCTGAAAACGCAACTAAAAAAGAGAATTGGAAAGATGTTATTGCCCATAGAAAGGATGTTTTATTAGAAGATATTGAAATTTTTAGCAATTATCTGGTAGTCGAAGAGCGATCTAATGGCTTAAATCACATAAGAATAATGCCTTGGAGCGGGCAAGGAGAATATTATTTGCCTTTTGGTAGCGAAACATATAGTGCTTATACTACTACAAACGTAGATTTTGATACTGATATTTTGCGTTATAGTTATCAGTCATTGGCTACTCCGTCTTCTGTTATCGATTTTAACATGAAAACCAAAGAGAAAGAAGTCAAAAAAGAACAACAAGTTCTTGGTGGTCAATTTGATAAAAATAATTATATCGAAGAACGTGTATGGGCTACAGCTACTGATGGAACTAAAGTACCAATCTCTATGATTTATAGAAAGGGATTAAAAAAAGACGGTAACAATCCTCTTTTACTTTATGCTTACGGTTCTTATGGAGTTACTATGGATACGTATTTTTCGTCAACTCGATTATCAATACTTGATAGAGGTTTTGTTTTTGCAATAGCACACATACGCGGTGGTGAAGATTTAGGAAGACAATGGTATGAAGATGGGAAATTACTAAAAAAGAAAAACACCTTTACTGATTTTATTGATTGTTCTAAATTCTTGATCAGTGAAAAATATACTTCACCAAAACATTTATATGCTGAAGGTGGTTCTGCAGGAGGTTTATTGATGGGTGGAGTGGTAAATATGGCTCCAGAATTATATAATGGAGTCATTGCACAAGTCCCTTTTGTTGATGTAATAACTACCATGTTAGACGATACAATTCCGCTTACTACAGGAGAATATGACGAATGGGGAAATCCGAACGTAAAAAAATATTATGATTATATGTTGTCTTATTCACCATACGATAATGTAAAAGCTCAAAATTATCCTAATATGTATGTTTCTACAGGACTTCATGACTCTCAAGTACAATATTGGGAACCTGCGAAATGGGTTGCTAAGTTAAGGACTCAAAAAACAAATGATACAGTTCTATATTTAAATACTAATATGGATGCGGGTCATGGTGGCGCTTCTGGACGATTTGAAGCATTAAAGGAATTAGCAAAAGAATATACTTTTTTATTAGATTTAGAACAAATTAAAAAGTAATTACTTTTTTTTGTTAAATTTGTATCGTTCGTGAATAATTTATAAATTGTTCTCGACTAACTATTTTTTTATGAAAAATGAAATAAATGCTTACAATAATGTTTTAGAATTAATAGGAGATACTCCACTTATTAAACTAAATAAAGTTACTGAAGATTTAAAAGGTAATTTCTATGCTAAAGTAGAAGCCTTTAATCCAGGACATTCCTCTAAAGACAGAATAGCATTATACATAATTGAAGAAGCTGAAAAAAAAGGAATATTAACTCCAGGTGATACAATAATCGAAACTACATCAGGTAATACTGGTTTTAGTTTAGCGATGGTAAGTATCATAAAAGGATATAATTGTATTCTAGCTGTTAGTTCAAAATCTTCAAAAGATAAAATAGATATGCTTCGTAGTTTGGGTGCAAAAGTATATGTGTGTCCAGCACACGTTGCCGCAGATGATGAACGTTCTTATTACAATGTGGCAAAACGTTTGCATGAAGAAACTAAAGGTTCGGTATACATCAATCAGTATTTCAATCAATTGAATATTGATGCGCATTACAAATCTACGGGACCAGAAATATGGAAACAAACAAACGGTAAAATCACACATCTTGTAGCTTGTAGCGGAACGGGAGGAACTATTTCTGGAACGGCTAAATATTTAAAAGAGCAAAATCCAAATATTAAAATTCTAGGAGTTGATGCTTTTGGTTCGGTTTTAAAAAAATACCATGAAACAAAAGAGTTTGACAACGACGAAATTTATCCATACAGAATTGAAGGTCTAGGGAAAAACTTAATTCCATCAGCTACAGATTTTGATGTTATTGATAAATTCATAAAGGTAACTGACGAGGAAAGTGCACATGCAGCGAGAGAAATCACCAAAAAAGAAGGCTTATTTGTGGGTTACACTTCTGGAGCTGTAATGCAAGCTATTAAACAATACGCAGAACAAGGAGAGTTTAATGAAAACAGTAATGTTATTGCTATTTTTCCGGATCATGGTTCTCGTTATATGAGCAAAGTGTTTAGCGATGATTGGATGAACGAACAAGGTTTCTTTGACAGTATTAATCAAGAAGAAGCTCAAAAAATAGAATTTATAAAATAACATTTATTCATAAAAAAAAGTCCCATTTGCATTTGTAAATGGGACTTTTTTTTGAAGTAAAAAGACTAATTTTTTAATAGTTTATAATTCTTAGCTTATTAAAAAATGTTACCAAAGCTTACTTAAGTTTAAACTAGCGTATTCCTTTTTATTTAATCTAATAACTCAGGATTACTAAGTAATAATTCTATCTTTTTTATAATGATGGTAATTTGATTCATTTGTAATTCTATGTTTCTAAAAAAGAGACTAATGTCTCTATTGACCCAACTTTCAGAAATAACCCTTGCACCCAAACTCATTCTTAAAACAGCACTTTCAAAACCAGTACTATATTTTACATTTACGGCTTGACCTATGTGACATTTTTGTGCAGCAAGTCGAATGATTTCTATCGAAGAACCTTCAAACTGATCCGATAAATCAGAATTTAATAAAGTATATAGCTTTTTAACTTTATCAACCGATAAAGGTTCATTGTCTTTAAGAATGAAGAATGGGAAAATGGTTCGTATATTTCTAATACCAAATTCTTTACTATAGTAAGTTTTAGATTTGGTTTCATCACCATAAATAGGCTCTAAAAAAGAGGCATCTTTTATAGAGTCATCCACAAAATTACAAAACATCTCAATTCCCATATTTCGATATAGAACAGGTGTTTTATAGTATCGATCCATTTCAACTATGGCGGCATTCCAGCGCATATAAGAGCCATAGTTATATCCTTCTGATAATTCATTTGAACAAAACCATGAAGTGGGCCAGTCGGAATGATTATAATACTGGGTTAATCCTTTAGGTAACGAAGTTTTTACAGAACGAATTAATTTATTTACATTTTTAGGTAAAATTAATGCTCCGCAATAGGGTGGTCCAGTGAAGTATTTACTTCCCGTAATAGTAACAATATATCCTTTACTAAGATAATTTTGAATGTCTTTTGGATCTAATCGCAGTTGTGAACCATCTACAATTATCTGAATGGATAACTTTTTAAGTGAATTTAGTTTTTGAATAAATCCATCACTAGGAGATTGATATCCTAATTTTGATTGATCCATGGTATGCAATACCACATGTCTCCCTAGCTCATTAGTTCTAGTAATGGCATTCAGCACTTCTTCGTCTAATTGATCAGATGATTTTAATACTCCATTTTTATCTCTAAAAGGAATTTCAATCAAATCGACATCTCTAAAACCTTCAATTCGATCTCCTTTTTTAACCGGATAATTTAAAGCTGTCGTATTTTCAAAATGATTCCCTTTTAATGAAGAAGCCACACCGCTACCAGTTTCGTCAGAAGCAACTAAAATATGCGTAATGTCTTTTTCGGAGATAATTTGAGTTATCGCTGCAATTTGAAGAGAAGAATCGGTACCTGAGGGTGAAAAAATGATTTCACATTCTTCATTTAACTTGAATGTTTTTCTAAGATTATTTTTCAATAACTCAGTAAACTCTATTGTTGTTTTTTTGAATCCGTTTTTCAGGCTATTATTAATTAAAATGCTTCTGACTTTATCGGTTTTGTCAAAAGCAAAATTAGAAACACTTGTAGCTGTTGACGAAGCAAAAGTAAAAGCATCTGGTCTAGGAAAAGGTCGGCAACCGTATTTATTTAATAATTCAATTTCATCAATATTTAATCTAAGATCACCTCCAGCCATTAATAAATATTCTGTTGGTTTTGCAAGATTTTCTATAATAGGCTTCCAAGATTCTTTACATTCTTTTCCCGAAGTTTTCAAGCCATGAAAAACATCAAGTCCTTCATGATTCAAAGAAGATTCAGTGCTAAAATCAGTTTCATTCTTAATTAAATTAATTAAAAAATAATCAAGATTGTCTAGTTTTTCTTTATCATCTTTAGGAAGTAATTTATAAAATATTCGAGTCACTTCAAGTGCCGCAATATCGCACAATACAATGTCTTTTTTTTCATTGTTTAAAGCTTTATACCACAGTTGCCATTCGATACCATACCTTAAATAAACTAAAGCTAAAACGGGTTGATTTAAAAAGTCAGCACCAATTATAATCGATTTATTGGGAATAATTTTAAAAACAGTAGGCTCTGTAGCAGAGGTAATAATATTGATATTATTTATTTTCGGTACAGTATTAAATCTTTTTAAAACGCGAACTAAGTAGTTTACATTTTCCTTTTCGAATAAACTAGTTCTATTGTATTGATTTTCAATTAGAATGTTGTTTGTCATAGATTTTATATTTTAAAACGTTCATCTGAACGAAGTTCTTTAATTAGGAATAAATACTTGATCAACTAAATATTGTTCCTGTTTGATAAGCTCAAATTTTAGATTTGTATGATTTAAATCTACAAAATCCCAAATGGTTTAAAGCTTTAAATTTATAGTGTAGTATTTTTTTTGAGGAATTGATCAAATTTAAAACAAAAAAAATTAATTGAAGTTCAATGACCAACAATAGTTATTCTTTTTTGCAATACAAGTCTGTTTTTATTTCATTAAGACTTACAACTAATTTGATTATTGTAACTAAGGAATAAATCAACCATAAATTAGGAATCGAAAAGTCCTTTTTACAGAAGCAAAAAGGACTTTTTTGTTGAGTATAAAATAGGATTAACTAAAAAAACTAGTTCTCTTCCATGGTGTGATATACGTTCATAACGTCATCATCTTCCTCTAGCTTTTCTATTAATTTTTCAACATCAGCTACTTCCGCTTCTGTTAGTTTTTTGGTAATTTGAGGGATTCTTTCAAAACCTGACGAAAGAATTTCAATCCCTCTATGTTCTAATTCTTTTTGTATAGTTCCAAAACTATTAAAAGGCGCATAAATTAATATTCCATCTTCATCTTCAAAAACTTCTTCAGCACCAAAGTCAATTAATTCTAGCTCTAATTCCTCAGGATCCATTCCGTTGGCTGGAATTCTAAAATTACAAGTATGGTCAAACATAAATTCAACTGAACCTTGAGTTCCCATTGTTCCGTTGCATTTATTAAAATAGCTTCTTACATTAGCCACAGTTCTATTATTATTATCAGTCGCCGTTTCTACTAAAAGTGCAATTCCGTGAGGTGCGTATCCTTCAAATAAAACTTCTTTATAATTGGCAGTATCTTTATCGGTTGCTTTTTTTATAGCGCGTTCTACGTTTTCTTTAGGCATGTTTGCTGCCTTTGAATTTTGTATAACAGCTCTTAATCTGGAATTCGCCTCGGGATTTGGTCCGCCTTCCTTAACAGCCATTACAATATCTTTTCCAATTCTGGTAAATGCTTTGGCCATTGCTGACCAACGTTTCATTTTTCTACCTTTTCTAAATTCAAATGCTCTTCCCATTGCTATTTATTATTTTGTACTGCAAAAATACAGTTATTAGTTATTTATTCAAATATTTTTTGAACTCAATTAAAACTGTATTTAAAAATAAAGTTGATTTTATCTAACTCTTTATTTTTTGATTAAAGTATTGTAATCGTTTAAAATTGCTATTGCCTCTTCTAAATAGGGACTGTTTTTTATATTTTTTATTTTGTAAGTATTAATATCTTGTTGCAAAGTGTCTGATTTTAGTTTTTCTAAATCGGTGGTGTTATTAGAAATGACTAAATCACTTTTAGTTTCAACAATTTTTTTTACTTTATCCCAAAGTGAATCTATTTGATGTACATCTTCAAAAACATCTTTAAAGATTAATCTTGTTGGTTTTTTTGGTGTATTATAAAATAAATTGATTTGTTCATTAGCCAAGTTAATTTCATTAAATATGAGTTTATTGGTCACTCTTAAATTACTACTTTCAATTACCTGTGCAAAATAATTTTTGGGTAAAGGAACAAACTTTACTTTCGGAATAATATCTTCATTTTTAAAAGCCGTTTTATAATTGGCCTCACTAGAAATAACGTTTTCAAATAAAACCGGCAATACTACATCGGGTAAAATTCCTTTTATCTGATTGCTTTCACCAGTAATTCTATAAAATTTTTCAACTGTAACTTTTACAAAATCTTGTTGCCTTTGCTCGTCCAATGGCAAAATAGATTGCATTGTGGCTTTTCCTAATGACTTGCTTCCTATTACAATTCCTCTATTGTAATCCTGAATTGCTGCCGCAAACAGTTCGCTAGCAGATGCCGAATTTCCATTTATTAATAAAACAATTGGTCCATCATATACATTGTCTTCATTACAAACTTCTAAAATAATTTGTTCGTTTTTATTATTCACTAAAATAGATAACGGACCTTTTTCAATAAACATTTCAGCAAGTTTCACCGCTTCTTCTATTGATCCTCCACCATTATCTTGAAGATCGATAACGAGTCCTTTTATATTGTCTTTTTTAAGTTTTGCAATCTCAAGGGCAACATCATCAGCACATCCTTGTACAATTGTGCCATCAAAGTTGGAATAAAAATTAGGAATATTAATGTATCCTACTTTTGTTTCTTTTTCGGCAATGAAGCTATAAACGGCATTTGTTGTCGCCTTCATGATTTGTTTTTGAAGCAAAACATTTTGTATAGTTCCATTTTTTTTCTGAATAGTAAGTTCTATTTCGGTATTAGAATCTGATGAAATCATTTCTCCAATTTTTTCAATAGACGAACAAGAAACCGCATATGCAATGCCCTTATTGTTAGAAACTTTTAAAACTAAATCTTCTTTTTCTAATTTATTAGTTTTTGCAGCTGGTCCTCCAGGTTCAATTTCTGTAATGATAATTTCATCATTTTGTCCTAAACTAAAATTTAATCCCAAGGAAAGAGTACTGGTAGATAAGCCAGACATAAAACTTGATTTTGCAGCTAGAGAAAAATAATTAGTATGCGGATCAAAATAAGTGCAAAAAAGATTCAAAAAAGTATTTTTAAGATCTTCTTCGATTTGATTTTTATTCTCTAAAATATTATCTACTTGACAAATAGTTGCATCAAAAAGTTTTGTTTTATTCACTTTTTCTAGAGTCGAAAAATTTTGTGCTAATGAATCTAAATTAACGCTCAGTTTAGCAATATCTTCTAGAATAGTGTATCTAAGCCTCTTTTTCCAAACGCGTTCTAAGTCTTTAGCGACTAGATCAAATGGAAAATTTTTTTTAGAAAACCGAATCGAATCTTTACTTGTGTAGTCAAAAGGATCATTTTGTATTTTATGAAGCACTTTTTTCTTTCTAATCAAAGCGTTTTTGTAAACAGAAACAAACTCATTCATAAATGAGCAATTATTTTTTAAAATATAATCGTCTAATTTTAGTCTATGCCTGCGTAATTTTAAATATTCTTTTTTGGTAAAAATATTTCTATTAAAATCGAGTGCGTCCATAAAAGTATCAAAAACATAAACAGATAAACTGTCGTCTACTTTTTTTGGTTTAAAATGCTCTTCTTGTAACAATGTATTTATTTTTGAAGCTAATTCACAGGTATTCTCATTTTGCTGCGCTAGTAATGAAAATGGAGCCAATAAAAACAGGAGTAAAGTTTTTTTCATTTGTTTCAAAAAGAATAGATTCTATTGGTACTTCAAAATTTTATTTATAAAAAAGTAACCACAAATGTACACGTTTTATTTCGTGAAATTTGTGGTTCGTTTTTATTATTATTTACGCACAAAGCGCTAGTATAATGTTATTTCTATTTCTTGTAAAAAGGTAATTTTACCACTTTTGCAGGAACATCATTTTTACGAATTCTAATAAAAATATCACTGTCAATAGCACTGTTTGCTACCGTTACATAACCCAATCCAATTCCTTTGTTCATAGAAGGAGACATTGTTCCAGAAGTTACAATTCCAATTACAGCTCCATTTGCGTCTACAATTTCATAATCGTGTCTTGGCACAGCACGCTCTTGCATTTCAAAAGCAACTATTTTTCTAGTAACACCTTCTTCTTTTTGTTTTTTCAAGTTCTCAGAATTGGTAAACTCTTTATTGAATTTTGTAATCCAGCCTAATCCAGCTTCAAGAGGTGAAGTAGTGTCGCTAATGTCATTTCCGTACAAACAGAAACCCATTTCCAAACGCAAAGTATCACGAGCTGCTAAACCAATTGGTTTGATTCCGAAAGCTGCTCCAGCTTCAAAAACTTTATTCCAAATCGCTTCTGCTTGGTCATTTTTACAATAAATTTCAAAACCACCAGAACCAGTATATCCAGTTGCTGAAATAATTACGTTATCAAAACCAGCAAAATCACCAACTTCAAAATGGTAGTAAGGAATCGCAGCTAAATCTAATGAAGATAAAGGCTGCATTGCCTCAACAGCTTTTGGCCCTTGAATAGCAAACAATGAATACTCATCCGAAAGGTTTTTCATATCCGCTCCTACATCATTACGAGCCGAAATCCATTCCCAATCTTTATCGATATTCGAAGCATTTACCACTAATAAATACTCTTCTTCTTTCATTTTATAGATAATCAAATCATCTACAATTCCACCATCCTCATTTGGCAAACAAGAATATTGCGCTTTACCAATTGTTAAAGTCGATGCATCATTCGAACAAACTTTTTGAATCAAAGCCAAAGCATTTGGTCCAGAAAGTAAAAATTCACCCATGTGCGAAACGTCAAAAACACCTACAGCATTTCTCACTGTTTCATGTTCAGCATTCACTCCTTCATAAGTAATTGGCATATTGTATCCAGCAAACGGAAGCATTTTAGCTCCTAAACTTTCGTGTATGTGCGTAAGCGCAGTATTTTTCATTGTGTTGTTGTATAAAATTTGAAGTCGCTAATTTATTGCTTTTTTATGGAGTAGCAAAGAAGACAGCAAGCAAAATTAAAAGATTCAATCGTTTTCGTTAATCTAGAAATCACAGTTTGCTCTAATTATTTTCTGGAGCTATTTCCAGCTATTCATTTCAAGTCCTCGCCTCGCTAAAACGCTCTGCTGTGGGCTTTCCATTTCTATCTGGGCTAGGGTTTGGTTTATAATTCCCGTATCATCTTTAATACATCAATAATCTATTTCATAAAAAAAATGGCTTCACCACTTTTGTTTTAAGAGTAAGGAAGCCATTCCAAATAATAATGTATTTATTTATTTATTTCAAAAGTGTCAGTCCAAGTTACACCACTAATATCGGTGAGAATCACTTTGTAATTTCCATTAGATAAATGAGCCAGTTTTTCCTCTCTGATCTCCAGATTTGCTTTGGCACCCAAAGGAATAATCATACTGTGTTTTCCGCTTTTTATTTGAGCAACATATCGATTTTTAATGTTCTCTTTTGGAAAATTAGCCAACGCCTTTTGATCTAACTCTAAAATGGTATTTTCATTACCATCGACAATTTTAATACCAATTAGGAACGAACCATATACATCAGCGCCTTCAACTCTAAAGATTTGAAACGAAAGTACGTCTTGATTTAAAGTAGAATTAGTGATTTCAATTTTAGGTTTAACTGATTTATTGTGTAATGTTCCCCAAACACCTCCGTGAAAATATTGGTTTGTATATAAAGTAAGTGCTAAAATGGCGAGGGCACCACCAAACACAATTTTAGGCAAAATAGTAAATCGAATAGGCAAAACACCCGAACCTAACCAACTGAAAATTGGATGTTTTGTAATTTTATAATTTTTAGTTTGCAAGAAATAATCTAATGAATATTTACCGCTTCCTGACAGAAAGATCGTAAATCCTGAAGCTACACCAAGAACTCCAATTTGCCATTCGTCCAAGCAAGTCGTGCCTAACCAACCAGAACCTAATAAAATTCCCATTGCCAAACTAAATACGCCAATGCTCATTAATCTGGTAAATAATCCCAGCATTATAAATAAACCTACAATAGCTTCAACAATTGTAAAAACCGCCATAGCCCACCATAAAGCATCTGGATTAGTAACTAGATATTCTATAATAGGTTTAATTCCTAAAGCATTGGGTAAAAAGTGATTGAATTTTTCTCCAATATATCCTGCGGTGTCGGGATCTAATTTGTTTTCTAAAATCAATCGACGCCAGAAAGCTGAAAAGTAAGTCCATCCAACAACCAATCGTAAGGTCAACGTAAAAAGTCCAGCCATATGATAGGACTGCAATAATTCTTTATTTTGCATTATTTAAGTATTTTATAGTAAAAGATAATTTGAGTTTAAGCGAAATTCAGATCGTTTAAATCAAATATTTTTAGTCTTTTATATAAAATATAATAGGGAGGAATCCAGCTTGAAGCAGTGTTTGCTAAAAGGTATTGTTTTTTTTCAGAACGGTAAAGATTAGTAAATGCGACAGCAGTTAAGAAAGTACTTTTTTTAATGATCTTATTTGCGAATATCTTCGTTTCCTTTTTTTCGGAATTGATTTCTAAAGCAGAGCAGTAATTCGAATTCGTACTGGCGCTCTTAACAGGATTTAGCGGTTTGGTTGTGCTAATTTCTAAACTAGATTCTAAGTTATTCCTAAAAGAACAAGGTGCAACTAACAACAAAAATGCCATTACAAGAATGACAAATGATTTTGTTGAAGTAATTACGGCTTTATTCATTATGAATTTTTTCAAAAAATATTTTTGGATTTTTTTCTAATCCCAATTTTTCAAAAGTATTAAATAGGATTATGGTTTACAAATAAGTTTTCAAACTTTAAGGATTCATTACCAATTTCCGTGAACCTATTTTCAAAAACTCTTATATTGGTTTTAGTATTAATGTCGTATTTTATCAAAAGAGATTTATATGCTGTTGTTATGATAAATTTAATCTCTAATCTTAAATGTCTTATATGTTTTTTATAACAACACTTTTCGCTTAATTTGTCATTTCTGCTACAATTATTTTACAAATTTTCTGCGCAATTTCTTCATTGGTATAACATTCATGGTCTTGATTCGGAATCAGATTTTGTTCGAGATTCATTTTATTGACCCAATCATTATCTGGGCGAAAAGTATCGTTGTCACCATAAAATAAAATAATTTTTCCCACTGGCTTTTCAGTTTCATGACGCAATCTTGTAGAAGAAATTGCAAATAATTTTTCAATTTTTAAACCTAATAATGCGGCTTTCCATGCAATAGTGCCACCAATGCTAAATCCTAGAACAGAGATTTTTTGTTTCTCTTTTTGAATTAAAGTAGAAACTGCTCTGTCAATTCCGCCATTAACAAATTGATGATGTAAGTTTTCTTCTGAATAATCACTTTTATCGATTGTTCCTAAATCGCAACTATCATAATATTCTATTTCAAAATGATTTTCTAAAATCGAAGTATAATAAGTAATCCAATCTGATTTTTCTTTGCTCCACAAATCAGAAATTAGCAGCAGTCGTTGTTTAGTTGTATTCATATTCTTTAAAAGATAATTAATCTAAGGGTTGTGCCTTTTCTAATTTCTCTATTAATGCAGATTTAATGATTGTAAAAGCATAGTCTTTTGCTTCTGCAAATGAAATCTCATATTTACGTTCTATATTTTGCAATTCAGCAGGGAAAGAAGCAAGAATTTTGGTGTAATAATCATCTAAAATATCTTTAGATGGCATTTCAAAATTAATTCGCAACTGGAATCTTCGCATCAAAGCAATATCAATGATTTCGGGATGATTAGTAGCGCATATTAATAAAGCATTTTTTGGAAAATAATCAATTAACTGAATGATAGTATTCACTAAACGTCGCATTTCGCCCACATCTTTATCGTCATTTCCTCTAGCTTTACCTATCTGGTCAAATTCATCTAAAAAAAGTACTGCTTTTTCTCTTCCTGCTTTGTCAAATACTTGCTTGATATTCTGCGAAGTCTCGCCAATACGAGAGCATACAATATTACTTAAATTCAATGTCAAAATAGGTTTCCCTATCGCATTAGCAATTGCTTTTGCGGTCGTTGTTTTTCCGCAACCTGAATTTCCTTGCAGCAGTATTTTGTTGTTTACAGGTAAGCCAAATTTAGTCAATTCATCTACGTATTTATGTTCTTTAATCAGTTGCTGAATGCTTTTTTGGTTGTAATGGTTTAAAAAAACATCGTCCAAAGAAACAATTTCTTTATCGTTGATGAGAAGGTTGTGTAGCTCCATTTGTGTAGTTGTGTATTTTGGCTACGAATTTAAGCAATAATAATCCGTAGACCTATAAAATTATGTTTTGCGGGCTGTATTTATTAGCGTGATTAACCAGTTAGTCTCTGAAAATTATTTTTTTTCAAAATTTTAAGGATATTGTAAAAAAAAGCTAAACCCATTAAGTATTATTACTTCTTGGATTTAGCTTAAATAATTGAAATTTATATTCTTGGTTTTTTTTAAATCTTACAATTGTTTCGTTAAAAAACAGCTGATTTATTCGGTTTGTTTCTGTATCCACTTTGTAATTTCGTTTAACGCAACAGGCGAAAATGTTTGTTCAATAGTTGCATATTCACTAGGTGAGCCTGTCGTACTTTCTTGAAATAAATGGTTTAAATTCGGAAATTCAATTGTAGTCACATTTTTATTACCACCTTTGATCAGTGCATTTTTGATTGCGGTTAAGTTTTGTTTTGGCGGAACTTGCAAATCTTTTTCTCCATTGACGGCTAAGACTGGGCATTTTACTTTTTCTAATGTTGGTTGTGGATTATATTTTAGAAAATATTGCATCCATGGATTTGTTATTTGATTGACTTGCAAGGCAATATATTGTTCCTTTGTCATTCCATTTGGAATTTCAGTAGAATTATCATTTTTGATTAGTTCGTTAATTTTAGTCGTTAATTCTGTTTTTAATTTTTGTAAATCAGTAGATTTTACAACCATTTCAAAAAGTTTTGAATTGTTTTGAAAGGTAGTTTTTATTTCCGCTTCTGACGCTCCATTGGCTCTAGCAATTAGTTCTTGTTGCAATAACAATAGTTTATCACCTTGAATTCCTGTCCCTGCTAATAATACAATAAAGCTAATATCTTTAGATTTTGCCGCTACCATTGGAGCAATTATACCACCTTCGCTATGACCCATTAATCCAATTTTTTTTAGATTAATTTCTTTTCTAGTTTTTAAATAGGCAACAGCACTTTCGACATCGGTTGCAAAATCTGCAGAAGTAGCTGTTTTAAAATCACCTGTAGATTGCCCAAAACCTCTGTCATCGTATCGTAAAACTGCAATTCCATTTTTTGTTAAATAATCAGAGATTACTAGAAATGGTTTATGCCCTAACAATTCACTGTCTCTATTTTGGGCTCCACTTCCTGATATTAAAATTACAACTGGATAATTACCCTCTTTTTTAGGGAGCGTTAATGTTCCTGCTAAACTGATATTCGCTTTTGCATTTGGAAAAGTGACGTCTTCTGAATAATAAGAATAGGGTTTTGTAGGTTCTTGAGGTCTTTTTATGACCTCTTTTTCTATCGTTTTTCTGGAGAGATTCATTGGGAATTCTTGACCACCTTGTTTAAAAGTTCCAACAATTTCATCGTTTTTTAAGGCTCCATTGTATTGAATTCGTGCATTGGTAACTTCAAATTTAATGGTCGAGTTTACAAAGGTAGTTTGGGTAACGGGAATGCCAGCAGCTCCTTGATCTGGGCTATCCATCGTAGAGGTGTAAAAAGCTCCTGATTTTGTTACATTAAATACAACACGCAATTGCATTCCTTGAACTTTTAAAACACCGTTCCATTGTCCGGTAATGTCTTGTGCAGACATCGCTATTGAAACGAAAAATATAAATAATACTATTGAAAGTGTTCTCATCTTATTTTTTTATAAAAACTTTTAATATTTAGCGGCTTGTCCTTCTTTAGGTAATGACTTGTTTATGAATGCTCTAATATCTTCATTCGCTGTTTCTAAATCATTTTTTCTCAAATACATCATGTGTCCGCTTCTATAACCTTTCCAACTCATTCTATCTTTTAGTTTTCCGCTCGGATCCATTTGCCACATATTGTATTTAGCATTAAAATAATCGCAAGCTCCATCATAATAGCCCGATTGTACCATCACGTTTAAATAAGGATTTTGAGCCATCGCTTGGCGTAAATTTTCACCTGTTGCATCGTTCGATCGATCCCAAGGGTGAACCGGTCCGAACATATTGTATTTAAAATCTGTTTTATAATTTAAATTATTTCTAAGATACATATTTATCGCAGGAGTGAAAGAATGTAACCAAGAAGTAAGTTCCGCATTAAAATCTGGACCATTTCCTGCATCTTTTTTATCAATCCCTTTGTAACGAGAATCTAGTCTTCCTACGGTGAAACCTTCATCTCGCAATAATTCCTTCCAGAAATAATTTAAAGGAACGTCTAGGTTGTTTTGTAGGATTACTTTATCTGAAATTCCAGAATAGCGCGCCATTTTAGTGGCTATTTCTTTTCTTTTTTGTTCCTCTAGCGAACTTCCTTTGCTTAAAGCAGGCAACAGTTCATTCATCGTAAAATCTTCAACCTCCGGAAGCATAGCCGTTAAATCTTTACTTTGTAAGTCACTACTAAGTTTATTATGAAACCAAGCTGTTGCAGCAAAATAAGGTAGTTTAAGTGCCGCTTCTGTTGCAGCACCACGAGTAATTCCCAAATCTGTAGGCGAAACTAGAATTACGCCATTAAGATACATCCATTCGCTGTTTTGTAATTCTAGAGCAAGCCCAGAGACACGAGTAGTTCCGTAACTTTCGCCAATTAAATATTTTGGAGAAGCCCAACGATTTGTGCGAGTGACAAATCCGCTAATCCAATCGGCTAAATATTTTATATCTGCATTGGTTCCAAAAAATTTCGCTTTAGGTATATCTTTACTCGTTGCTCGTGAGTAAGCAGTATTTACTGGATTTACGAAAACAATATCAGCTACATCTAATATAGAATAAGGGTTTTCTTTTATTCCATAAGGTTGCAACGGATATCCTTCGTCATCAATATTTATTAAACTAGGACCTGTATAGGCAATTTGCATCCATACCGAAGCTGAACCTGGTCCGCCATTAAAAGAAATTACCAATGGTCTCGAAGCACGATCTTTAATATTAGAACGCTCATAATAGGTATAAAATAATCCTGCAATTGCTTTACCCTCTTCATCCCAAACCGGCATGGTTCCCGTGGTTGCTTTATAGCTAATTTTTTGCCCTTTAATTGTTGTATTGTGCTCTGTGATTACACTTTGATCCGGATTAAATACAAGGTTTGAAGCAGAATCAGTGTCTTTGCTCACTTCTTTTTTCTCCTTTGTTTCTTGTGCATTAGCGTAATTTATAAATCCTGACAGAAGAACTACAAATAATAATTTTTTCATAAATAGACGGGTATAGATTGGTTGGCTAGTAATTATGTGGATACTAAAGTATTGTTTTTTGAAAGAATAACAAAAAGTATAGAAATCAATTTGATTCAATAATTGAAATTCACGCTTTCTATTATTAATAATTCAGAATAGGTTTTCTCTCTTTTCAATATAAAATTGTATTTTTAAAGAAACAAAATCGACCATGAAACCTATTTTTATTGACAAATCAGAAATTATAAAACGATATAAACCCATCAATAAATATACGCACAAAGGCATTCAAGGGCACGCATTATTAATTGGCGGCAGTTATGGCAAAATAGGTTCGGTTTGTTTATCGGCCAAAGCTGCCCTCAAAACGGGTTGCGGTTTAGTAACGGCTTTTATTCCCAAATGTGGTTATGAAATTGTTCAGATCTCCGTCCCTGAAGTCATGGTGTTAACAGACAAAGAAGAGGAGTTTATTTCGAACATAAATTTTCAAATTCTGCCACAAGCAATTGGTATTGGGCCCGGAATAGGGCAGGAGTTTTCAACTCAAAACGCCTTTCAGAAATTTTTAAAATCCAATAAAATACCACTAGTTATTGATGCGGATGCTTTAAATATTTTATCGCTACATAAATCTTGGATGACTTTATTACAACCAAAAACTGTTTTAACGCCACATCCAAAAGAACTAGAACGACTTATCGGAAAATGGAATTCTGACGAAGAGAAAATGGATAAAACTATTGCTTTTTCGCTTCAAAACGATTTAATAGTGGTTATGAAAGGTGCACCAACATATATAATCGATGGAGATACAATTTACCAAAACACTACAGGTAATGCCGCATTGGCTACAGCCGGAAGTGGCGATGTGTTAACTGGAATGATTACAAGCTTATTGGCACAATCTTACGAACCACTAAATGCTGCAATTATTGGTGTTTATCTTCATGGTTTAACTGCTGATATTGCCTTGCCAGAAACGGGTTATCAATCTTTTATCGCTTCTACAATTATTGATACAATTGGTAAAACCTATCTGAGTTTAGAAAATAATATTGAACGACAAGAACTCCTATAAAATTAAGCGCAGATATTTGTAAGTTTGCAAACGCGCAAAAAAGCCATTAAAATTAGTTTATGGAAAATAAACCACAATTAAGAACTGTAAATGTTACTCGATACATTACTCCGCTGCGAGAAGGTGGCTCTTTGCCTGCTTTGGCGGAAGCCGATGACGACTTTAAATATGTATTAAAATTTAAAGGGGCTGGTCACGGTGTAAAAGCACTAATTGCCGAATTAATTGGAGGAGAAATAGCACGCGTTTTAAAACTAAAAATGCCAGAACTTGTTTTCGCAAATCTTGATGAAGCTTTTGGTCGCAGCGAAGCTGATGAAGAAATCCAAGATCTATTACAAGGAAGTCAAGGACTTAATTTAGCGATGCATTATTTATCCGGAGCCATCAATTATGATCCTGTAGTAACGGTTGTCGATGCAAAACTGGCGTCTCAAATTGTGTGGTTAGATGCCTATATAACAAATGTGGATAGAACTTTTAGAAACACTAATATGTTAATGTGGTATAAGGAATTATGGCTCATCGATCATGGAGCATGTTTGTATTTTCATCATTCTTGGAACAATTGGGAAAAGCATGCCCAAAGTCCTTTTGCATTGATAAAAGATCATGTTTTGTTGCCGCAAGCTGCTGTTTTGAACGAAGTAGATTCAGAATTTAAAGCCATTTTATCTCCAGAAGTTTTACAATCTATTGTTAATTTGATTCCAGAAGAATGGTTAGTTTGGGAGGATAGTGAGGAAACTCCCGAAGCGCTTCGGGAAGTTTATCTTCAGTTTTTACTAATACGATTAAATCATTCTGAAATTTTTATAAATGAAGCCCAAAATGCAAGAAAAACACTTATATGAGTATGCGGTAATCCGTGTTGTACCAAGGGTAGAACGTGAAGAATTCCTCAATGTAGGTATTATTCTTTTTTGCAAAAGAGCCAAGTTTATAAAGATGCTTTTTACTATTGAAAAATCAAAAATAGAAATGCTTTGTAGTGAATTTGATGTTGATCAATTCCAATTAAACCTAGAGTCTTTTCAGAAAATTGCACATGGAGCTAAAAACGGTGGACCTATAGCACAATTCGAGCTTTCCGAGCGGTTTCGTTGGTTGACAGCCTTACGAAGTTCAGCAATTCAGACATCAAGACCACATTCGGGCTTTAGTAATGATTTGGAACAAACAGCACAGCGTTTGTTTGAAGAAATAGTTCTATGAATAACGTTATGAAACTTGATTTAAATGTCTTGCAAGGTGAGCTCCCATGCTAAAACAAGCTTGAAGGAGATAACCGCCAGTAGGAGCATCCCAATCTAGCATTTCGCCCACGCAATAGTAATTCTCCATTTTTTTTAGTTGGAAATTGGTATCAACGGCATCAATAGAAATACCACCTATAGTTGATATGGCGTCGTTTATTGGTGCCATATCACTAATTAAAATGGGTAAATTCTTGATGTTTTGTGCTAATAATATTGGATTTAAATAGGTTTCTTTCGAGAGGTATTTTTTTAAAAGTCCAATTTGTGCTAGAGTTAATTTCAGTTCCTTTTGAAGTGTTTCGCTGGTCTTTTTAAATTTAGTATTCTTGATTTTTTGAGCAATATCTTCCTGATTCAGTGTAGGTTTTAAATCTAAAAAAATAGTCGCTTTCTTTTGCATGCTTAATTCTTGGCGAATTTGTGGACTCAATGCATAAATCGCATTTCCTTCTAAACCAAAACGAGTAATTACCGCTTCGCCTTTTTGCCTTTTATTCAAACAGCTAATAGCAATATTTTTAAGCGGCCAACCTTCATAATCTAAGAGAAAATCTTCGGGCCAGTTTACTTGATACCCACAATTGGAAGCTTGAAAAGGTCCGGTAGAAATCTCTTTTGTTTTAAAAAAATCAACCCATAATCCATCTGATCCAGTTACTTTCCAGCTACTGCCGCCTAAAGCAAAAATTGTATAGTCAGATTTTATATCTATATTTTCATTAAAAATAAGAGATTGATTATTTCCCCAATTTGTCCAAGTATGATTGTATTTAATAACAACTCCTTGCTTTTCAAGAACCATTAAAATAGCATTCAAGACGGTAATTGGTTTTATTCCTTTTTCCGGATATACTCTTTTGCTACTGCCTACATAAGTTGGAATACCAATACTTTTTAACCAATTTCTAAAATCATTATTGTCAAAATTCCGCAATGCTTCTTCTAAAAAAGATGGCGGAAAATAGCGATGGATCATCTCCTCTAAAGGTTCAGAATGAGTTAAGTTAAAACCACCTTTTCCAGCAACCAGAAACTTTCGACCTAGTGTTTTATTTTTCTCGTAAATGGTAACGTTAAATTTCTCGCAATCTAGGAAAGCAGCGAGCATAAGTGCTGCTGGACCTCCTCCAATAATAGAAACTGATTTTTTCACGTGGCAAAAGTAGCGTTTATGCCATGCAATATCCTAAACTTATTCTAAAAACAGCAAGTTTATTGTACAATTTGGGCGTAACCCCAAGCAGAAAACTACTATTCAAATTGCTATTTCGCGTTGCTTGGGGTCGGGCTTTTGGCTTTATCTTTATTTTTTTCTAAAAAAAATAAAGGATACTGCCGCAATCCCTTACGCGAGATCTCTATGCATAAAAAGTTGAATAATGCAATTATTCCGTTTAAGTAATAATTTAATGACGATGGCAATAAAATGTGATTTATAGATTAGTGACATATCGTCTTTACGCTTGGAGTGGTTGGGGATTAAAGAATCGATATTTCCCCACTAAAAACCAATTTTCATGATACAAAATTATCTTTAAATTAAGTCCAAAACCCCAATAAGGTATAGAGACTGTTTGGAGCTAGTGCTTTTTATTTATCTAAACTTTACATAATATTTTTGTTCCATAAATTCAACGCATAGTTTTTAAAAACTCTTGAACCATTTTTAAATTCTTTGTCAAATTTATATTCTCCACCATAAAATTGTTTTTTTCCATTATTATCTATTCCTGCAAATACTTTATTTTCTCCGCGCATTGCAAATTTTTTATTTCCTTCGTACATAATAACTTTCATCTCTGATGGACTAACATCTCCATGACAAACTTTTTTATACATTAGCCATATTTCTGCAATTCCGTTTTTATCTAAATCCGTTACTTGAAGAGTATTTTTAACAAATGTAGCTTCAATATCAACTGAACAGTCTTTAATATAATCATAAACTTGCCAAGTTTGAAATAACTCATTATCTTTTACAATGAAGTGGTAAGCATAAAGTTCTGCATCAGAACCATCATTTTCATGTTCAAATTTTTCGTTTGTATAAATACCTGTTTCAGTTGTTATTAATATGTTTTCTCCTTGATTATCATTCCATCGAACAGCATTTTTAATAAAACCAGAGTATTTTAATGATTTTGGAAGTTCGGAGGAATCTATTTTAGTTATTACCATACTTTCTGTTTTGGTATTTAATAATTCTTCATTTTTTAATTTTGTTTTAACTTCATTAGATTCCTGCTTACAACTGGTAAGCATTCCGTAAATTAAAACGAAAAATATCAATTGTTTTTTCATTCTACGTTCGTTTTTTTAACGTTTCTGGTAACTACCAAATAATAATATTTAATTCAAAACTTTAATACTCATATACGGCTAATATGTTTTACAAAACTTTCTTTTCTAATACAATAAACTCTAAAGGTGTATCTGAAATCGGAATATGAAATTCACTTGCAGGAAAAGGTTCTCTGGCTCCAGTATCTACATAACCATTGCGTTTGTACCAAGCAATAAGTTCTTCTCGAACCGAAATAACAGTCATCACAATTTTTGGCAGTCCTTTTTCGTGAGCATGAATTTCTGCCTGTTTTAATAACTTTTTCCCAACCCCACTATTTTGTAATTCTGGAGAAACGGTCAACATTCCTAAATACAATTGCTGCTCTTTTACAACCAGCAATACACAACCAATAATAACATTGTTTTCCGTAAATTTTAAAATAGTATTAGCAGGATTTATAATGTTTTCTTGTAACTCTTGTTCCGTAGTTCTAAGTCCTTCTAATATATTTGCTTCAGTAGTCCACCCTTTTTTAGATGATTCTCCGCGATAAGATGCGTTTATTAATGTGTTTAATGCAGAAACGTCTTCAAGTGTTGCAATTGTGATCATGCGAAATAATTGGATTTTGGTTTTACGTTTTCAAAGATAAAAAAGAATGTTGTTATTTCCTTTGCATTGTTTTGTATCTGGCTGATATTTCAAATATTTTGACTTTCAGATTGATAACGAAAACGTGAAATTTAAATTAACAATGTAAAAATGAGTAAGATCTAATATGAATTTTGTTTTTTTTATAAAATAACTAGTTAGTTTTGCCGTAATCTTAGCGCTTTTTAGTATTTTGGCATCAAATAATTTAGGTTTTAAATTAGATTACTATGAAATATAGAGTAGCAACTTCGTCATTAAATCTTAGAGATTTTCCGCCGACGATGGATAATTCTACGATTTTAGCAGATATTCCTTTTAGGCATACCGTTAAATTACTTGATGACACCGAATCTGATTGGTGGAAAGTAAAACTTTTAAATACTGATAAAGAGGGTTTTGTGTGTTCAAAAGATTTAGAACTTATTGACGAAACGATTATTAAAAATTCAGATATAGAAATTCCTAATTTTGAACCAAGTTCAAAATCCAGTCTAGATTCTAAAGAGGAAACTTATAAACCAATAGGCAATCCTGATATTCCTTTTAGAGATCTAACAAATGTAGAGACTAAAAAAGCTTCTATAAAAAAAATTATCGACAAATTAAACGTGTCAAAAAGTTTCAGATACGAGAAGGATGAAGCCGATACGTATTGCAATGTGTACACTTTTGATTATTGTTTTTTTACTAAAGTATACATTCCAAGGTTGCGATGGACTGATAAGGCAATAGAGGAGTTAGAAAAAGGAAATGAAGTACCCTTAATTTTTAATGATACCGTAAGACCTTTTTACTCCAATTATCTTTATGATTGGTTTGAAGAAGCATCCAATAATTTTGGTTGGCAAAAAATCGACAATGTTGATGAACTTCAAAAAAGAGTCAATGAAAATGGTGGAGTAGGAATTATCTCTGCAAAACGATTTATCCTAAATAAATCCGGTCATATTGTTGTAGTCGTTCCCGAAACTGAAACCGAGAAAGCGTACAGAGTAGATGGTAAAGTGATTTATCCTTTGCAATCGCAAGCAGGTTATGATAATTATAATTATTTTGCTGAAGTGAGAAAAGATTGGTGGGCAAATCCAGATCCTGAAAAAGGCTATTCCTCTGCGATTTTTTATTACCACGATTAATTAAATATTTAAAATAAAAAAAAGACTTTTTAAAGGATTAAACCTTCAAAAAGTCTTTTTTTATGAAATTATCTTACCTAAATATTACGACAAAATAGCGTCTTTCTTAATTAGTAACGAACTGCAAAAACCATTTTTATAATATTTTGCATGAAAGCTAGCATATATCTGATTGTAGATTTCTATTGGGTCCGTTGATGGAATATTGATTACTAACATTTCTTCTAAAATAGCAATATAATCAGCTGGAACAACGGTTTCTTTTCCATGAACAATCGATTCAAAAGTAAAGTTATTCCATTCTAAATTACATATTGGATTTTCAATTTCGTGTAATAAAGAATGATCCATAATAAAAACAAGAAATTGCAATACTTCTTTTAGGTGCTTTTCTTCAAAATAATCAAACATTCTAAATTCAATACCGTGATTTTTATGTTTGTGAAAATTGATGTCCAATCCTATTTTATCAATTTGTTCGTAATCTGATATTTCGGAGTAGCGATTTACCCACCACTTCGGATTATCATGCATCGGATGTGCTGTAAAATCCATTTGCACAATCTTACCCGTTTTCATTACATCAGTATCATAAGTTCCCACGCCAATGTATCTTGACATAGCACATCGTTGCGAAGCCTTTGTTAAGTTTACATCAATATCGTTATGTGATAAATAATCGGAAGAACCAAATTTAATCATGAACAAAGGGCTCAACCACTGAAACAATCGAATCGTGCGTTGGTGTTTTTTTATGAAATCAATTTTATCTTTAATTTCACCTTCCACGTTTAATTCTGTCGGAATTGTTAAATTAAAATGATACGTCATGTTATTAAAAACAGAATAATTCTCATTATTCGACACAAATATGGCAAAAGGATGATTGACAGAGCAAATTTTTATTTTTCCAAACTCCGAAAAAATATTTTCTTGCTCCATTCCGTTTTGCAAGTGATTTGTAAATTCTTGTTTGATATTTGCTAACTCGGCAATAACGCTATCAACATCTTTTTTGTAAAAATCTTGCGTTACAAATTCAATAGTATCCCCATCAAAAATGAATTTTTTCTGAAGTTCATCAACAAAATAGCTATTATTTTTTTGTAATTTATCAAATATACTTACTCCAGAATACTCAGGATTAGGCTCCTTATCTATAAAATCTAAAGTTTCGTGTTCATTATTCACATCTGTTTTTGTAAACGAATGCGAATTCATCAATACAGGAATATGGTATTCCTTTTCCGTTAAGATTTTTAGCAAAGAATTTTCGAATACATTTTCTTTGTAATTCTTAAAATGATTCACGCTGTACTTTTCATGCAGACCCTTGGTTAGCAAAAAATCTTTATCCACCGTTCGGTGTTTTTCAAACTCTAAATAACATTCATTTTCGATACCAACTCCCCAGTAAAAATCATTCGATTTATACTGATTGATATACTCTTTATGTTTGTCCAATAATTCAATTTCAAAACTAACAGCATTCATGCTATGATTCGTCATAAACTTTTTTCTCCTTCTTTTTAAATAAATTATGTTGATATGGGAAGCTACTTTATCAGGTAGTTTTTTGAAGCATTACGACTCTGTTCGAATTTTAATAAAAGTCAAAAAAATAGTACTACTTACGTTTTGTTTTTTTGTGAAGATAAGTTGTTTTTTCTATTCTTAAAAGAGGGGAACACAAACAACTTATTATTTTGCAAAAGTAGTTAAAATTTAGGTCTAAATCAATGGGTGATTTTAAAATATTTTTTTTGCTTACTTTATTGATATTATTAGTCTTAGTTTTTTAATTTTTAAAGCTTTAGGCCTTTTATTTTTAATAAAAACTAACTTGTAAAAGTTCCTATTCTCATGTTCAATTAGGAGCACACATTTTGATTTCAGCAACGCTATTCGTCTCGCTATTCGCTATATCTTTATGCTTGAACGCCAAGCATAAAGGATACCGCTACTATCGAGGCTAAATAACCTACTTTTTCTCATTAACTAGAATTGCGAAGAGAGCTAATAAAAAAGATGTTATCAATAAATTATTTGAATATATACCAAACAAAAAAATCCTTACTCCATCTTTTACGCATCGGTAAATTTGTGGTAAGGATTATAATTTTGAATCAAGTAAAAGTTTTAAAGCGTGACTTTATTTATTGGATTAAAAACTCTTTTAACTCTTGATACGTTTTAATTTTCACACTCACTTTTTCTTTATTTAAAACGCTTTCTATTTGTGTCGGAATGGGTAGTTTTACATTCAAAGTTGGTTCTACAGTATCTAAAAATTTAATAGGATGAGCCGTTTCTAAAAAAATACCAATCGCATTTTTATGGTTTTGCAATTCCTTTTTTAACCCTAAATATCCAACTGCTCCGTGAGGTTCTGCAATATAACCGTTGGTGTTATAAATAGTTTTCATTGCTTCCAGTGTTTCTTCATCGGAAAATGTAAATGAAGAAAAATCGTTTTTGAATTGTGCTAAATCATTTTGATACATTTCCTGAATTCGGATAAAATTACTTGGATTTCCAACATCCATTGCATTCGAAATCGTAGCTTTAGAAGGTTTTGGATCGTAAACACCATTTTCTAAAAATCTAGGAACAGTATCATTTACATTCGTAGAAGCTACAAAATGTTCGATTGGTAATCCCATTTTTTTAGCAATAATGCCAGCGCAAATGTTTCCAAAATTGCCACTCGGACAGGAGAAAATTAATGGTTTGTTCTCTTTTTTTAAGGCTTTATATGCAAAGAAAAAATAGAACATTTGTGGTAGCCAACGCGCAATATTAATAGAGTTTGCCGAAGTTAAGTTCTTGTTTTTTAAATCTATATCTAAAAAAGCCTTTTTAACCATATCTTGACAATCATCAAAAACGCCATCAACCTCAAGAGCAGTGATGTTTTGACCTAAAGTGGTTAATTGCCTTTCTTGAATATCGCTTACTTTTCCGGAAGGATATAAAATGATGACTTCAACGCCTTTTACGCCAAGAAAACCACTGGCTACAGCGCCACCAGTATCACCAGACGTGGCAACAAGAACGGTGTTTTTGCTGTCCTTTTTTTCTTTATTAAAATGACCTAAACAACGGGACATAAATCGTGCGCCAACATCCTTAAAAGCCATAGTTGGACCATGAAACAATTCCAGTGCGTAAATATCTTTTTCTACTTCAATTACTGGAAAGTCAAAACATAATGTTTCTGCGATAATTTCTTTTAAGATAATTTCTGGAATTTCATTGCCTACAAATTGTTTAATGGCTTGATAAGCAATTTCTTCATTGCTCAGATTTTCGATAGTATCAAAAAAATCAGCATTTAATGGCGTTATTGTATCAGGAAAATACAATCCTTTATCGGGTGCTATTCCCTGTATTACGGCATCTTGAAAAGAAACATTTGGTGCATTATGGTTTAAACTGTAATATTTCATTATGATTTTTGATTGCGCATTAACGATTTTTGATTTATGATTTTTTCGTGACGTCGTTACATCTGAAATCATAAATTATTAATCAATATTCTTATATTATTTATTCTTAAAATGTATTTTAGAAAAGAGATTGACGACTTGTGATTCTTTGCAAAGCAGTTACATCTGAAATCAAAAATCGTTAATCAAAAATCTTAAATAATAACTTTCATTCCCTCATCATTTACTCTAGAAACATGAATTTCATAAGGCAGATTCATATTGTTATAAACTTCACTCATGGCTTTTGCAATTTTTTCAGCAGTAGCTAAACCTTTGCTTAAAGCAAAAATAGAAGGTCCAGAACCCGATATCCCAGAACCTAAAGCACCGTTTTCTAAAGCAGTTTGCTTGATTAAATCAAATCCTGGAATCAAAACACTTCGCAACGGCTCTACAATCTCATCATGAAGTGAGCGTCCGATTAAATCGTAATCCTGAGTGTATAATCCTGCGATTAATCCGCCAAGGTTTCCCCATTGTACAATGGCACTTTTTAGCGATACATTTTGTTTTAATACGGAACGCGCATCCGAAGTTTTCAACTCAATTTGAGGATGAATAATCGTCGCGTATAATTCTGATGGACTTTTAATTTTGATAATATCCAATGGATCGTAACTCCGAACCAAAGTAAATCCGCCCAAAAGGGCAGGAGCAACATTATCAGCATGTGCGTTTCCGCTGGCTAGTTTTTCACCTTGCATGGCAAATAAAACCAATTCTTTTCTGGTAAATGGACGACCCAATAATTCATTAATTCCAAAAACAGCTCCTGCTGAACTTGCCGCACTGCTTCCGATTCCGCTTCCTGCTTTTATGTTTTTGTAAATTTCAATTTCAAATCCAAACTCGGTTGTTACATTTTCGAGCATTGCTAAAGCCGCTACACTTGCCACATTTTTTTCGGTTTCCAATGGTAAATCGGCACCAACAATTTTGATAATACGAACTCCTTTTACATCAGATTTTCGAATAATCATTTCGTCGCCAGCCGTTTCTAGGCATAATCCAAGGACATCAAATCCACAAGACAAATTCGCAATAGTTGCAGGACAAAATATTTTAATAGTATTCATAAAGTTTTTAAAGTCTTATAGTCTAAAGTTGTAGCCTTTTTGTCATCAAGTTTTTTACTTTCGACAGCAAGACTTTTCACTTTCGACTAATTAGTTATTTCCAATTCTGATCACATCTGCAAAAATTCCAGATGCGGTAACTGCGGCTCCAGCACCAGCACCTTTTATTAATAAGGGTTGCTCAACGTAACGATCTGTAAAGAATAAAACAATGTTGTCTTTTCCTTCTAAATTATAAAACGGATGGTCTTTAGGAATAAAACGCAAGCCAACATTTGCTTTGCCGTCTTCAAATTGTGCTACATATTTAAGTCTTGAGTCTTTGCTTACAGCTTCTTGATAAATGGCTTCAAAATGGGAGGCGTGTTTTTTTAATGATTCAAAAAAAGTTTCGTTTGAAGTGGTATCTAAACATTCAGCGGGCATAAAAGATTCATTAGTAATCTGATTCATTTCCATTTGATAGCCGCTTTCTCGTATTAATATCAAAATTTTTCTCGCGACATCAATTCCGCTCAAATCGATTTTAGGATCTGGTTCCGTAAATCCCTGAATACCTGCTTCTTTTACGACATCATGAAAACTATTTTGTGTATCAAAATTATTAAAAACAAAGTTTAAACTTCCAGACAAAACAGCTTGGATTTTATGTACTTTATCCCCAGAAGCAATCAAATTTTTTAGTGTATCAATAATAGGTAAACCAGCTCCAACATTGGTTTCAAACAAAAATGGGGCATTGAATTTTTGAGATAATTTTTTTAATTTTTTGTAATTGTCAAATTCAGATGCACAAGCAATTTTATTACAAGTGACAACGGCAATGTTGCGTTTTAAAAACTGTTCGTATGTTTGAGAAATACTTTCATTTGCAGTAATATCAACAAAAATGCTATTGCGCAAATTGAGTTCTTTTACTGTAGTAATAAACTTTTCTTTATCAGCAGTTTCTCCTGTCTCTAGCAAAAATCGCCATTCTTTCAATGAAATACCATCTTCATCAAAATACATTTTTTTAGAGTTAGATAATGCTATAACGCGTACATTAATTTTAAGATTTTCTTTTAAGAATTTCTTTTGTTGGTGAATTTGTTCGATGAATTTTTCACCAACATTTCCAACTCCCATTACAAATAAGTTCAGTTGTTTGGTGTTCTTTTCAAAAAAGGTTTCATGAAGACTATTTAATGCTTTTTTCACATCTCTTTCGCTAATAACAGCCGAAATATTTCGTTCGGAAGCACCTTGAGCAATAGCGCGAATATTTACATTATTTTTCCCCAAAGTACTAAACATTCTACCGCTTAAACCTTGATGATTTTTCATATTCTCACCTACTAGGGCAATGATGCATAAATTTTTCTCTACAATACAAGGGGCTATTTTATTTTGAGAAATTTCAACTTCAAAAGCTTTATTGATCGATTCTTCTGCACTATCGGCATCTGAATTTAGAATTCCGATGCAAATAGAGTGCTCGGAAGAGGCTTGAGTAATAAAAATCACATTAATTTCTTGATGTGATAATACTTCAAAAAGTCTTTTAGAGGAACCAGTTACGCCAATCATTCCAGAACCTTCTAGAGTGATCAAAGTAATATTGTCAATATGGCTGATTCCTTTCACAGGATTGGTATGTGACATTTCTTGATTGGAAATGTAGGTTCCTTCGGCTTGCGGTTCGAAAGTGTTTTTAATTAGAATTGGAATGTTCTTTCTTAAAACAGGTTGTATAGTTGGGGGATATAAAACTTTGGCACCAAAATGCGACAGCTCCATTGCTTCTTGATACGATATAAAGGCAATGGGTTGTGCTTGTTTTACTACTTTTGGATTTGCGGTAAACATCCCATTCACATCTGTCCATATTTCTAGTTCAGTTGCATTCAATGCGCCAGCAATAATTGCCGCAGTATAATCGGATCCGCCACGACCCAAAGTAGTGTTGATTCCGTCTAAAGAAGCTGCGATAAACCCAGGCATTACAACTACTTGATTTTCATTAGATGCAAAATAATCAGTTATTAATCGATTAGTGATTTCAAAATTAACAGTTGCTTTACCAAAATGATTGTTTGTTTTTATTATTTCGCGACTGTCTTTATAACCGCTATTTTTTAGATTTTGTTTTAAAGCTTCCGCAATAATATAAGACGATAGTAATTCTCCAAAACTCAAAATGGTATCTGAAGTTCGCAACGATAATTCTCCTAAGAGATAACAGCCATCTAATAAAGTTTCTAAATGGTTGATAATTCTTTTAACATGGCTTAAAAGACTACTTTGTTCGCTTATCGGAATCAATTCTTTTAAAGAATCCAAATGTTGTCTCTCTATATCTGCAAGAATTTCTTTGAAACTCTCGTCACCAGCTGCTGCTTTCTTAGAAGCTAACAGGAGTAAATCGGTAATTTTGCTAAAGGCGGAAACGACAACGATTAATTTTTCTGTTGCTGCTTTTTTAGTGATAATATCTAAAACAAGTTTTATGTTTTTTGCATTGGCTACGGAGGATCCTCCAAATTTTAAAACTCTCATGCGAAGTTGTATTTGTATTATTTTATAAAATAGATTTGCCCTTTTTTTAAAGTGACAACTTGATTTTGCATTGTTTATGCGAGAAGGAATTATTTATTATAAGCCCAATAAATTTTTTCTCTAGAAAAAAAGAGAATATACAATAGGATTATATGTAGGAAATTTACCCCAAAGGGGTAATTGTAGTTGTTGTAGTAAACGTAACAGCAGTTGCAACCCAAATAGGAGTTGTCATCGAATATTGATATGTTATGCTGTTGTTTATCATTTTATTACTACAAAACTAACCTTTTTTAGAGAGTTAGAAAACTTTTGTTTCATTTTTGCGAATAGCTCAAAATTTAAAGTTGTAAGAAGAATAAATTGTTTAATAATCATTTTGCCGAGTTTTTTATTTCTTAATTCATTATTATTCTTTACCGTCAAAAATTCCAAATTTGCTAATAAACTTTTTATACAATATAAAAACACTCTTTTTTAAGTAGGTAATTGTAAAATACAGAAATACGCTTTAATGTTTTATTTTAATATTATTACTTCGTTAAAAATGAATAGCTTGAATTGTCTTTCAAATAGTAATACCAGTATATGTTATTCTCACAACGCGGGCTAAGTTAGATAATGGCTTTGTAAAGAATTTATTTTTTGGTTTTGTTTAAGGACTCTTTTTAAATTATTATCAATATATGTTGTGTAATAATAAAGATTTACTCAATTTTACTTTTTAAACACTATCAAAATGGATAATACGCACTACATTAGTACTGAATTACTTAGCCTTGAATCATTAGCTGAAATTATTACGCATCACAAAGCATTAGCTTTATCAGAAGAAGCAAAAATAAATATTCAGAAGTGTAGAGATTATTTAGACAAAAAAATGGCCGCAGAGTCTGGTGCTATTTACGGTATCAATACAGGTTTTGGATCACTTTGCAATGTGAAAATATCAAACGAAAATCTTTCTAAACTTCAGGAGAATCTTGTAAAATCTCACGCATGCGGAACAGGAGAAGAAGTGCCAAGTAGTATTGTAAAATTGATGTTGTTACTTAAAATTCAGTCGTTGAGTTATGGTCACTCCGGAGTTCAGTTGCAAACAGTAGAACGGTTAATTGCTTTTTATAACAATGATATTTTACCCGTTATTTATACTCAAGGTTCTCTAGGTGCATCGGGAGATTTGGCTCCTTTAGCCCATTTATCTTTACCATTGTTGGGTGAAGGTGACGTGTATTATGAAGGAAAAAAAGTCCATTCTAGTGAAATAATGAAAATTTTTAATTGGGAACCAATCATTTTGCAATCAAAAGAAGGATTAGCATTATTAAACGGTACTCAATTTATGAGTGCTTACGGAGCTCATATTTTGATGAAAGTAAGTAAGTTGTCTTATTTAGCAGATTTAATAGGAACCATTTCGTTAGAAGGTTTCGACGGAAGAATCGAGCCTTTTCATGAGTTAATTCATTTTATTAGACCTCATAAAGGACAAATTGTAACGGCAAACCGTATCAAAGGGTTTCTAGAAGGAAGTGAGATAATCGAGCAAACTAAAGCACACGTTCAGGATCCTTATTCTTTTAGATGTATGCCGCAAGTTCACGGTGCTTCTAAAGATGCGATTGAGTATGTGAAGAAAGTGTTTAAAACAGAAATTAATTCGGTGACGGATAATCCTAATATTTTTATTGAAAGTGACCAAATCATTTCTGGAGGAAATTTCCACGGACAACCTTTGGCTTTAGCCTTAGATTTTATGGCAATTGCTTTGGCTGAATTAGGAAGCATTTCAGAGCGTAGAACCTATCAATTAATATCGGGCACTAGAAATCTACCTGCTTTTTTAGTAGATAATCCAGGATTAAATTCAGGATTAATGATTCCACAATATACAGCAGCGAGTATTGCTAGTCAAAATAAGCAATTAGCAACTCCAGCAAGTGTAGATAGTATTGTTTCGAGTAACGGTCAAGAAGATCACGTTAGTATGGGCGCAAATGCAGCTACAAAAGCATTGCGAGTGTTGGATAATCTGGAGCGAATTTTAGCCATTGAGCTAATGAACGCTTCTCAAGCTATTGAGTACAGAAGACCTTTGCAATCGAGTGATTTTATTGAAATGTTTTTGACAGCCTATAGACAAGAAGTTCCGTTAATTAAAGATGACAGAATTTTACACTATGATATAGAAAACACGGTAGCTTTTTTAAATACTTTTCAAATCGAAACCGATTTGTTAATATTAGCTTAACATTAAAAGACAAGAATGCTGTAATTTTGTCGCACTAAATTTAAAGTAAATGAACATAAATAATTTTTTCCAGTTTTTGGTTCCTAAAGACAAAAAATTCTTTCCTCTTTTTGAAGAGGCTTCAAGTAATTTGATTGAAATTGCTACAAATTTGCACGAAGCTGTTAATCTTCCATTGAAGGAACGTGAAGTTCTTTTTCAGAAAATTGATACTTTAGAACAAAAAGGAGAGGACATAACACGTCAGACGAATTTAGAGTTAAGTAGAAATTTTATTACCCCATTTGATAGAGAAGATATTCATGCCTTGATCACTTCAATCGATAATGTTGCTGATTATTTACATGGAGCTGCGAGTAGAATGCGTTTGTACCAAGTAGACAAAATCACAAAATCGATCAGGAAACTAACAGAAATAAATCTAGAAGCTTGTCAGAACATTGATGTTGCTGTTAGAGAATTGAGAGATTTGAAAAAAATGAAAAACATCACTGATGCTATCGTTAGAATCAATAAGCTAGAAAATAAATCAGATAATGTTTATGATAAAGCAGTTCTTGATTTATTCGAAAATGAGACAGATGCCAAAAACATTATTAAATACAAAGAAGTATTATCAGTTTTAGAAAATGCTGCTGATAAATGCAAAAGCGTAGCAAGTGTCCTAGAATCAATTTCTGTAAAACATTCTTAATTTAAATCGTTTTATTCTGAAATTAAAATTATGGAATTTACTCTACTTATAGTTATCATAGTACTGGCTTTAATCTTTGATTATATCAATGGTTTTCATGATGCGGCTAATGCAATTGCTACTGTTGTTGCCACAAAAGTACTAACTCCTTTCCAGGCGGTAGTTTGGGCCGCTTTTTTTAACTTTTTAGCCTATTGGGTTTTTGGTTTTGGTGTAGCGGATACCGTTGCGAAAACTGCCAATACCCTAGAAATAGACTTAGTTGTAATCCTTGCAGGAGTTATTGCAGCTATTATTTGGAATTTATTTACTTGGTGGCAAGGAATTCCTTCAAGTTCTTCTCATACATTGATCGGTGGTTTTGCAGGCGCTGCTATTGCACATGCTATTGCAGTTCATGGTTTTTTTGAATATACAATTGTAGATGGTGCAAAAAGCTATACCTCTTATTGGTATGATACCGTAAACTGGTACACAGCCGGAAAAGATGGTGGTTTTCCTTCGGGAGTTTTAATTATTATTGCCTTTATTGTTTTGGCTCCTGTTTTGGGTGCATTGATGTCATATTTGATCTCTATTTGGCTTCTTAACGCTTCTAAAAAGAGTATTTATCCTAAAATATTTACCGCTTTTTTGATGATATTGACAATTTGGTTTGTAGAGAGTCAAATGGTTTATTATGATCAGATTAAAAAACCACGCTTCGATTCCCATTTTTGGAGTGTAGCTTTAGAATCTCACAACATTAAATGGTTTTTAGTAGCCTTTATTGTCCTATCAATTAGTGGTTTTTGTATGATATTCAGTAGTTTAAATCTACATCAATCGAATTATTGGTTAAAAAAGATGCAGTTAATATCTTCTGCGGCTTTTAGTTTAGGTCATGGTGGAAATGATTCTCAAAAAGTAATGGGAATTATTGCTGCAGCCGTTACTGTTTATATTCACACCAGTGGAATTACGCAAGAAAGTCTTCCGCATTGGTTGGATGTTGTTCTTCCTAACGCAGATGGCGATTTTAAAATGCCTGAATGGATTCCTCTAGCCTGTTACTCTGCCATTGCAGCAGGAACTTTGAGCGGAGGTTGGAAAATTGTTAAAACAATGGGCTCTAAAATAACAAAAGTAACTTCTTTTGAAGGTGTAGCTGCAGAAACGGCAGGTGCATTGACCTTATATTTTACAGAGCATTTTAAAGTTCCTGTGAGTACAACGCATACCATTACTGGATCTATTATTGGAGTAGGACTTACAAAAAGAGTTTCTGCTGTAAGATGGGGGATGACAGTAAGTTTGATTTGGGCTTGGGTATTAACAATTCCTATTTCGGCAATTTTGGCAGCAGTAATCTATTATATTTTAAATATATTTTTCTAGTATAAACTTATTTTCATAAAAAAAACCATTCACAATGAATGGTTTTTTTTATGAAAATAATTATTTATCTTATTTTGATTATTGAGTTTACTATTTGAGTTCTGATTTGACTTCAATAGTATTGCTTAGTATTTTGTGAATAGGACATTTGTTTGCAATATTTAGCAATCTGTCTTTTTGATCCTGACCCAAATTTCCAAATAATTCAATGGTTCGTGTTATTTTAGTTGTATTTTCTTGTGTTTCTTCTTCAAAATAAACTTCTACTTTTACATCCTTTAATTCCCAACCTTTTCGATTTGCATACATACGTAATGTAATGCAGGTGCAAGCTGCTAGAGACGATGCAAGCAATTCATAAGGTGAAAAGCCTGAATCAATTCCTCCGGCACTTTCTGGTTCATCTGAAATAATAGTGTTTGTTGCTGATCTAATTTCTGTTCTGTAATTTGCTGCACCAATATGTGCTGTAATTTTAGTCATAATATTTTTTTAGATTACAAATAAATTTCTACTAACATTAGCTATAATTTAATAATTAGTTTAGTCCACTTAGATTTTTGTGATTGTGTTTTCGCTTGAAATGAGTTTGTTTTAGGTTTTGAGTGCCAGAAATAATACTTATGTTACCATCAATTTCAAGCATAGCTAGTTTTACATCTTTAAAATATTCGATTCCATGTTCTCTCATTGCTTCTTTCAACTCATCAGAAGTGATGTTGAGTTTACTTAAAATATTGAAATCTAGATTGCCATTATGTATCAATATTTCTGGTTTTTCTTGCATGAAATCACTAAACTTACTATACCTAAACATTAATTTTTTTAAAATGTAATTGATGGTAAAAAGAACAGAAGCTGCCGCCAATCCACCCCATAAGCTGGTGTTATTGCCTACCATAGCATTTTGAACGGAGTTACTGATTAATAATATTAAAATGACATCTGCAGTATTTAATTGTGATAATTCTTTCTTTCCAAAAAGACGCAATGCGATTACCATAAAGAAATAGACAGCTGCACTTCGAATTATTATATCAAGATATTGGTTCATTACTTTTTGATTTAAAATACACTTTTATTAAGATTAGAACACTTATAACTTTCAAAGACAAACTGACTAATAAGAGCTCTTTTCCTGTAATTACTCCAATTTCGTAATGAGCATATTCAAATAAAAAGCCTAAGGCATCATAAACAAGTGAAATGGCAATAATGATAAATACACTTTTGTATTTCATCCATTTGATGTTATCGATTTTTGAAATTTTTCTCGATTGCTTTTATCATTTCACCAGCTATATCTTTATTGGTAGCTCCTTCGATTCCTTCTAAACCTGGAGACGAATTTACTTCCAGTAATAATGGCCCTTTTGAAGAACGAATGATATCTACACCCGCTACTTTAAGATCCATTGCTTTTGTTGCTTTTATGGCGATGCGTTTTTCTTCTGGAGTAACTTTGATAATAGAAGCCGTTCCGCCCAAATGGATGTTGGCTCTAAATTCGCCTGGCATCGCTTCTCGCTGTATTGCTGCAACAACTTTACCATCTATTACAAAACAACGAATATCTTTTCCGTTAGCTTCTTTTATAAATTCCTGAACTAATATATTGGCATTTAAACTTTTAAAAGCATTGATAACACTTTCTGCTGCTTTTTTTGTCTCCGCTAAAACCACTCCTTTTCCTTGCGTTCCTTCCAATAATTTAACAATCAATGGCGGTCCGCCTACCATTTTTATTAAATCATCGGTGTCTAATGGTGAATTTGCAAATCCAGTAGTTGGAATTTCAACACCATGATTCAGTAATAATTGTAACGAATAGAGTTTATCACGAGATTGTGTAATCGCATGCGAAGAGTTGAGGCAATATACTTTTAGTGCTTCAAATTGTCTTGTTAATGCACAACCATAAAAGGTTATACTTGGGCGAATTCTAGGGATGATAGCATCAAATTGATTCAGTATTTTTCCACCACGATAATGAATTTCTGGTGTTTTTGCATCCAGTTTCATATAGCATTCTTTGATGTTCAGGAAGTGCATTTCGTGACCTCGCATTTCACCCGCTTCCATAATACGCTTATTGCTGTATAATTCGGGATTACTAGCCAATAAGCCAATTCGTAATCCAGAACTTGCTTTTTCAGAATTCTTATAAAGTTCTTTTAAAGTGTCAGAAGTGGGTTGTCCCAAAAGGTACTTTTGTTCAGGATCTACTAATACTCTACCACTCATGGCTTCACGTCCCAAAAGCATTCGAAATCCCATTGAATCTCGGTTGGTTAAGGTCATTTCAATTGGCCAAGTCGAAGTACCGATTTGAAGGTTGGTTTGAATTACATAACGCTGCTCTCTAAAACCACTACTACTTTTTACTATTCTTTTATCGATAAGTGGCGCTTCACAGTGAATAACTGTTTTTAAATTATTTTGAATCGGGTTAATATCAAATTTTACCCAATTGCTTTCGTTTTTAATGAAAGGAGCAATGTTTATTGCATGTAAAGCAGAAGTTTTTGCCCCTGAATCTACTCGCGCTTTTATAGTAGGAATTCCTAATTCTGGAAAAGAGCACCACTCTTCACTCCCAAGAATGACTTTGTTATCTGACATAAAGTATTTTTAAAGGTCTCGTTATATTGAAATCAAATGTAAAAATTTGTTTTCTAAAATAAAGACTATTTAACATAAAGAATAAACCCGTTAGGTTATTAAAACGTAACGGGTTTATAGTATTTATTAGTATCTAAAATTAAAGATTAGTTGCTTCGCCTGCTTTGTGAACTTGCACGGTTAGTTCTTGAGCTCCTTCTTCAATATCCATAAATATTTCGTCTCCAGAGGCAATTTTTGAAGTAATTATTTCTTCAGCAAGTGCATCTTCAACGTATTTCTGAATCGCTCTTTTTAACGGTCTAGCGCCAAATTGTCTATCAAAACCTTTATCAGCGATAAAAGCTTTTGCTTTATCAGAAAGATTTAATTGATAACCTAATTCAGCCACACGAGCATACAATTTTTTCAATTCGATTTCGATAATCAAATCAATATCATGTTTTTCTAAAGCATTAAATACAATTACATCATCAATTCTATTTAAGAATTCTGGAGCAAAAGTTTTCTTCAATGCATTTTCAATAATACTTTTCGAATTATCATCAGCCTGAGCCACTTTAGCAGCGGTTCCAAAACCAACACCTTGTCCAAAATCTTTTAATTGTCTGGCTCCAACATTTGAAGTCATGATAATTATAGTATTTTTAAAATCAATTTTTCGACCTAAACTGTCGGTCAAATAACCATCATCTAGTACTTGTAAAAGCATATTGAAAACATCTGGATGTGCTTTTTCAATCTCATCTAATAATACTACACAATAAGGTTTTCTACGAACTTTCTCTGTCAATTGCCCACCTTCTTCATAACCTACGTATCCTGGAGGCGCTCCAACTAATCTAGAGATGGCAAATTTCTCCATGTATTCACTCATGTCAATACGAATCAATGCATCTTCAGAGTCGAACAATTCTTTAGCTAATACTTTTGCTAATTGTGTTTTACCAACACCCGTTTGTCCTAAGAAAATAAAGGAACCAATAGGTTTGTTAGGATCTTTTAAACCAGCACGATTACGCTGAATAGAACGAGCAATTTTCATTACCGCTTCTTTTTGACCAATAACTTTTCCTTCAATAAGTTCTGGCAATTTTGCTAGTTTATTACTTTCTGTTTGTGCAATTCGATTCACAGGAATACCACTCATCATTGAGACTACATCGGCAACATTATCTTCCGTTACTTCAATTCGGTTATTTTTAGCGTCTTCTTCCCATTGTTCCTGAGCAACGGCTAAATCTTTTTCGATGCGTTTTTCATCGTCACGAAGCTTAGCCGCTTCTTCATATTTTTGTTTTTTGACAACCACATTTTTCAATTCACGTACGTCTTCTAATTGACGTTCCAAATCTAAAATTTGTTTTGGAACTTCAATATTAGTGATGTGAACTCTTGACCCTGCTTCGTCTAAGGCATCAATCGCCTTGTCTGGCAAAAAGCGCTCTGACATATATCTATCTGTCAATTTTACACAAGCCTCAATCGCTTCTTGCGTATAAGTAACATTGTGATGATCTTCGTATTTGTTTTTAATGTTATTCAAAATTGTAATTGTTTCTTCAACTGATGTTGGTTCTACAATTATCTTTTGAAAACGTCTTTCTAATGCACCGTCTTTTTCAATATATTGACGGTATTCATCTAATGTTGTAGCACCAATACACTGAATTTCTCCACGTGCTAATGCAGGTTTAAACATATTGGAGGCGTCCAAAGAACCTGTTGCGCCACCAGCACCAACAATCGTATGAATTTCATCTATAAAAAGAATAATATCATCATTTTTTTCTAGTTCATTCATTACCGCTTTCATACGTTCTTCAAACTGTCCTCGGTATTTGGTTCCGGCAACAAGACTAGCAAGATCTAATGTAACGACGCGTTTGTTGAACAATGTACGAGATACTTTTTTCTGGATGATCCTTAATGCTAAACCTTCAGCAATAGCTGATTTACCAACTCCTGGTTCTCCTATTAGTAACGGGTTGTTTTTTTTACGACGACTCAAAATTTGAGAAACACGTTCAATTTCTTTTTCTCTTCCTACTACAGGATCGAGTTTTCCTTCCTCAGCCATTTCTGTTAAATCTCTCCCAAAATTATCTAAAACTGGAGTTTTGGATTTTTTGTTTGATTTATTGGCGGGGTTGTTAAAAGTGCCTTCTTTTAGACTGTCATCTTGTCCTGAATCGTCATTATAAGATTCGTTTCGGGGTAAATTTTCTAAAAAATCTTCTTCGTTTGGAGTCATATTTATATACTGTTCTTTAGCTATATCATAATCAATTTTTAGTTTATTCAATAGCTTGGTTGTTGGATCGTTTTCGTTTCTTAAAATGCACAATAATAAATGTGCTGTACTAATAGAAGAGCTTTGAAAAACTTTGGCTTCTAGGAAAGTAGTTTTTAATGCTCGTTCTGCTTGACGGGTTAGGTGCAAGTTCTTTTTCTCAATATTAATCTCTAAAGTTAAACTGGCAGGGCTCAGAATTTCTACTTTTCTGCGCAGGTGTTCCAAGTCAACATGTAGATTGTTTAATATTTGAATTGCTTTTCCATTTCCGTCTCTTAGAATACCTAGCATTAAATGTTCGGTGCCTATAAAGTCATGACCTAATCGTAGTGCTTCCTCTTTGCTGTAGGTAATAACGTCTTTTACTCTTGGTGAAAAATTATCATCCATAATATATATTTGCTATCGTAAATTTAGTGAATTAGTGTTTGGAAAACAAAAACTATTCCCATAACTGCTCGTGTCAGCTAATAGACAAAAAATATAATAATTTCAACGTTAAATTTCCCTTAAATTATTAACTAAAATGATTATTGGTGTTGTTAATAAATCATTGAAATAAGTAGTCTAAAAGTAGCTAAAAAATTTCAAAAAGGTGTATATTGGCACGTTTTGAAACTAATATAATTTTTTAATATAACAACTTATGTCTGAAGGAGAAAAGTTAATTCCTATTAACATAGAAGATGAAATGAAATCAGCTTACATCGATTACTCGATGTCAGTAATCGTATCAAGAGCACTTCCAGATGTTAGAGATGGTTTGAAACCAGTACATCGAAGAGTTCTTTATGGAATGTATGATTTAGGAGTGTTTTCAAATAAAGCCCATAAAAAATCCGCCAGAATTGTCGGTGAAGTTTTAGGTAAGTATCACCCACATGGTGACACTTCAGTTTATGATGCCATGGTTCGTATGGCTCAGGAGTGGAGTTTGCGTTATTTATTAGTAGATGGTCAAGGTAACTTTGGTTCTGTAGATGGAGATAGTCCAGCAGCAATGCGTTATACAGAAGCAAGAATGCGTAAAATTTCGGAAGAAATTATGGCTGACATCGAAAAAGAAACAGTTGACTTTCAATTGAACTTTGATGATACTTTATATGAGCCAAAAGTAATGCCAACACGTGTTCCTACGTTATTAATTAATGGAGCAACAGGAATTGCTGTAGGTATGGCCACCAATATGCCTCCACACAACTTAACAGAAGTGATCAATGGTACTTTGGCATTTATGGACAACAATGATATCGAAATCGATGAATTGATGCACCATATTAAAGCTCCTGATTTTCCTACAGGAGGAGTAATATACGGTTATGATGGTGTTCGTGAAGCTTTTAAAACTGGTAGAGGACGTGTTGTAATGCGTGCTAAAGTTGGTTTTGAAGAAGTAGATGGTAGAGAATGTATTATTGTTACCGAGATTCCTTACCAAGTTAATAAAGCAGACATGATCAAACGTACTGCTGATTTGGTTAATGATAAAAAAATTGACGGAATTGCCAATATTCGTGATGAATCAGATAGAAATGGTATGCGTATCGTTTACATCTTAAAACGCGATGCAACGCCAAACGTAGTTTTAAATACGCTTTATAAATACACTCAGCTACAGTCTTCATTTAGTGTTAATAATATTGCATTGGTAAAAGGACGTCCGCAAATGTTGAATCTAAAAGAAATGATTCACTATTTTGTAGAACACCGCCATGATGTAGTGGTAAGAAGAACGCGTTTTGAATTGCGTAAAGCCGAAGAAAGAGCGCATATTTTAGAAGGTTTAATTATTGCTTCTGATAATATTGATGAAGTAATCGCTTTAATTAGAGGCTCGAAAAATACCGAAGAAGCTCGTGAAAAATTAATCGAAAGATTTAAATTATCAGATATTCAAGCGCGTGCTATTGTAGAAATGCGTTTGCGTCAATTAACAGGTCTGGAACAAGACAAGTTAAGAGCAGAGTATGAAGAGTTAATGAAATTAATAGCGCACTTAAAAGCTTTATTAGAAGATGTTAATCTTAGAACTGCTTTGATTAAAGAAGAGTTGGAAGAAATTCGTGAAAAATACGGAGACGAACGCCGTTCTAAAATTGAGTATTCTGGTGGAGATGTAAGTATCGAAGATTTAATTGCCGATGAAAATGTAGTAATTACTATTTCTCACGCAGGGTATATCAAACGTACTAACCTAACGGAATATAAAACTCAAAATAGAGGTGGAGTAGGACAAAAAAGTGCTGGTACAAGAGATCAAGATTTCTTAGAGCATATGTTTGTAGCGACCAATCATCAATACATGATGTTCTTTACTCAGAAAGGAAAATGTTTCTGGATGCGTGTGTATGAAATTCCTGAGGGAAGTAAAACAGCTAAAGGAAGAGCGATTCAAAACTTGGTTAATATAGAAAGTGACGATAAAGTAAAAGCTTTTATTTGTACACAAGATTTAAAAGACAAAGATTATATCAATAGTCATAACCTTATTATGGTGACCAAAAAAGGTCAGGTTAAGAAAACTTCTTTAGAGAAATACTCTAAACCTAGAGTTAATGGTGTTGCAGCTATAACGATTAAAGAAGGAGATGAGTTGCTTGAAGCTAAATTAACCAATGGTGAAAGCCAAATTATACTAGCTGTAAAATCAGGTAAATTAGTTCGTTTTGAAGAAACTAAAACGCGCCCAATGGGTAGAACTGCTTCTGGAGTTCGTGGAATTACATTAAAAGATGATACCGATGAAGTAATTGGTATGGTTACTGTAGATAAAGAAAACATTAATGATTCTCAAATTTTAGTGGTAACCGAGAACGGATACGGAAAACGTACTAAATTAGTTGAAGATGGGGAAGATGTTTACCGAATTACAAACCGTGGAGGTAAAGGGGTTAAAACCTTAAATATTACCGAGAAAACGGGTAAGCTGATCTCTATTAATGCGGTTACAGATGCTGATGATTTAATGATTATTAATAAATCGGGTCTAACCATTAGAATGGCAATTGAGGATTTACGTGTGATGGGTCGTGCAACTCAAGGTGTTAAGTTGATTAACTTGAAAGGTAAAGATTCAATCGCGGCAGTTACAAAAGTGATGAAAGATGATGTGGCTGAAGTTGTAGTTGATGAAGATGGAAATGTAATTGAAACAGAAGCTATCGAAAGAGTAAAACCAGTAATGGAAGTGCTTGAAGAAGAAGTTTCTGAAGAAGAAGACGATGATTCTGAAAACGAAGAAGAATTGGAAGACGATTCTGAAGAAGAGGATTCTGACGATGAAGCATAGTTAAATTAAGAATAATTATTAAATAAAAGAATGTTATGAAAAGTAAATATGTAGTATTAGCATCAGCGTTATTGATATCAGTAGCTACTTTTGCTCAAAAAGATCAAATAAAAGCGGCTGAAAAAGCATTGAAAAAAGGAGAAGTTCAAGAAGCTGCTACCATATTAAAAGATGTTGAGTACTTAATCACCAATGCAGTTGATACTGAAAAAGCACAATATTTCTTTGTAAAAGGGAATACTTTTTTAGAATTAGCTAATAAAAAAATCGATACAGATAAAAATTTAAGTATTGCAGCTGCTGCATACAATGATTTAATAGAAGTAGAGAATGAATCTGGTAAAGCAAAGTTTTCTGCTCAAGCAGCATCTTCAATTACAGACATTAAGTTTCGATTAATTAATGCTGCTATTGCAGATTCTAAAGTAGATAAACATTCAGAAAGCGCAAAGAAATTATATGATGCTTATTTGTTAGACAAAAAAGATACTATTAATTTATATTATGCTGCTTCTACTTATGTTAATGCAAAAGAATATGATAAGGCATTAGATTTGTATCAAACATTAAAAAAATTAAATTATTCGGGTAAAGGAAAAGGTTTTTATGCAATAAGCAAATTAACAAATGCCGAAGATTTTTTTAATAATGAAAAAGAAAGAGATTTAGCGGTAAAATTAGGGACTCACGAAAAGCCTAGAACAGAAGTTATTGCTTCTAAAAGAGGAGAGATCTATAAAAACATGGCTTTAATTTTAGTTGAAAATGGTAAAACTGCCGAAGCTAAAAAAGCAATTTCTGAAGCAAGACTTGCCAATCCTGATGATACTTCATTAGTATTGACTGAAGCTAATTTGTATTTAGAAACTAAAGATTTTGAAACTTACAAAAAATTAATAGGTGAGGTATTGGCTAAAAATCCTAATGATGCAGATTTAACATTTAACTTAGGTGTTATTAGCGGAAATGCAGGGAATAAAGTAGATGCCGAAAAATATTATTTAAAAGCTATCGAAATTAAACCTGATTACATCAATGCTTATATCAATCTTGCTGCTTTGAAACTGGAAGGTGAAAAAGTTATTATTGATGAAATGAACAAGTTAGGTACTTCTACAAAAGATATGAAGCGCTATGATGAGTTAAAAATAAAAAGAGATAACATTTTTAAAAGTGTGATTCCTTCTCTTAAAAAAGCATACGAATTAGATCCGGCTAATAAAGACGTTGCAAAAACATTATTGAATGTGTATAGTGCTTTAGAAATGACTGCTGAGTCAAAAGCATTAAAAGCTAAAATGTAATCTTTATTTATTGTTATAAAAAAAAACGGTTTGAAATATTTCAAACCGTTTTTTTTTTTTTAAATATTTAATTACTAAATATTAAATAATTTTTTTGATCACTCTTAATTTATGAGTGTGTTTGTTAGTCTCTGCATTAAAAATTCCTAAATGATCCAAACGATCAATTCTGATTTTTCCGCTTGCATGGATGATGTAGTTGTCTTCCATGATGATTCCTACATGAATAATGTTTCCCTCCTCATTATCAAAGAAAGCTAAATCTCCTGCTTCACTTTCTTCAATAAAACTTAATGGTTCTCCTTGTGTAGATTGTTGTGATGCATCACGCAATAATTTATAACCATTTAATTTGTAAACCATTTGCGTAAAGCCCGAACAGTCTATCCCAAAGGGTGTTTTTCCTCCCCAAAGATAAGGGGCGTTTAAATACAGAAAAGCAGTATCTATTAAAAGTGATTTGTCTTTTATTCCGCTAGTTCGCACTCCTTCAAAATCAAAATTAGAGGTATTAATCTCATCGTAATTTAAAAAAGACAAAGAAGAACCTAAAGGAATTGGAATTAATAAATTGGATGGAGTAGTGATGTATTCGATCAAGTCACCATTCAATATGATTTTTTCGTCCGAAAGTTTTTTATAACTATCTTCTGAAATCAATTGCATTTGTTTAAAATCGATCCAGCCTTCGTAAGCGTCATATTGTAGTCTAACACGAGTCCATTGGTTCTGTTGTTCTACAATTTCAAAATGTTCTCCAAATAAAACTTGAGAGACAATTTCGCTTCTATCACTAGGTTCTAACCGAAGTGGGATGATTGCTAGATTACAAATTCCAAACATTTATGCTTAATTAGGAGTTAAATATGATGGGTTAGAAACTAATTGTATCCTAACCCATCAGTTATATTTATTTAGATTCTTTCAATTACAATAGCTGAAGCACCACCACCACCATTACAAATGGCTGCAGCACCAACTTTGGCGTTGTTTTGTTCTAAAACATTTAATAAAGTAACGATAATTCGAACTCCAGAGCAACCTAACGGGTGACCTAAAGATACAGCTCCACCGTTTACGTTTACTTTGTCATTGGATAAACCTAGAATTTTAGCATTTGCTAACCCAACAACTGCAAAGGCTTCATTAAACTCAAAATAATCAACAGCATCTATAGAAATACCTGCTTTGTCTAATGCCTTAGGTAATGCTTTAGCTGGACTAGTGGTAAACCATTTTGGCTCTTGTGCTGCGTCTGCATATCCTTTGATATAGGCTAATGGCTTAAGACCTAAAGCTAGTGCTTTTTCTTCACTCATTAAGATTATAGCTGCTGCACCATCATTTATTGTAGATGCATTTGCTGCTGTAACAGTACCGTCTTTAGTAAAAACTGGGTTTAAAGAAGGGATTTTATCTAATTTAACATTAGTAAACTCTTCGTCTTTAGAAACCATGATTGGGTCTCCTTTTCTTTGTGGAACAGCAACCGGTACAATTTCATTGTCAAATTTTCCAGCTTCCCAAGCTTTTGCACTACGCTCATACGATTGAATTGCGAAGTTATCTTGATCTTCACGGGTAAATTTGTATTCAGTTGCGCACAAGTCAGCACAAACTCCCATTGCGCTGTTGTCGTAAGCATCTGTTAGTCCATCTTTCTGCATTCCGTCAACCATAGTTGCAGGACCAAACTTTGTTCCTGATCGCAAGTTCATATAATGTGGAATCAAACTCATGTTTTCCATTCCTCCGGCAACTACAATTTCTGCATCGCCACATTGTATGGCTTGAGCACCTAGCATTACTGCTTTCATTCCTGAAGCACAAACTTTATTTATTGTGGTGCAGGCCACAGATTCATTTAATCCTGCATATATAGCGGCTTGACGAGCGGGAGCCTGTCCGGTTCCAGCTTGAACGACGTTACCCATAAATACTTCATCAACTAAATTTGGATCTAGTTTGATTTTGTCTAGTGCGCCTTTTATAGCTGCAGCACCTAATTTAGGAGCAGTAACTGTAGATAATCCCCCCATAAAACTTCCGATAGGTGTTCTAACGGCAGAAACGATAACAACTCTTTTGTTCATGACTTTCATAATGTTGGTTTATGTAGCAAATTTAATCTTTTTTATACAATTTCATATTTTTGAGGCTCACATTATATTTTGTAAAAAATATTTTTATTCTATATGTTTGATTGTGAAGTGCTTTTGTGAAAATGTCAAAAAATATTAAAAAAAAGCCTCGAAATACTTGTGAGTAACGTAAAGAAGTCATAAGTTTGCAACCGCAAAACAAGACACGTTTCTTTGAGCTTGGAGAGGTGCCAGAGTGGTAATGGAGCAGTTTGCTAAACTGTCATCGAGTGATCGGTGCCAGGGTTCGAGTCCCTGTCTCTCCGCTGTTATGATTTTGTTTTTTCGGGGTGTAGCGTAGCTCGGTTATCGCGCCTGCTTTGGGAGCAGGAGGCCGCAGGTTCGAATCCTGCCACCCCGACTAATTAAACTTTTTCCATTTAAGTTTTAAAAGATAAATGGAGGCATAGCTCAGCTGGATAGAGCACCTGCCTTCTAAGCAGGCGGTCGAAGGTTCGAATCCTTCTGCCTTCACAAAAACCCTTGTAAACATCTGATTTACAAGGGTTTTTATATTTAGTTGCCGTTTTCGTTGCCTTTTAGGTGTGTTGATAACTTTTTTAAGCATAAAAAAACCTCTCATTTCTGAAAGGCTTTAGTTTTTAATTATTCATTATTGCGTCGTGGTATCTTAATAATAATTTTTCGAGGTGGTTCTTGTTCCAATAAAGAAACTTCACTTTGTTTCGCTACGATAAAAGGCAAAAATTTAGCAATTGCATTAACACGCTCCAGCGGATCTAGTTGCTCCAGCAATTCGCCTAAATTATCAATTTCCTTACTCACTATTTTTTGCAATAGTTCTTTTGTTTCTGCGGTGGTTTTGTTCAAACTTCCCTTTGTGCGACCTCCAAATTTTAGACCTGTTGTGTTTGCCATATTAATCTATTTTAAACTGTTTTAGTTTCCTTTCACAAATGATGGTAACGGCTCTAATTGGTTAATATCCAAATTAAGAATTAAAATATTACGAAATAAGTTTAAATAGTGACCAAGCGAAAAATGATTATTTGAAAAAATCATATGTTCTTTTAATGTGTCAATCAATTTTAAAGCAAAATTATAACGCTCCATTTCTGCATCTGTTTCAACTGAAATAGTAAATTGCTCTTTTGTTGGCTTATTATCTAAATTTACAGCATCATAACCGTGAAAATTTTTAGCAGCTTCAAAAATCGGATCTAAATTTATTTGCATTAGTTCCGTTAACTTCTCCCCAGTAAGATTTAAAGTATTTTGCTTCTTATACTTTGTTTCAATAGCTGTAAATACATTTGATTTTAATGAGTTGCTATTAGTCACTTCAATATCCAAATCAAAACCCGTTTTAGCAATCAATTTAATTTTTTCAATTGCTCTGATTTTTTCGCTAAAAATTGCTTCAGCGTGTGCAAATTCTCTTTTGTCAAATTTTAAGACAATCTTTTTTGTTGTATTCATTTTATAAATATTTGTTTGCGTCCGTTGGTTATGGTGGTGCGCTATACCAATGTTATTAATTTGAGTGATTACTAGTAATCAGTAATTTAATCACTAAAAAACCTCCTAAACCCGTGCTATCATTGCTTTTCTTAAGAGTGATTACAAAGTGATCAGTAATCACTTTGTCTTTATCTAAATACGATATAATATAATAATATATTAACATTATTATTCTTACATTAATATTATTTATAAGGGTTTTTCATTTTATTAAGGTAAAAAGAGTAAGTGATTACTGATTACTAGTAATCACTTTTACCTTAACCCTTGCTATCATTGACTTAACAAGGGTTTTTAGTGATTAATATATCGATTACTGGTAATCACTAATTATTTTAAATATTTGTTTACTAAACTTTGTGAAATTTTCAATTGCTTTGCTAATACTCTTTGGCTCATCTCTGGAGCTTTAGAATGTAATAACAATACTTTTTCTTTGGTGGTCATTCCTCTACTCTCAAAAAGTATATTTTTAGCTTCTTTTTCAGCAGAAACATCTTTACTGATTAATTCATATTGAAACATAAAATATTTAACCAGCCTTATCGCTTTTTCAACGCTTTGCGGCGTTACTTCGCAATCGTTAAGACGTTGGAACGGATATTTATAAACGTCATCTAAAATGTGCATTAAAAGGACAAACCGACCGAAATAAGTTGATAATTTAGAATAAGCACTTTTCATATTTGAAGATAATTCTGAATGATCATTTATCATATCTTCTATTTTTGAATTATAATCATACCAAACCCGTGACGCTTCAGGATTCATTTTGTAATAATCCACGTTAAGATCTCCATTTTCTTTAATAAATTCCGTTTCACTAACTAGCTCATACAATCCTTTAATGTAGCTGTCGTAGTCATTTGATACGTTTGTAGAAACATCTTCTAAAGTCATTTTTCCTGTTTGGAAATTCCCACTAATAAATAAAAACCTGTCCCAAAATCCATTATTAATTAAACTATCAGTCATTAAGCCTGTTAAAATTGCTGGCTGTATTCCTCCGAAAATAGATAGCTGCGGATTGAAAAGAGATGAACTTTGTCCCACGCCTTTTCTAGTAGATGAAATATCAGCATAAGAAAATGCAGAAAGGTATTTTTCAATATCAGAACCTTTATTGTATTTTCCACTATTAGCAACTAATCCCGAAATTTCATCCATAATAATCGCCACGCCACGTAAATTTTGAGAGTGCTTTTGTATGTAGGCTTCGATTGTTGCATCGCCTACGTACATAGTTGGCTCTGACGGTTTTTCTTCGCTTACATCGGGGCTATGCGCTTTTAATTTTTCTTTCCATTCTTTCAACAAATCAGATTGTATTTTTTTAATCGGTGCAAAAAATGGAGCTGTACTTGGTGTCTTTTTTGATCCTGGTTCTCCAATAATTATAGCCCAAAATACAGCGTGTTCTTTCCAAGTATTTCTAAGATATAAACCTTTTGACCTACCTATACAAATTGAACCAGCATTAAGAAAAGCACCAGCCATATAATTAGGATTACAGCCTACTTTATCTCTTAATTCCAGCATGTAATTACTTACTTGTGGAGGAAACAAATCAATAGGAAAATTTTTATAATCGTCTTTTTTGTCTTCTAAATACAGACTAACTAATTTCGGAAAGTCAATCATATTGTAATTTTTACTTGCTTCCATTAAATATAATTTGAATAATTGTGACCTCTAAAATCTTCGCTTTCACGCTCCTGTTTTCTGATTGATTCTAAGTTTTTATTTGAGTTGACAAAATCGGGTTTGGTGGTTAAATACCAAGCTTTAAAGCCAGTGATTTCACAATTTTCTCTTTCAATCTCACGGATTAATCCTTTTCTTTCTAAATCTTTTTTGTAGCGTGTGATGTTCTTTTGAGGTATTCCTAATTTTTTTGAAACCATTGAAGCCGTTGCAGTATGATTTAATAAATAGTGGAATATGTTTTGTAATTGGGTGTTTTTGGTGTTTGAGTCCATAACTTTACGGTGTCATTTAATTAATAAGGTTTTGAGAGCGATTGTATAGCTTAATACAATCGCTTTTATCTTTTATACTTTAGAGATTTAACTTCGATTAAACCCGCTTCAAATTGCTTTTCATCAATTAAGATTCGTCTTCCAATTTGTTTAGCTTTGATTTTACCCTCTTTTATGTAGTTTCTTATTGAGAGTTCAGAAACGCCAGCGTATTTGGCTAGTTCCTTAACAGAATAAAGTTTACTTTCTGTTTTTTGTAATGTTTGACTTTTGTTAAGTAGTTCAAAAGTTCTAGTTGCAATCCTATCAATTAGGCTTTCAACTGCAATAGGTGTTAAAATAACATTGTCCATAGTAAGATAATTTTTTTGGTTATTAATTATTATCAAAACTACGGACAAATAAGAGGTAACTATTTGATTTTCAGTTGTATAAACTTGTATACAAGTAAATACAAGTTATACAAGTTGTTTATTCTATCTTATGCTTGATTATCAAAGGATTAAGTTTTTGTTTTATTGGATCTAAAAAGATTTTGTCAAACGGTCTCTTTTTTTCAGCATCATTAATACTTGGATAAGTTCCAATAGTTCCGTTAAACTCGATTAGTAATAAATCGTAAAAGGTTTTAAATTGCCTGTCAATAATTATAATTATTTTCCATTCTTTTAAAATATTAATTACTGCTTTGATTGTTTTGCCTTTATCGTTAGGAAACTCATTTTTTAAATCCTGTATAAAAGCTTCTTTGTCTTCTACATTATGGATAAAATCAAAAAGGGTTTTAGTTGGTTTATTTTTTTTAAGTTTTGTTTTAATCGCTGGAATTTCTTGTATTTCACAAGGTTGTAATACTCTATTTTTAATATGAAACTTTACATATTCCAAAAACTCCAAAGTTTCGGGAGGTGTTCCCATATCGCTTAAACCTCTTAAAACTCTATTTTTTTCATTTTTGTCTAATTCTGTTAATTTTACATTTATAACGTCTAAACATCTTTTGAAAAAATCGTTTCTTTCAATTAAATAACTTTTATTAATTATTAATTGTTGCCTATCCAAAAACCTTAAAAAACTAAAAACGATATTTTTGTTAATTTGAGAGTTTACTATTAGATCATTGCTTTTTTTGATTCCTATTTGTTCGATATAATCTTGAGAAATAAAAATTGCTTTATTGTCTTCCATTGCTTCATTTGAATAAAGAAACTCTTTTAATTCTATTGATTCAAAGGCTTCTTTAGTTGCTTCAATTAAAATATTATAATAATCTTGGTTCGTTAATGCTTTCATATTATATTATTTTTTTCATTGGAATTTCAATATTAAAAACCTCGTCCATTGCTTCTTGTTTTTCGGGTGCATCAACTTGGTAATAACTGTTAAGGGTTTTCATGTCTGTATGTCCAGTCATTGAAGCGATTAATTTATCGCTTTTGCCTTGTCTTTTCATCATTGTTATAAATGTACGGCGTGCGGTGTGCGTACTTATACGATCATAAAAATTCATATCAACTTTTATATTTTCTTTTCCTTTAGTAGTTATTTTTTGTACTACATTAGAATATTTCATTTCTTCAAATACATCTTTGATATATTCATTTTGTTTTTGGTTCGTAATTAATGGTAATTGATAATCATACTTTGTTAAAATGTATCTTGAAATACTTGTTAATGGAATTTCTCGAGGTTCTTTAGTTTCGTCTTTCTCCTCTTTTAGAATTATGTACGTATCTGTAACATTACTTTTTTTAATCGTTGCCATTTCTCCAAAACGCATACCAGTAACGCATTGAAACACAAAAATATCTCTTACTTTTTCAAGTTTAACCGTTTTAAATTCGTGGTGCATTAAATTATTAAGATCGTCAATTGTTAAGGCTATTTGTTTTGTTAAGGTTGGTTTAATTATACATTTGCCGTTATCGTCATGGTTAAAACTTTCAAATATATTGTTATAAGTGTAAGTATTTTTAACCGCCCAAAACATAAACGTTTTAAAAAAACCTAAATTTTTTAAATAGGTGTTATTAATTTGTTTTCTTTCCTCCATGCAGTAACTCGCAAACTTTCCGTAAAAGTTTAAATCAATTCTGCTAAAAGTCAGAGTGTGTTTTTTAGTGGTTTCAAAATCCTTTAATATGCTTTTTAAATTATTGTATCTTTTAACAGTTCCAGCCGACCATTGTAGCGATGCTTTTTTTTCCTCCATAAAAACATCATAAGCATCAAAAAAAATATTTTTTCCTTTTATAGTAACCTTAAACTTTTTATCAAAAACGTTTCTTAAAATTTTACTTGTAAAATCTTCGCCGATCTTTAAGTACAAACTTTCAGTTTCATTAAATAAATCTGAATACCTATTTAACTGCATTTTTAAAGTTTCAAAATTCTTTGCTTTGTATTTGCCGTTTGAAGTAAGGAACTTATTTTTTGCATCCCAATTATCCGGGTGTATGTTTTCGCCAGTTGAAAAGACAAATCTTTTATTTTCCGCTTTGAACTCACAACAAAATAAAATCAATGTTTCTTTCGTTGAGCTTGGTTCTTTTAATTTAAAGGTATATTTCATATCGTTGCCGTTTTCGTTGCCGTTTTTGTTATTATTCGATTTAAAAGCGTTCTAATAACAAATATAAACATTCTTTATTTATAATGCTTAACGCTAATAAATACAGTTGTTAACATCAATTAAATACTAAAAGGTTCGAATCCTTCTGCCTTCACAAAAACCGATACTTTTACAAGTATCGGTTTTTTTTTGCTGTTTTTTCTACCTCCTACCACGATCAAAAATGCAAATTTTGCACAAAAGTGCAGTCAAATTGCAAACAACGATCACTACTTATTCTTCCAGTTTCAAAAACTATAAAAAATGTTACTACTTTGCGGTTTTTCGTAAGTATTAACCTTGTTTTTTCAATATATTAGCAAATTGAATTTCCAATATTATTTTGATTGTGAAACAATTATTTATTTCATAAACTGACTAAAAGGAGACTCAAAATACGATACCTTAGAACTCTAAAATAAAATTGAATAAATACCATAAATGGCAGCCGAACAAAAACAAAAATTAGAACAACAACTCTGGAACATTGCAAACACCCTGCGTGGCAAAATGGATGCCGACGATTTTAGAGATTACATACTTGGTTTCATTTTCTACAAGTACTTGAGTACAAAAATGGATCTGTATGCCAACCAAATACTACAACCCGACGGATTGACTTTTGGTGACATCATCGGGCATGCTGACGAAGCATTGTTGATGCAAGAAGTAAAACAATTGGCCATTGACAAACTAGGCTTTTTCTTAGAACCCTCAGAGTTATTTTCTGAATTGGCAAAAAGAGGAAACGCAGGCGGAAAAAATAATTTCATTCTGGGTGATCTCGCCAAAGTACTCACGCACATTGAGCAAAGTACGATGGGATCAGAAAGCGAAGAAGATTTCGGAAACTTATTTTCGGACTTAGATTTAACCTCTCACAAACTCGGGAAATCAGAAAGCGATAAAAACGAATTGATCGTAAAAGTCCTAAACCATTTGGACGAAATTGATTTTGATCTCGAAAATGTGGATAGCGATGTTCTTGGCGATGCTTACGAATACCTCATAGGTCAATTTGCCAGTGGAGCAGGAAAAAAAGCAGGAGAATTTTACACACCACAACAAGTCAGTAGTGTTTTGGCACAATTGGTAACGGTTGGAAAAGACAAACTAAAAAGTGTTTACGATCCTACTTGCGGTTCGGGCTCTTTATTATTGCGTGTGGCCAAAGAAGTCAAAGATGTAAGCGCTTTTTACGGACAAGAAATGAATCCTACCACCTACAACCTTTGTCGGATGAACATGATTATGCACGACGTACATTACAAACGTTTTGACATCAAGAACGAAGATACTTTAGAGCGTCCGCAACATATGGATCAGCGTTTTGAAGCCATTGTGGCCAATCCGCCCTTTTCGGCAAACTGGAGTGCTAATCCAATGTTTATGACCGATGACCGATTTTCTGCTTTCGGAAAATTGGCGCCCAGTAGCAAAGCCGATTTTGCTTTTGTACAACACATGATTCACCAACTCGATGATAACGGAACCATGGCAATTGTCTTACCGCACGGCGTTTTGTTTCGCGGTGGCGCCGAAGGTCACATTCGGAAATACTTGATTGAAGACAAAAATTATCTCGATGCCGTAATTGGTTTGCCCGCAAATATTTTTTACGGAACCTCAATTCCGACTTGCATCATGGTATTCAAGAAAAATAGAACGCATACAAATGATGTTTTATTTATAGATGCCAGCCAGCATTTTGATAAAGTAAAAACCCAAAATGTATTGCTAGACGAGCACATTGACAAAATTATAAATACCTATAAAAACCGCACCGAAGAAGACAAATATTCGGCAATCGTCCCGATCGACAATCGGGGTAGAGACGCGATGCATCGCGTCTCCACATCGCATCGTGTCTGTACATCAATAGCCGAAAACGATTACAACCTAAACATCCCGCGCTATGTAGATACCTTCGAGGCCGAAGACAGCATTGATATTAACGCCATTGCCAATGAAATAAAAGCACTGGATTTACAAATTGAAGAAACCGATCAATCGATAGCCTCTTTTTGTGCCGAATTGAACATCAAAACCCCATTTTAATGATGAATAACAATCAAAATAACAATTTGGGCGTTTCCCTATCGGGTCAGGCTATCCGTTTCAATCTTTTTGTGGGCAAAAGAAGGCCCACAAAAAGGATTTCCACTGCTATCCTTAACGCAAAACCCTGCTAAATATGGAAAAATTACTACCACAATTGCGTTTTCCTGGGTTTGAAGGGGAATGGGAAGAGAAGAAATTAGGGGATTTATTAGAGTTTAAAAACGGTATAAATGCTACGAAAGAACAATATGGAAGAGGTGTAAAGTTTATTAATGTATTGGATATTCTTAACAATGATTTTATTACTCATGATAAAATTATTGGAAGTGTTGATGTAGAACAAAGTATTGCAGATAAGTTTTCAGTCAATTATGGAGATATTCTTTTTCAAAGAAGTTCAGAAACGAGAGAAGAAGTTGGAACAGCTTGTGTTTACCTAGACAAGGATACTTCTTCTACATTTGGTGGTTTTGTTATTAGAGGGAAAAAAATTGGAGAATATGAGCCAATATTTCTTAATAAACTTTTAAAAACAAATTTATCTAGAGACGCTATAACTTCAAGATCTGGCGGAAGTACAAGATATAATATTGGACAAGAAATACTAAATTCTATAGTTTTGCCATTTCCCTCCATTCCCGAACAAACCAAAATCGCCACATTCCTAACTGAAGTCGATAAAAAATTAACCGCCTTAAAACAAAAGAAAATCCTTTTAGAGCAATACAAAAAAGGCGTCATGCAACAAATTTTCACGCAACAACTACGATTTAAGGATGATAATGGTAATGATTTTCCGGATTGGGAAGAGAAAAAGTTGGGGGAAATTGGAAATATAATTACTGGAAAAACACCTTCTACCACTAATTTAGATTTATGGGATGGAGAAATACAATTTGTTACGCCAACAGATATAGATGATTCAAAATATCAATATACTTCAGTTCGAACAGTAAAAAAAACAGATAAGTTAAAGATATTGCCTCCAAAAAGTATAATGTTCACCTGTATTGCTTCAATTGGAAAAATGAGTATATCAATATACCCAAGCATTACAAATCAACAAATTAACTCTATTATTCCATTTGAATATTATGATAACGAATTCATATATTATAGTTTGTTAAATATTACAGATTTTATTAAATCAACTCCAAGTTCAAGTACATTACCGTTGATTAATAAAACTGAATTTTCGAAATTTATAATTCAAATTCCATCAATCGAAGAACAAACCAAAATCGCCAATTTTCTATCGGCAATCGATGAAAAAATCAACCATTGTCAGGGACAAATAGAAAAAACGCAGGTTTGGAAAAAAGGATTGTTGCAACAATTGTTTGTATAAAATGCAATGCGTTTCGGTCGCAATACGTGTCGGTGGTAATACGTAGAGACGCGATGCATCGCGTCTCTACACACCCAACAAAACCAAAACCAACAAAATATCATGAACAAATACCAAAACAAATACCGCATTCCATCCACCCGATTGCAAAATTGGGATTATGGTGCAATGGGTTCTTATTTTGTAACCATCTGCACCCAAAATAGGGAACATTTTTTTGGCGAAATTGTACGTGCGCAATGCATTGTAGAGACGCATTGCAATGCATCTCTACAAAATGAAATGATATTGACTGATATTGGAAAAAAGGTAGAACAAGAATGGCTGAAAACAATTGAATTACGACCAGATATGAATTTAGAATTAGGCAATTTTGTGGTAATGCCCAATCATTTTCACGGAATATTGATTATTGGGGAAAATGAATTTAATTCTGAACTGGAAATTACAACGGGAATTGAATCGGAAATTATATCTGGAATTGAATCCGGAATTGAATCGGGAATTGAATCGCGAATTGAATCGCGTCGTAGAGACGCGATGCATCGCGTCTCTACCGATAAAACAAATAAATTTGGACCACAATCAAAAAATTTGGCATCCATTATTCGCGGATTCAAATCGGCCGTTACCACCTACAGTAGAACAAATGGAAATACCAATTTTGGTTGGCAACCCCGTTTTCACGATCATATTATTCGAAATTCATTAGAATTTGAAAGAATACAAAATTATATAGAACAGAATCCTGCAAAATGGGCAGCAGACAAATTTTATAAATAAAACTATGGCACATCAATCGGAAGCAAAATTGGAAAACAACCTAATCCAGCAATTAATTGGTTTAGGCTACGCAGCTGTAAAAATTCAAGATGGAGATGCCTTAGTTGATAATCTCAAAAAGCAACTGGAACTGTTTAATAAAACCAGTTTTACTGCAAAGGAATTTGATGCTGTTTTAAATCATCTGGCAAAAGGCAATGTTTTTGAAAAAGCCAAAACGCTGCGCGATCGTTTTCAATTGACTAAAGAAGATGGGACTTCGTTTTATGTTCGTTTTTTTAATAGCGAAGATTGGAATGCTAATGTATATCAAGTAACCAACCAAATCAGTTTAGAAGGAAGCTACAAAAACCGTTTCGATGTAACGCTTTTGGTAAACGGTTTGCCTTTGGTACAAATAGAACTCAAACGTTCTGGAATTGAAATAAAAGAAGCTTTTAATCAAATTAATAGGTATCAAAAGCATTCGTTTTGGAGTACGCATAGTTTGTTTCAATACGTGCAACTTTTTGTGATTAGCAATGGTATAGAAACCAAGTATTTGGCCAATAACGAATTGCAATCCGTCAAGCAAACCTTCTTTTGGGCAGATGAAACGAATAAAAATATTAGAGAACTAATTCCTTTTGCAAACGCTTTTTTAAATCCCAATCATTTAGGTAAAATGGTGGCGCATTATATCGTCATCAACGAAACGCACAAAGTCATGATGGTGTTGCGTCCGTACCAATATTTTGCTACCGAAGCGATTATCAAACAAGTCAATAATTCTGAAGACAACGCTTACATTTGGCACACTACAGGTTCCGGAAAAACCTTGACTTCGTTCAAAGCCAGTCAAATTTTAATGGATTTGCCCGAAGTTCACAAAGTAGTTTTCGTAGTAGATAGAAAAGATTTGGATTATCAAACCATGAACGAGTTCAACGCTTTCAAGAAAGACAGTGTTGATGTAACTGATAATACACAATCCTTAGTACGACAACTTACGGATAATACAAAACTGGTTTTAACTACGATTCAAAAGTTAAATAATGCCGTTTCAGACCGATTTAAAAATAGTATAGAACCGCTACGACATAAGAAGATCGTTTTTATTTTTGATGAATGCCATCGTTCTCAATTCGGGGAAACCCACGAACGCATTACTAAGTTTTTCGAGAAAAGTCAGTTAATTGGTTTTACAGGAACGCCTATTTTTGCCGAAAACGCTTCAAAAAACGAAAAAGGAAAACGCACCACCAAAGATTTATTTGGAAACTGCCTTCATAAATATGTAATTACCGATGCGATTCACGATCAAAACGTATTGCGTTTCGGAATAGAATATATAGGGAAATACAAAAACAAAAGTAGAGACAAGATGCATCGTTTCTCTACTTTTATTGATATCGAAGTAGAGGACATTGACAAACAAGAAGTAATGGATTCTCCCAATCGCATTGAGAAAATTGTCGATTATATTATTGCCTATCACGATCAGAAAACATTCAATAAACAATATTCGGCGCTATTAACGGTAAGCAGTATCGATAATGCCGTAAAATATTATGATTTTTTTCAGCAGAAAAAAGAAGCGGGAGCACACGATTTACGAATAGCTACTATTTTTACATATGGTGCCAACGAAGATTCGAAGGATGCCCAAGATTACCTTCCAGAAGAATCGGATTATGACCTCGCTGCAGAACCGCAAAGCAGCTATAACTCAAAGCACAGCCGAGATAAATTAGAAACCTATATTGAACATTACAACCAAATGTACAAAGGAAGTTTTACCACAAAAGATCCTAAGTTATTTGAATCGTATTTTAAAGATATTAGCAAACGATTGAAAGATCGGGAGCGAAAAAACTTTAATGACGAGAAAGATCGCTTGGATATTGTAATCGTTGTAAATATGATGCTTACGGGTTTTGATGCTAAAAAAGTAAACACGTTGTATGTCGATAAAAACCTGAAGCAACACGGTTTAATTCAAGCCTATTCCAGAACAAACAGAATGTTAGGCGAACAGAAGTCGCAAGGAAATATTTTAGCTTTTAGAAATCTTAAAAAAGCCACAGACGATGCCATTACTTTGTTTTCGAACAAAGATGCCGTAGATGTGGTGACGCTGCCAGGCTATGAAAAAATTGCAGAAAAATTTGATGAAGCTCTAAAAGCTTTACGCGAAATTACGCCCACTTATGAAAGCGTAAATGACTTAAAAGACGAAGATGCCGAAGCATTGTTTGTACAAGCGTTTCGAAAGTTAATGCGTACTATGAATGTCTTGCAATCTTACACTGATTTTGATTGGGACGATTTACCAATTGACGAGCAAGAATTTGAAGATTACAAAAGTAAATATTTGGGCTTGTACGAAAAAGTGAAGCAAGACAACAAAGTCAATAAAACGTCTATTCTAGATGATATTGATTTTGAATTGGAGTTGATTCATCGTGATAAAATTGGAGTGGCGTATATTCTAAAATTACTTTCACAGATGAAAGGCGCCAATACTTCGGAAGCCAAAGCCCAACGAAAAGCCATTATCGATTTGTTAGGCGGAGACATTAAATTAAGAAGCAAACGAGAATTGATTCAGAAATTCATTGATGAGAACATGCCGAAAATTAAAGACGGTGATGCTATCGAAGAAGAATTTGAGAAATTCTGGCAGGAGCAAAAAGTATTAGCCTTAGGAAAACTCTGCGAAGACGAAAATTTAGACAAAGCGCAATTCAAAGCTTTAATTGATGCCTACATTTACAGCGGTAGAGAACCGATTAAAGATGAAGTTTTTCAGTGTTTGGATAACCGACCAAGTATTTTACAAGCCAGAGTGATTGGTGATCGAATAATTGCCAAGATGAAAGAGTTCGTGGAGGTTTTTGAAAGGGGAATGGTGGCTTAATGAAATTAATTTAAAAAAATGTATGTTAGATTAATAAGTTTATGGCACATTACAAATTGATGTCAACTAAATTCAAATACCTTATCTGGTAAAATTTATTATTTAGTTAGAATAAAAATATAATTACATCATAAATATAAATGGCAAACAATTCCTTCTATTCAGGAGTTGCTTGCCCTTTTTTATAAATTACAACTATTTTAATTACACTAATTTGCCTTTTTTATTTTCGGAATAATCAACAAAGTAAATTAATTTTAAATAGGGTGTTTTTCCTTTAGTGGCAAATCTATTTTATCTTTATGTTTCTTATTTGCTGTTTTAAAATCAAATAATTTGATATTGCTTAATTATTATGACGGTATTTAATTGCTTTACAAAAAGGTTTAACTGCTAAATTAACTTTGTTGAGTTTATTTTTGTTTAACATTAATTTTTTATTGTTAAACAAAATAATAAATTTTATATTTGCATGCTATTTTAAAAGTTCAGTGATTTTATAAATCACTTTGAATTAGAGAAGCAACACTAAATTTAATATGCTAGATTAAATAAGACAATGGAAAATAAAAAACCCGATAATATAGTTTATTCAGAAAACGAAGGATACAATGCAAATCTATTGCCCTACGGAACAAGTGTTGGTGCTCCCGCGATTAGAGTAGATGATTTAGTTTCTTGGAAAAGCAGAGGAATTACTACTGTAAATAAGGAATTCGAGATTAAGTTTAGTGAACTAAAATCTCAGTATGAAAGTTTAATTCAAGAATTTGAGTGGAACGAATTAGTGTATAACTCCAAATTCTCTTTTGAACCCGTTGTAGGAGAGATTTACCATTTATATAAAAGTATTGATGGATCTGATTTTCTATCATTAATAGGTCCTCAAGAGTGGAATAAAGAACATATAGGAACTTTTAAACTGAATAGCGATAAAAAATGGATTCATATATCTTAAAAGTATATTCAATCCCATTTTAATAAATGATTAGTCCATTTTTAATTTACTTTTATATAACATTTTATAACTATAGCTTTCCTTTGTTAAAATTTTTCTATTTTTATAAAAAAAGTTCCTCATGAATACTACGGCTACATCTTTATTTATTTTTTGTTTTATGTTAGGGATAATTTCTTGTAAATCCCAAACTATTTCAGAAAGTGTTCTTGAGAAAAGCAATTTTGTTAGCGACACTACCTTTGTCAATTTAAAGGATTATAGTGAGGATTTTGTTTTTGATATGAAGTACGCAACTACCGATAATTTTCTTAAAGCAAAAGTGTACGATTGCGCGGAATGTTATTTAAGACTAAAAACAGTGGAGTCTTTGCTTGAAGCCAATAAAAAATTCATTGAAAAGGGATATAGAATCAAAATTTTTGATTGCTATCGTCCTTTAGATATTCAAAAAAAAATGTGGTCTATTGTTTCAAATCCTATATATGTAGCCAATCCCTCTAAAGGTTCTATCCACAATAGAGGTGGAGCGGTTGACATTACTTTAGTCGATCGTACAGGAAAAGAATTAGAAATGGGAACTTCCTTTGATCATTTTGGCAAAGAAGCGAGTCATAATTACAAGAACGTATCAAAACAAATTAAAAATAATAGGAAATTATTAAAAACAATTTTAATCGAAAGTGGTTTTAATTCATTTGATTCTGAATGGTGGCATTACAATTTAAAATTGGGTTTGAATGATAAGGTGTCAAATTTTAAATGGGATTGTGATTAATGTTATTCTACACACTTTAAATTTTCTACAAAATAGGTTTCAGGATAATAGATTTCATTATTTAGTTCCGATTTAAATTCTTTTTTCATTACATAATCTTCTGTTTCAGTTAGATATTTAATGCGCATTAGGGATACTGGAGATTTTTTTAATTCTTCAAAATTATCTTTCAAAAAAAGGAACACGCCAGAATTGACTCTATTATCAAAACCTTTGACATCGCGAATAGTTGTTCCGCAATTTTCTTGATCAATGTGCACTAAAGTAACTATTTTTCCATTGTTCAATTGTAAATAAAGTTTAGAATTTTTATCGAAACAGTTCACTTTTATAAAACCTTTACTCTTTTGTATGAGTTGAACATTTAATGAAGGCGTTCCGTCTGTATTGGCTAAAGAATAATAAATATAACTAGCATTTCCTGCAAAGTTTTTTTCACTAATCATATATTCTTTAGTCTCTTTATAAGTTCCGATAGAGTCAGTTACATTGACACTATATTCACATGGTTTTTGAGCCATTATACTCAGGCTGAAAAGAAATATAGCGGTCGTTATTATTTGTTTCATTTTATTTAAATTTTGCTGCAAATTAGAATTATTTTTTCATTATTCATATCCGTTGTAAAAAAACAATACAGAGAACCTCCCTCTTTTATTTTCCATTTTTTTCGAATGCTTTCTACAGTTTCAGGAAAATTACGTGTCGTAATATTGGCTTGCTTGTTCTCTAAGAAAGATTTCATTTCCGTTTTATGATAAGCAATTTGGTTTTGAATTTTAAATACTCTTCCAGGAAACGGAATTAAATCTTCGGAAGTATAAAGATGGGAATGTTTATGAAGTTTATAAAGTTTGTAAAATGCACCAACTTCTTCAAAACCACCCGATTTCATTATTGCGCTATTGGGTTCGTAAAGGTATTTTTTTGGATTACTAAAGGGTAAAAATTCAGTTGGCTCATTTAATGTGAAATCGAATTTTTCACAACTATCTTTCAATAGATTAACAGTTTTAATCTTTGTCTTTCCTGAAAAGGAAGAATGTAATTCCCACAATAATTCTTTTACTTCATTCTCTACGGCAACAATATGAATTGCAGCAACATTTTCTAATTCTGTTAGTCCAGCTGAAATATCAAGAAGTGGTGCCGTTTTAATTAAAATTGATTCTGAGTTTTTGAAATAAAATTGCAAATTTTCAGGAACATTTGGTAAGCAGTCTTTAAGTAAGAAAACTTTTCCTTTGGCATCATTCCTTCGCGAAGGATCTATGTAAATCCAATCCCAATGTATATTTAATTTTTTTAAGGTTTCAGAGCTGTCTTCTGCGTAGCAAGTACAGTTTGAAACCTGCAATTGCTTAAAGTTATGTTGTACAATAGCAGATAACTCAGGATAGATTTCACAATGTGCAATTTTTTTTATTTTCTTTGAAAAATAATAATCATCTACTCCAAATCCTCCAGACAAATCAATTAAGCTTTCCCCTGAAACAATCGATGCTTTATAAGAAGCAGTTTTTTCTGAAGAGGTTTGTTCCACAGAAATTTTACTTGGATAAATAATGTTTGTCGTAGCAAACCAATTGGGTAATTTATCCTTTGCTTTTGTTTTAGCTTCAATTTGATTTAAGATGCTAATCCAATTTATCTCTGGGAAAGGATTTTTTTGTAGCGCTAATTTTGAAATGCTTGTTCCGATATTGGCGTCAATAAAAGCTTGTATTTTTTGGTCTAAAATCGATAAATCCAACATTAAATATCTTTAGTTAGTAACTTGATAACCTTGTTTTCCGGAAAAAACTCTTTGCCGATGACTTTAATAATGGTGTACAAAGGAACGGCAATGATCATTCCTAGAATACCAAAAAGAAATCCTGCAGTAAGGATAACTAAGAAAATTTCTAAAGGATGCGAACTAACACTTTTAGAAAAAATAATAGGTTGTGATACGTTGTTGTCAATTATTTGTACAATCCAAAAACCAATCAAAACATAGAGTGTAGTGGGTAAAATTTCAGTTTGAAAGTCTGTACCTAAGTTGCTTAACATGGTTAATACGGCTGCTAAAATAGAGGCGATTAGTGGACCAATATAAGGAATGATGTTTAAGACAGCACACAAAAAGGCAATTATCAAGGCATTAGGAAGTCCAAAAATAAACAATACAATTAAGTAGAGTATAAACACAATAAATAATTGAAGCAACAAGCCAATAAAATAACGAGATAATAAATGATTTGTTTTTTCTAAAGAATTCAGAATTTGCTCTTCGTGGCTATTGGGTATTAATTTTTTTGCGCCAATTAGAAAATTTTTTCGATCTTTTAAAAAGAAAAAAGTAATAAATAATACAGAAGCTAAACCCATTCCGAAACTGCTTATTGTTCCCAGAAGCATGTTGAGAAAGTCGGTAACGAAATTAAAATTTAGTTTAGAAGTAATATTAGATTCCTTTAAAACGGCTGCCGAATCAATTTTGTGATTTTCTAAAAATGCACTAATTTGATTTAATAATTGTGTGATGTTTTTTTCAATTTCACCAGTATTTAGTAGTGATAAATTTTGTCCTTGCGATGATATTAATGGAATAAACAGCATAATGAATCCAAAAATAATTAATACAAAGATCAATAAAACGGCTATTGTAGCAAATAAGTGATTGAACTTTAATCTTCTTTTGAAAAAATCTAAAATTGGATTTCCTATCAAAGTAAGAATAAGGGAAACAATAAGATATATTATTACAGATTGAATTTTATAAAAGAATAACAATCCTAACCCAATAAAAATTAAGGTTAAAACTGCTCTTAGTATTCCATTTGAAATAATTTTTGATGATATCATAGCTTTAATTTAATTGGTAAATATAAAAAAACTCGCTAACAAGTAGCGAGTTTTAAATTCAAATAAAACTAAAAAAATTATTATCTAAAACTAGCTCTAGATCCTCCTGCAACGAAAAGAGCCGCCATTCTACTTTTTTGTCCATTACTAAACATATACATTCCTCTATCATCAGAATAATCCATGTAGTTCATTGTCATCTCAACTGGTGTACCAGAACAAGTACTGTAGTGAGGATAAGCAGGAACTCCATAATTAGGTGCGTTATGAGTTGGTGTATCTGAAACTAAATCACTTCCGCAATTTGCATCACCCCAAATATGACGTAAGTTCATCCAGTGACCTACTTCGTGAGTTGCTGTTCTTCCTAAGTTAAAAGGTGCACTAACTGAACCAGTAGTTCCAAATGCATTATTATCTATTACAACACCATCCGTTGATGATGCTCCTCCAGGAAATTGTGCATACCCTAAAATACCACCACCTAAATTACATGACCACATGTTTAAAACTGTTGTTGGCGTAGTAGGAGCAATTCCTGTAGCTGCTTTTTTCATGGCATCATTTGTTGTCCAAGATGTTGTAGTAGTAGCTTTTCTTACAATATTTTGTAATACAAAAGTAATACCTACATTGGCTTTAACTCCAGAAAATAAAGCAGGTACAGAGTTAAAATCACTGTTTAAAGCATTGTAATCTCTGTTCAATACATCTATTTGAGACTGTATTTGTGCGGTAGAAATGTTTTCAGCTGCTGTTTTGTATAATACATTTACTACAACTGGAATTTCAATTTTTCCATTTACTAATCGACCACTCAACATTGCATTTTGAGTAAAGTCTTCAATTTTATTCATTCTTAAAGCTAAAGTAGGATCAGCTTTCATTTGTGCTTCTAGTACTTCTTGTGAAGCACAACCGCGTTGTAAAATTGCAGTAGTATCTACTGTTGTTTCTGTTGTCTCATTTTGACAAGAAAAAAGCATCAATAAAGCTGCTGCTGATAAAAAAATTTTCTTCATGATTTGGTTTGTTAAAAATTATTGGTTTTGGTTAATTAATAAACAATTTTATAAAAAATTATCAATATAAAAAATTTATATATCTTTTTTTTGACAATAAAAAGACAATTTCTATATTTTGTTGAGTTTACAGATTATTTATAAGTAGGTTTAAACTTACTTTTTTTGTTTAAAAAACAGCTGTTTAATGTTTTGCTGTGATTTTTTTGAGATTGTTTTTTGTTGAAATTTTGGATGAAAAATCAAAAGAGAGCAACGGAATAAAACATAATTTTTTTAAAATAGTAAAGAAATTATATAATATTCTGATTCTTTGGGAGGTACTATCTTTTTGGAACAAAAAGAGTACGTAATGTTGACTTTATTATTAGTTATTAAAAATATAACTAATAATATTAGCACCCATTTTAAGTGCTTTATCGCGAATTTCTTTGGGATCATTATTCACTTCGGCATCTTCCCATCCATCACCTAAATCACATTCGTAGGTGTAAAGCAAAACTAATTTGCTATCTACAAAGATTCCAAATGCTTGTGGACGCTTGCCGTCATGTTCATGTATTTTAGGTAATCCGTTTGGAAAAGAATTAGGTTTTTGAAAAATCAAGTGACTACTTGGAATTTCAGTAAGAGGGTTATTGGGGAATATTTTTTTTATTTCTTTTCTAATGTATTGATCCATACCATAATTATCATCAATATGAAGAAAGCCACCCGCTAATAAATATTTTTTAAGGTTATCTATATCAGAATCACTAAAAACAACATTCCCATGACCAGTCATATGTATAAATGGATATGAAAATAAATCAGGACTGCTTGGTTCTACTACTGCAGGTTTAAGTTTTATTTGTGTGTTAATGGTGGCATTACAATATTTTATCAAGTTTGGTAATGAAGTAGGATTGGCATACCAATCACCACCACCGCTATATTTGACCAAAGCAATTTCTTGCGCAAATGCTGGTAAACTAAGCAATACTAAAAGATAAAATATTTTTTTCATTGTTTTAAATGTTTAGTCTTCGTTGACAAAAACTACACTATGACAAGCTACAATAGCTGCAGTTTCTGTTCTCAATCTAGTATTTCCTAATGACACAGGGATGTACTCATTGCTGAGTGCTAATGCAATTTCTTTTTCTGAAAAATCGCCTTCAGGGCCTATTAACAGAGTAATATTTTGATTGGGTTGTAACACAGATTTAAATGTTTTTTTATCAGCATCTTCACAATGTGCGATCATTTTTACATTTTCATTACTATTGTTAACAAATTCTTTAAAGGTGATGGCTGGATTCAATTTAGGTAGATACAACTCATTAGATTGCTTCATAGCAGCTAATAAAATTTTATCAAATCTTTCGTTATTGATTACCTTTCTTTCAGAATGATCACAGATAATCGGTGTTATTTCATGTATTCCGATCTCTGTTGCTTTTTCTAAAAACCATTCGTAACGATCATTCATTTTTGTAGGAGCTACAGCGAGATGCAATCTGAATTTGGAAGGAGGTGTTTTTTCAAACGAAATTATTTTAACGGTACATTTACTGTCCGAAGCTAAAGTTATTTCTGTCTTAAACAAAAAACCTAATCCATTTGTTACATATAATAGATCTGAATCTTTTTTTCGCAATACCTTAATAATGTGTTTGCTTTCTTCTTTATCAAAAGTGAATGTTTCTGTAGTTTCGTTTATGGTAGGGCTGTAAAATAATTGCATAGTTATAATTGTATTCTTGCTTTAGAAACAACTGCAGCTGTTTCAAAGGTTTGATTTAAAAATTTTTGATATCCAACAATTCCTATCATTGCTGCATTATCTGTTGTATATTCAAATTTTGGAATAAAGGTTTTCCAACCATAGTTATTTTCGGCTTCCTTTAATGTTTTTCTAATACCTGAATTCGCAGAGACACCTCCTCCAATTGCGATTTGTTTAATTCCAGTTTCTTTTACTGCCAATTTTAATTTATCCATTAAAATTTCGATAATTGTATGTTGAATTGAGGCGCAAATATCATTTAGATTTTCGTCAACAAAAGCTGGATTCTCTAATTTTTTCTTTTGAATAAAATACAATATCGCTGTTTTTAATCCAGAGAAGCTAAAGTCTAATCCTGGAACTTTTGGTTTTGTAAATACAAACGCTTTCGGATTTCCTATTTGTGCATATTTATCTATCAACGGTCCGCCAGGATAGGGTAGTCCTAATATTTTTGCACTTTTATCAAAAGCTTCACCAACAGCATCATCGGTTGTTTCGCCGATAACGGTCATTTCAAAAAAGTGATCTACCTTAATAATTTGAGTATGACCACCACTGATGGTTAAGGCTAAGAAAGGAAAATTGGGTTTCTCAAAACCATCTTCGGCAATAAAATGAGCTAAAACATGAGCTTGCATGTGGTTTACAGCTATCAAAGGAATTTGTAATGCCAATGCCATCGATTTTGCAAAAGAACTGCCTACCAAAAGTGATCCCATTAATCCTGGGCCTTGCGTAAAAGCAATTGCAGATAACTGTTCTTTTTGTATATTTGCTTTGCGAAGTGCGGCATCAACTACGGGAACAATATTTTGTTGGTGTGCACGGGAAGCTAGTTCTGGAACAACGCCACCGTATTGGTTATGAATTAGCTGATTTGCTACAACATTTGATAGTACTTTATCGTTGTGTAAAACAGCTGCTGCTGTATCGTCACAAGAACTTTCGATAGCCAGAATAAAAACCTCGGAATTTTGCATAAAAAGGCACAAATTTTGAATTACTTTTGACAAGTCGATTATACAATTGTATTAATTTGTCAAAGTCCAAAATTAGAGAATTTTTGTCAAAGACATCCCGTTTCTCGTGGCAAAATGAAATATTAGAAAATTTAAATAATAAAAAGGTATCAAAAAAATTGTAAAAATAGCATTTCGTTCCCTCATTGGATTAATTCTCCTTTTATTGATTCTTGCCATTGCACTAACTTTGCCAGTTGTGCAAACTAAAATTGCTCATTATTTTACAAATACGATTAATAAAGATTTTGGAACAAATATCGCCATCGAAGGAGTTTCAATATCTGTTTTTGGAGGAATAAAGTTCAAAGAGGTTCTTATACGCGACCATCATAACGATACTTTAATTTATTCTCAAAGAATTGCAACCACTATTTTAGAAGGGAAAAAATTATTAGATGGTGATTTGATTTTTGATGGTTTGGAGTTAAAAGGTTTGTTGTTTAACCTAAAAACTTATAAAAACGAAAAAGATTCTAATCTTGATAAATTTGTTGCTGCTTTTGAAACTGGAAAACCCTCTACAAGAAAATTTTTGCTCAAAGCCAATAAATTACAAATACAAAACGGGCATTTTATTTTAACAGATGAGAATCGAGAAAACCCAAAAGATGTAGATTTTACAAAGTTAAATGCTTCTGTAACTGATTTTATGATTTTTGGTCCAGAGGTCACTACAACCATAAATAAGATGTCATTTTTAGATTTTAGAGGTTTGTATGTTAAAAATTTAAAATCAAAATTCTCTTATTCAAAGAAAAATATAAAATTAGAAGATCTTGATTTATTAACAAAGGAATCTACACTAGTAGGTACTGTTTTGCTAAAATATAAAATTGAAGACTTTAGTGATTTTAATGATAAAGTTTTATTTGATATTAAACTAAAATCAGCTTCAATTGCCTCAAATGATATTCGCCATTTTTATAAAGAAATAGGAAAAAATCAGCATTTTTATGTAAAAACCAAGATCACTGGGACGTTAAATAATCTTAGTCTTACTAATTTAAAATTAGTAGATGATCGCATGACGGCGATAAATGGGAATATTAATTTTAAAAATTTATTTGCTAAAAAAGGACAGCAATTTTCGATGTATGCTCAATTTGATAAGTTAACTTCAACTTATGATGATTTAGTAGTGATTTTGCCTAATATTTTAGGTAACAAATTGCCAACTTCTTTAAAGAAATTAGGAAGATTTACTGCCTCTGGAACTTCTAGTGTTTCTACAACTGCAGTTGAAGCCGATTTTTCAATGGTAACTCAACTAGGAAACGTAACATCAAATTTGGCGATTCAAAATATTGATAATATAGACAAAGCATCGTATGTTGGAAATGTGATTATGGACAATTTTGACATTGGTACCTTGTTGGAACAAAAAGATTTAGGAAGAGTTAGCCTTAATATTGATGTTGATGGAAAAGGTTTTAAACAAAAATATTTGGATACAGCCATTAAAGGTGATATTAGTAAAGTAGATTTTAGAAACTACAGTTATACAAATGTAGTGGTTGACGGAACCCTGAAAAGTCCCAAATACAAAGGTCTTATTTCGATTAGTGATCCTAATCTAACTATGACATTTGATGGTTTATTGGATATTAGCAAAAAAGACAGTCGCTATGATTTTCATGTAAATGTTGAGAATGCTGATTTAAATAAATTAAAATTAGTAAAAGATTCAATCTCTGTTTTTAAAGGAGATGTTGTGGTACAGGCTTCGGGTAATAATATCGAGAATTTTCAAGGAAATGTTTACATCAACAAGACTTCCTATAAAAATGCAAAAGACACCTATAATTTTGATGATTTTACCATAAATTCTGTTTTCGATAAAAGTAGGATAAGAACTATTACTGTTAATTCTCCTGATATCGTACAAGGAGAAATAATTGGTCGTTATGAATTTAGTCAGTTAAAAAACTTAGTTAAAAATTCTTTGGGAAGTTTGTACACTAACTTTAAACCTCACAAAGTAAAAAAGGGACAGTTTCTTAAATTTAATTTTTCAATCTATAATAAAATCATAGAAATATTTTTTCCAGAAATAGCTATCGGTGCTAATACGGTTGTTAAAGGGAATATTAATTCGGATAATCAAGAGTTTAAATTCAATTTTAATTCACCTCAAATTGTAGCTTCAGACAATACATTTGATAATATTAATATTGCTGTAGATAATAAAAACCCGTTGTATAATGCTTATATAGAGTTGGATAGTATTAAAACTAAATATTACAAAATACGTGATTTTAGTTTGATAAATGTGACCATGAAAGATACCTTATTCTTTCGTTCGGAATTTAAAGGAGGTAATAATGCAGAGGATTATTACAATCTCAACTTATATCACACAATCAATAAAGACAATAATAATGTTGTAGGAATTAGCAAATCTGAGGTTAAATTTAAAGATTATTTGTGGTTTTTGAATGAGAATGAAACAACGGATAATCAAATTGTCTTTGATAAAACATTTGAAAATTTCAATATTGATAATATCATATTGTCACATGAAAATCAATCGATCACATTAGGAGGAATATTTAAAGGGCCCACGGTAAAAGATTTAAATTTAAAATTTAAAGATGTTGATTTAAATCAAATTACGCCGACGAATGATAAGTTTTTCCTCGAAGGAAATATAAATGGAGATATAAGTTTTAAGCAAAACAAGAATGTTTATCAGCCTACTGCCTCAATTGTTATTGATAATTTAAATGTAAATAAAATAGATCTCGGAGTGCTTAACTTTGATATTCAAGGCGATGAAAGCCTTAAGAAATTTACAATAAATTCAAACTTAGAAAATAAAGATTTAGAATCATTTAATGCCGACGGAAGTTTTGAAATCATTGACAAACAGACCATTTTAGATTTAAAACTTAAATTTGATAAATTTAATATAGGTACATTAAATAAATTGGGAGGAGATGTTTTGTCTAATGTAAGAGGTTTGATTTCTGGTAATGCTACTATCGAAGGTAATTTAAAGAAACCAAACATCAATGGTCGTCTTTTTCTAGATAAAGCAGGATTAACAATCCCGTATCTCAACGTTGATTATGCTTTGAGTGATAATACGATTATAGATTTAACGGATGAGCGTTTCTTATTTAGAAACAATACACTTACTGATACGAAATACGGTACCAAAGGGAGTTTGAACGGAAATATTGAACATAAAAACTTTGGGGATTGGAAATTAGATTTAGCTATTAGTTCCAAACGACTTTTGGCGTTAGATACAAAGGATAGTGAAGATGCTGCCTATTATGGTACCGCATTTATTGATGGTTCTGCCACAATTAAGGGTCCCACAAATTCGTTATTTATAAAAGTAGATGCAAAGTCTGAAAAAGGGACCGCGTTCAAAATTCCTATTAATAATGCCGAAAGTGTAAGTGATAATATTTTTATTCATTTTGTCACGGAAAAAGAGAAATACAACTTGAAAAATGGTATTGTTGATAATTCTAGAAATTATAACGGATTAGAATTAGAGTTTGATTTTGATATCACACCAGATGCGGAAGTAGAAGTAATCCTAGATCGAAATACAGGTCATGGTATGAAAGGAAAAGGATTTGGATCTTTGTTGTTTAAGATTAATACTTTAGGTAAATTTAATATGTGGGGAGATTTCCAGGCGTATGAAGGAACTTATAATTTTAAATATGGTGGACTAATAGATAAGAAATTTGAGGTTAAAAAAGGAGGATCTATTACTTGGGAAGGAAACCCGATGAAAGCCCAGCTGAATCTTGAGGCAGTATATAAAACGACTGCTAATCCAGCAGTTTTATTGGATAATTCCTCTTTTAATACAAAAGTTCCAGTTGAAGTAGTAATTGGTGTTCGTGGCGATTTAACCAGTCCAGAGCCTGATTTTAACATCGAATTTCCAACAGTAAGTAACGTATTGAAATCGGAAATACAATATAAACTGAATGACAAGGATGTTAGACAAACTCAAGCCTTGTATTTATTGTCTTCTGGTGGTTTTTTAAGTCCAGAAGGAGTAAGTCAGTCCGACTTTTCAGGAAGTTTATTTGAGACTGCTTCTAGTATTTTAGGAGGGATTATTCAGTCGGATGACGATAAGTTCAAAGTTGGACTTAATTTTATTGGTGCAGACCGAAGAATAGGTCGAGAAACAGATGGAAGATTTGTGGCTACTATTTCTTCAAAGATTAATGATCGAGTTACCATCAACGGAAAATTAGGAGTTCCTTTTGGCGGTATTAATGAATCTGCGATAATTGGAGATGTAGAAGTTCTTTTCCGAGTTAACGAAGATGGAACACTAAACTTAAGACTCTTTAACAAAGAAAACGATATTAATTACGTAGGACAAGGAATTGGTTATACTCAAGGGTTAGGGGTTTCTTATGAAGTAGATTTTGATACTTTTAAGGAGTTTGTGAATCAAATTTTTAAAAACCTAAAATTTGAAAAAATATCAAGTCCTGTATCCGAAGATCAAGATTCTAATTTGTCTCCAGATTACATCAATTTTCAAGGATCTAAGAAAACAAATACAGAGAAGATTAAAAAGAACCACGAGGGACTTCTCCCAGAAGAAAATTAATAAAGCACCAATTTTATATTTTATTTGCTTCGCTCCTTTATAAATTGACACTGTTTATTAAGAATAGTGTTAGGAAATAAAAGGGAGCGAATCTTCTTTTTATTAAAATAAAACTTTACTGATTACATGTATTCATAAACTAATGTTGTAATTTGTTTTTTTATAAAATATAACGTGCTACTTAAAAAATGGTACATAAAAGTTAATTTTTTTTTTAAAACGTTCCATTATCTTCAATTTTTTTTTGATTTGTGAAAACTTATCAACGAAAACGTTTGAATTAAAATCACTGACTCGTTTTATTAAAATCATAAGCCTTGAAAGTAATTTATGTTTGCTAATTTTACACTTTAATACATTAAATAATGCCAAAAACAATAAAAAAAATTGGTGTTCTAACCTCAGGAGGTGACGCACCAGGGATGAATGCTGCGATTCGTTCCGTTGTTCGAACATGTGCCTATCACAACATAGAATGTATAGGAATTTATAGAGGATATCAAGGAATGATCGAAGGTGATTTTAAAGATATGGGACCTAGAAGTGTAAATAACATTGTTAATAAAGGGGGAACTATATTAAAATCTGCTCGTTCTAACGAATTTAAAACTCCCGAAGGAAGAAAAAAAGCACATGAAAACCTTGTAAAAGCAGGAATAGATGCCTTAGTGGTAATTGGTGGTGATGGAACATTTACTGGAGGATTATTATTTAGTACTGAATTTAATTTTCCAATAATGGGGATTCCTGGTACTATTGACAATGATATTTTTGGCACTAGCCACACCCTTGGATATGATACTGCACTGAATACAGTGATAGAAGTTATTGATAAAATAAGAGATACAGCAAGTTCACACAATCGTTTGTTTTTCGTAGAAGTAATGGGTAGAGATGCAGGACATTTGGCCCTGAATGCAGGAATAGGAGCAGGAGCTGAAGAAATTCTTATTCCTGAAGAAGATTTAGGATTGGAACGTCTGTTAGAATCGCTACAAAAAAGTAAAGCATCTGGGAAATCATCAAGTATAGTAGTGATTGCAGAAGGAGATAAAATAGGAAAAAATGTATTCGAACTAAAAGATTATGTTGAAGCCAATTTACCCGAATATGATGTAAGAGTTTCTGTTTTAGGACACATGCAACGCGGTGGTTCACCATCATGTTTTGATAGAGTTTTAGCCAGTAGATTAGGCGTAAAAGCAGTAGAATCCTTAATAGAAGGCAAAGAAAGTTATATGGTTGGTTTGCAATGTGATAAAATTTCACTTACTCCTTTAGATCAAGCAATTAAAGGGAAAACAGAAATAGATAGAGAATTATTGAGGGTTTCAGATATCATGTCTACCTAGTGTTTTTAAAATCTATAGTGAGAAATTAGATTTTAAAATTAAGTGCAATAGAATAAGGAGAATTCATAAAATTTTAGACACTATGTCTACCAGATTTGTTAAAGTTTATTGTGAGGAAATTAGACTTTATGTTGGGTTAATAAATAAACTAAAAATTAAAGTAAAATGTCAAAAGTAAAATTAGGAATAAACGGGTTTGGAAGAATTGGAAGAATTGTTTTTAGAGAAACTTATAATAGAGATAATGTAGAAGTAGTAGCTATCAATGACTTATTAGATGTAGATCATTTAGCATACTTATTAAAATATGATTCCGTTCACGGTCGTTTTGCAGGAAAAGTAGAAGTAAAAGAAGGTAAATTATTTGTCAATGATAAACACATTCGTGTGACTGCAGAGAAGAATCCTGCTGACTTAAAATGGGATGAAGTGGCTGTTGATGTTGTTGCTGAATGTACCGGTTTTTTTACCACATTAGAAACTGCTAATGCACATATTGTTGGTGGAGCAAAAAAAGTTGTTATTTCTGCACCATCTTCAGATGCTCCGATGTTTGTTATGGGAGTAAACCACGAAAAAGCGCTTGTAACAGATACTATTGTTTCTAATGCTTCTTGTACGACAAACTGTTTAGCACCTTTGGCAAAAGTTATTAATGATAATTTTGGTATAGTAGAGGCTTTGATGACAACAGTTCATGCAACTACTTCGACTCAAATGACAACAGACGGACCTTCAAAAAAAGATTGGAGAGGCGGTCGCGCTGCTTCTTGTAACATAATTCCTTCTTCTACCGGAGCCGCAAAAGCAGTTGGCAAAGTGATTCCAGAATTAAATGGTAAGTTAACAGGCATGGCTTTTAGAGTTCCTACAACGGATGTTTCGGTAGTAGATTTAACTGTAAAAGTTGCTAAAGAAACTTCTTATGAAGAAATAATGTCAGTATTGAAAACAGCTTCTGAAACAACAATGAAAGGTGTATTAGGCTTTACTGAAGATTTAGTGGTATCACAAGATTTTGTATCCGATCCTAGAACTTCTATTGTAGATGCTAATGCTGGTATTGGATTGAATAGCACTTTTTTCAAAATTATATCTTGGTACGATAATGAATATGGCTATTCCAGTAAACTTATTGATCTTTCTGTTCATATTGCAGGTTTAAAATAATTATATATATTTACAAATCCCGTTATCTTTATTTTTAACGGGATTTTATTTTTTATCATTTATCTATTTGTGATCAGTAGTAAATGGCAAAATTCTAACCCAAACCACAAAATAAAAAAACAACACAAAATGAGATTAATAGTTGATAGTGGCTCTACCAAAGCCGATTGGATTGCAATAAACGAAGAGGGTAAAGTATTGTTTACAACTCAAACTTTAGGATTAAATCCAGAAATACTTGAGGGCAATGAAATTATTGATCGGTTAAATGATCGTTTTGATATTTTACAAAACAAAAAAGAAGCTACTCATTTGTTTTTTTATGGCGCTGGTTGTGGTACCGAACGTATGAAGCTTATGTTGTCACAAATTTTTAAAGAATATTTTACAAATGCGATTATATCTGTTGAAGAGGATACTTATGCAGCCGTATACGCGACAACTCCCAAGGGTGAAAAAGCAATTGTAAGTATTCTAGGTACAGGATCAAACTGTAGTTATTTTGACGGTAAAGAATTACATCAAAAAGTACAATCTTTAGGGTATATTGTAATGGATGATTGCAGTGGTAATGTTTTTGGAAAAGAATTGATCCGAAAATATTATTTTAATAAAATGCCTTTGGAACTCGCTCTCAAATTTGAAAAAGAATATGATTTGAATGCAGATGCGGTAAAAAGTAAATTGTACAAAGAGGCTAATCCTAATGCTTATCTTGCAACTTACGCTAAGTTTTTAATTCAAAATAAAGACACGGAATTTTGTAGAAAAATTATCTTTAAAGGAATGAAATCTTTTGTGAAAAATTATATTAAGCAATATGATAATTGTAAAGAAGTACCAGTACATTTTGTAGGTTCTATTGCTTTCTATTTAAAGGAGGAATTACAAGAAACTTTTGATAAATATGAGTTGAAGTTAGGGAATGTATTGCGTAGACCAATAGATGGACTAATTGCTTATCATGTAACTAATAAATAAGTAAAAAAAATCCAACATCCTAGTTATATTTGGATGTTGGAATCTCTATTTCTCTTTAATTGTCTTATAAAATGGCTATCATTGAGATTTCTACATTTACATTTTTGGGCAAACAAGCTACTTGAACTGTTTCGCGAGCTGGAGCCGTTTTTTCATTAAAGTAAGAACCATATACTTCGTTTATTTTTGCGAAATCATTCATGTCCATAATGAATATCGTAGTTTTGACCACGTTTTCAAAGGTCATTCCTGCAGCAGTCAAAACAGATTTCATGTTTTGCATTACTTGTTCTGTTTCGCTTTCAATTGTTTCCGTAATTAATGTTCCAGTTGCTGGATTTATTGCGATTTGTCCTGAAGTATATAGTGTATTTCCTTTTAAAACAGCTTGACTGTATGGGCCAATTGGCGCAGGAGCATTCCCTGTAAAAATAATTTTTTTCATATTTTTTCTTGTTTTTAGTACTACATTTGAGCGTTGCTAAATTTAATAAACTTAATTTTATCGATTAATAACGCTTCTTTTATCCCATTTGATGTCGCTCAATACACCAGATTTTATTCCGATGAAAAAGCCCCAATTTGCATTATTTCCAAAAGGAGACCAGTTAAAGTCCATTCTCCAACTTAGCAAATCTCTCTCAAAACGAAGTTGTGTAAAAGTTACTCCATTTTGTACAAAATCATAACCAGTAGATACGCCTGCTTTCCATTTTGGAGTTATATCTGCATTGGCAGAAATCATAATCGAATTTCCTATAATTTTATTTTCGCGATTGTTATTTCCATAGCTTAATGAATAAGCAAAAGTCATGTCCCAAGGCAATTTGGAATTGAAAAATTCTGAAATTTTATCTACAACATCACTGTCTTCGTCATTAAACTGACTTTTTCTAGTGTCGCCTAAATCTTTATTGGTACCAAATAAATCATCTTCTCGACCACCATTTCGTTGACTTTGGGTATTCTTTTCTTTGTTTTTATCTTCTTTTCCGCTACTCGAAAGAGAGTAGTTTATAGTCATATTAGAACTTGTCATTCTAAAAAGACTTCCTCCGTTATCAATATTAAATTTATTGATTCTTTTACCGGAGTTGTCAATAGCATAAGGATCTAATGTGGCGCCAAAATTCACATTCATTTTGTTCTCAAACAACTGCGTTCCACCACTTACACGTACCGGAGCAAGAGCAAGAGTGGTAACTCCGTCTGCATTTAGATTGTAACTTGTAGAAAGATTTAAGTTGTTCAGTAACATAATTTTCTTAGGCTCTGTTTTAGTGCTATCTCGATCAGTTACTTTGGCTTCAAAAGTATTGCTTAAATCAAAACCTATATTCTGAGAATTATTCAAACCAGGAGCACCAAAAATTCCATTTTCAAATCTAGAATATTGTTTGTCCATTCTACCACTAGCATCGGAAGAATAAGTGTCGTAATATTTTTCGAAACTCGGTGTGTAACCATACGATACAGATGGTCTCATGACGTGTCGTATCGACTTTATTCTTTTGTCTTGACCAAAATTAAAAGTACCATAAATTGTTGTTCCTACACTTGATGAAAAAGAATAGGTTCTAAAGGCATCAAAACCATTAACGATTTTGTCAACTACTTTGCTTTGATCGGTGTCATAACTTTTTTCTATAGTTTTTGTATACCAAATTTCCTCGTAATTTACAGCGGTTGAAGCACTAAAGTACTTGAATATTTTAAAGTTAGTGCTTAATGGAATGCTGTGTTGAAATCCAATTTTTGCGTCTCTAAACATTTGAGGTTTAAAGAATAATGAGTCTGTAGTTACAATACTATTACGACCGTTTAAGTTGTATTGTAAATTGATGTTTTTAAAGAAGCCTTTTTTAAGACCATCTTTTCCCACAAAAGGATATATTCGATCAACACTCAACTGTAAAGTTGGTAAAGTCATATTGATTTCTTCTGTTTGCGTGTTTTGTGAATGTGTTGCAGTCAATGACATTCTCACTTGCGGAACAGAATTAAACGTTTTAGAATAAGAAACTGATGAACTTAATGTATTATTTAAATTGGAACCAATATTGACCTGATTGATCGATTGCTTAAAATATTTACTACTCCCAAGATTCACAGAAGCAGAAAAACTTGAGTTAGGGCTAGATTTAGAATCTTTAGAGTGTGACCATTGAATGTTATAAATATTCTGTTTCAAATAATCTGGATACCCTCTTTCGCTAGTAATTAAATTTTCAAATCGAACATTTACGTTCCCTCTAAAATTATATCTTTTTGCATAACTGGATTCAAATCGCATTCCATAACTTCCATTGGTATAGTAATCTCCTAAAACCGTTAAGTCATAATTATCACTTAAAGCAAAATAATAACCTAAATTTTGAAGTGAAAACCCTCTTTGATTAGAGTCATTGTAACTAGGTAATATAAGACCAGAAATACTGGTTTCTTTGCTCATAGGAAAAAAAGCAAAAGGTAAAGCAATGGGCGTTGGAACATTTGCAATTACCATATTAGTTAATCCTGTGACTACTTTTTTTCCTGGAATAAATTTAACTTTATTAGTTTGGAAATAATATTCTGGATTATCAATGTCTTTTGAGGTAGTAAATCGTGCGCCTTTTAAGAAATAAACAGAGTCATTTTCTTTTTTTGTGACTGCAGCTTTAATTCTAAATTCCCCTTGTTCTGATCTAGAATTCCAAATTAATGCTTTTTTAGTTTTAAAATTAAAACGAATAGAATCAGGTTCAATAACATTGGCACCTTGCTTAAAATTTGGAAACTGAGTATATTTACCTGTAGAATCCTTTATTCTACCGGCATAAACCTCATTTTTTTCATAGTCCATTACTATTATTCCCGATTTTAACTCGATGTCCTGATAATATAATTCGGCATTATCATATAAAGTGATCAGTTTTTTCTTTTGATCTATTTTTGCATATTTTTCAGCTTTGTACTTTACTTTCCCGTCTAAAAAGGGCTTTTTAGCTAAAACAGTATCTTTTTTGATCGTGTCATTTTCTTTTTTAGTAGTTAGTAAAGGATTTTGAGCAGTACTAACTGTTTTTTTAGTGCTATCTGTCTGTTTACTAGCAGGTATAGCTGTGTTTTTTTTGATTATATCTTGTGCGTATAATTTACCAGAACCTAATGACAGGAAAAATGATAGTAAAACGATATTAAATAAGTTTGTATACAAAGGTTTAAATGCTATTTTTGTAATTTCTGGCTTGTTTTTTGAATTCTCAGAATTACATATTATTATTCGTCAAAAATAGTCAAATAAATTTATGACAGAAGTCTTTTAATTAAATTAACTTATAGCTTTATGCATAAAATATATAAAATTAAAATAATTGTAACTTTTATTTTAATGGTGATTTCGGCATCAGTATTCAGTCAATCTACTACTTTTAGAGTTACTTTAGACGCAGGTCATGGCGCACATGATTTTGGTGCTGTCTATGAAGGACGTATTGAAAAAAATATTGCACTTGCTATTGTTTTAAAAGTTGGAAAAATATTAGAAGCTACTCCTCAAATGCAAATTAATTACACCCGTAAAACAGATGTATTTATAGACTTGATCGAAAGAGCGAATATTGCCAATAGATTTAATGCTAATATTTTTGTTTCTATACACTGTAATGCTAATAGAAATACAGCTGCGGATGGAACTGAGACTTATGTAATGGGTTTAAGTAAAGTAGCTTCCAATCTTGCGGCGGCTCAAAAAGAGAACTCTGTTATCACTTTAGAGAAAGATTATAAGCAAAAATATGAAGGGTTTGATCCTAATTCTCCTGAAACCATGATCGGAATGACATTGATGCAAGAAGAATACCTTGATAATAGTATTTCATTGGCCAGTAAAATAGAAGATGCTTTTGCTGATTTAGGAAAAAAAATAAGAGGTGGAGGTGTAAAGCAAGCTCCGTTTATGGTTCTTCATAAAGCATACATGCCTAGAGTATTGATAGAAACTGGGTTTATTTCTAATACTATTGAAGGAAATTTATTGAACTCAGAAGAAGGCCAAAATGAAATTGCTAAAGCCATTGCTGATGCGATTGTAAGCTATAAGAAAGAATATTATGGGAACGGAGAAATAGAAATAACAGGAGAATTGCCTTCTCAAAAAATAAATGAAAAACCAATTCCTGATAATACTCCAGTAAGGCCAAAAATTACGACTCCATCAGAAGAACCAATATTGACTAAAAAACCGGTTGAAGATAATGGGAAACCTATTTTTAAAGTTCAACTTTCTGCTACTATTAAAAAGGTTGAATTAAGTCCGAGTAATTTTAATGGCTTAAAAAATATTTCAGTTAGTTTTGAAAATAATGTTTACAAATACATGTATGGCGAAACAACAGATTATAATGAAGCCAAACAAGATTTGCAAGAAGCTAAAAGAAAAGGATATAATACTGCATTTTTAATTGCTTATAAAAATGGTGAAAAGATTAATGTTCAAGACGCTATTAAATAATTACATTTTAAAATAATAAATTTAAATTTTAATCAAACATACTACTATTTTGAAGTTAATTAGAAAGATTAAATTCTTATATATAATCCTATTTTTACTTTTTTCTTTATCCATTTTTTCTCAATCAAATACTAAATTTGTTGTTATTCTAGATGCGGGACATGGTGGTAAAGATCCAGGAAATTCCTATAATGGATTTATAGAAAAAGAAATTGCTCTAAAAACTGCATTGAAATTAGAAAAATATCTTAAAAAAGAAAAAGACATCGATGTAATTCATACCAGAAAAACAGATGTTTTTATCGAATTAGTAGATAGACCCAAAAAAGCAAATACGCTTCATGCCAATTTATTTGTATCTATACATTGTAATTCAGTAAAAAATCCCATCCCTTATGGTACTGAAACTTTTGTTATGGGTTTAACCAGAAGTCAGGGGAATCTAGAAATTGCTAAACAAGAGAATTCTGTAATATTGTTTGAGAAAAACTATAAGCAAACTTATAAAGGATTTGATCCCAAAAAACCCGAAACGCTTATAGGATTAAAGATGTTACAAGAGGATTTCTTAGATAGAAGTATTCAATTGGCCTCTAAGATCGAAAATAATTTTATAAATCAACTGAATCGTAAATCAAGAGGTATAAAACAAACTCCTTTATGGGTTTTAGACGCTGCTTATATGCCAAGTGTATTGATCGAATTAGGCTTTTTATCTAATAAAAAAGAAGGAATCTATCTTAATTCTGCTGTGGGTCAAGAAAATATGGCCAAAGCTATTGCTACTGCAATTATTTCCTATAAAAAAGAATATTTTGGTTCTGGTTACAATAAAAACATGGAACAAAGTAAATACAAAAAAGGAAATGTTACATCAACAAAAGAAAAAGCAAAAAATAGTGTTCTTGAGGAGACCAATAATAAAAAAGAACTAAAGGTTGAAGATGATGGCATTCTCTTTAAAGTTCAGTTTGCGGCGGGAAAGCAAAATCTTAAATTAGTTCCGTCAAACTTTAAAGGATTAAAAAACGTATCGGTAAGATCTACTAAAGCAAGCTTTTATAAATATTCCTATGGAGCCACATCAGATTACAGTGAAGCCAAAAAGAATTTGAAAGAAGTGCAATCCAAAGGCTATTCTTCAGCGTATATAATTGCATTCAAAGACGGAAAAAATATTAGTCTTGAAGAAGCGCTTAAATAATAGTAACAAGTCAAATATTTTATATTAAATTTGTAAAAAATACTTAAATTTTGAAAATAACACGAGAAATTAAAACAGCTATTTTAGTTATAGCATCTATATTATTATTTATTTGGGGCTACAGTTTCCTTAAAGGAAGAGACCTATTTACTAATTACAAAACTTTTTATGTTGAATATAAAAGTGTAGAAGGTTTGGCTACCTCTGCTCCAGTTACTTTAAATGGTTTAGTCGTGGGTAAAGTAAGTAGTATTACTATTAATGAAAACACAGGTGCTTTGTTGGTAGAATTACAGTTAAAAACTGATTTCCCAATCTCTCAATCGAGTGTGGCATCTATTTATGAGCCCGGTTTTATTGGTGGAAAACAAATTGCAATAATCCCGAACTTTGCTGATAAAACTTTAGCAGTTGATGGACAAAAGTTACAAGCAGGTGTAAAAATGGGTCTTACTGATAAAGTAGGAGATCAATTAGCGCCACTACAAGAAAAGCTTGAGAAATTATTAGGTAGTACTGAAAAATTAATTTCTGGACTTAATAATGTTTTAGACCAGAAAGGGCAACAAGATTTAAAACTTACGCTAGCTGAATTGAGCAAAACCATAGAACAATTTCATATTGCTTCAAAAAGTGTAAATGGTTTATTAGATACTAATAAAACTCAAATAAACGGAGTTGTTACTAACTTTAGTAAAATAAGTGATGATTTTTCTAAAATATCTTCCTCTCTTAATAAAGCAGATTTAGGTAAAACAGTACAAAATCTAAATACAACTTTAGCAAAAGTCGATGGTATTGTTACTGGTTTAGAATCTGGAAAAGGTTCTATGGGTAAATTACTAAACGATGAAGCTTTTTATCAAAATATTAAAACTTCAACAAAAGAACTAGAATTATTATTACAAGATGTACGACTTAACCCAACACGTTACGTTAATATATCTGTTTTTGGAAAGAAAAATAAACCTTATGTGGCTCCTGAAAAGGACTCTGTATCTACTGTAAAAAATTAGTAATTATGAGTTATTTAGACAATATTTTATTTGCAATCCTTTTAATTATTGGATTTGGTTATTTTTTCAGGAGTGTTCAAAAGATACGAAGAAACATCAATCTTGGTACTGATGTAAATCGATCTGATAATCCAAAAGCAAGATGGACTAATATGGCTATGATTGCTTTAGGTCAGTCTAAAATGGTTAAAAGACCAGTTGCAGGAATACTACATATTATAGTTTATTTAGGTTTTATAATTATTAATATTGAATTATTAGAAATTATAATTGATGGCCTTTTTGGAACACATCGTATTTTCGCGTTTTTAGGAACTACTTATAATGTTCTAATCGCTTCTTTTGAAATTTTAGCAGTTTTAGTATTAGTTGCTGTTTCTGTTTTTTGGATCAGAAGAAATGTTATTAAATTAAAAAGATTCATTAGCTCTGATTTAAAGGGTTGGCCAAAAAGTGATGGTAATTATATCTTATATTTTGAAGTCGTTTTAATGACTTTATTTTTATTGATGAATGCCTCAGATTTGCATTTACAAAATGTACCAGGTGGTTTTTCTCATTTTATCAAAGCAGGTTCTTTTCCTGTAAGTCAATTTATTGCTCCTATATTTAACGGAGTTTCTAATGAGTCAGTGATGCTAATGACTGAGATTTTCTGGTGGTTGCATATTACAGGCATCTTGATTTTTATGAACTATTTGTATTTCTCTAAACACTTACATATTCTTTTAGCATTCCCTAATACCTATTTTGCCAATCTAAAACCTTTAGGACAGTTTGATAATTTAGAATCAGTAACTAAGGAAGTAAAATTAATGATGGACCCTAATGCAGATCCATTTGCAGCAGCACCTGTTGATGAAAATGCAGCGCCAAGTAAATTTGGAGCAAGTGATGTACAAGATTTAAACTGGGTTCAATTACTAAATGCTTACACCTGTACAGAATGTGGTAGATGTACCTCTGTTTGTCCAGCTAATATTACAGGAAAAAAACTTTCTCCTCGAAAAATTATGATGGATACAAGAGACAGACTTGTAGAAGTAGGAAAAAATATAGACGACAACAAAGGAGTTTTTGTACCAGACAATAAATCATTATTAAACGATTATATTTCTCCTGAAGAGCTGTGGGCTTGTACTTCATGTAATGCATGTGTTGAGGAATGTCCAGTAAACATAAGTCCGCTTTCTATAATAATGGACATGAGACGTTATTTAGTTATGGAGCAATCTGCAGCACCAATGCCTTTGAATGCAATGATGACAAATGTTGAGAATAATGGTGCGCCATGGCAATACAATCAGCAAGACAGATTGAATTGGAAAAATGAAAATTAATCGAAAGTAAATTAGTAATACTAAATAAAGTTAAAATTACATTTTAACCATTTGAAAAAAACAACGTTATGTCAGAGAATTTAATAGTGCCAACAATGGCCGAAATGTTAGCTCAGGGTAAACAACCAGAAGTTTTATTTTGGGTGGGTTGTTCCGGAAGTTTTGATGATAGAGCTAAAAAAATAACCAAAGCATTTGTTCGTATTTTAAACCGCGCTAATATTTCTTTTGCAGTTTTAGGTACTGAGGAAAGTTGTACTGGAGATCCAGCCAAAAGAGCTGGAAATGAATTTCTATTTCAAATGCAAGCCATGATGAATATCGAGGTTTTAAATGCATATGAAGCAAAAAAAATTGTTACTGCTTGCCCACATTGTTTCAATACTCTAAAAAATGAATACCCAGAATTAGGTGGTGTATATGAAGTAGTTCATCATACAGAATTTCTAAAGTCTTTACTAGATGATGGAAGACTTACTATTGAAGGCGGACAGTTTAAAGGAAAACGTATTACTTTTCATGACCCTTGTTATTTGGGAAGAGCAAATAAAGTATACGAAGCTCCAAGAGATTTAATTCTTAAGCTAGATGCTGAGTTAGTAGAGATGAAACGTTCTAAAGCTAATGGATTATGCTGTGGTGCAGGTGGAGCTCAGATGTTCAAAGACGCAGAACCTGGTAACAAAGAAATAAATGTTGAAAGAACAGAAGATGCCTTAGAAACACAATCAGAAATAATTGCCACAGGTTGCCCTTTTTGTAATACGATGATGACTGATGGTATCAAGGTTAAAGAAAAAGAAGGTGATGTAAAAGTAATGGATATTGCGGAGTTAATTGCTAATGCACAGGATTTGTAAGTAATAAGACTAACTTTTATTAGATTGTATTATGGTTTATAAAGGCATACTATATTTCATAATAATGCTAATTAGTTTTAGTATACATGCTCAAACTATTGATAAGTTTAATATTCAGGATAGTCTTGATTTAAAAACAAATAAAGAACTGCATTTTAAAGTAAAGCAGCTAATTATTCCATCAGTTTTAATAGGTTATGGAATTATAGGGATTGGAAATGATCAATTAGAATCTTTTAATTCTCAAATTAGAGAAGAGGTTCGAGAAGACATTGACAAAAAGTTTACTATTGATGATTTTTCACAATATTTACCATTGGCTTCTGTATATGCTTTAGATGCTTTTGGGATCAAAGGCAAAAATAACTTTAGAGATAAAACGATAATTTTGGCTACCTCTTATTTGATTATGGGAATAGCGGTTAATAGTTTTAAACATACTTTTAATGTTGAAAGACCTGATGGTTCAAGCATGAATTCTTTTCCTTCAGGACATACAGCAACTGCTTTTATGGGTGCTGAGTTGTTGTATCAAGAATATAAGGACACCTCAATATGGTATGGTATATCCGGATATTTAGTAGCAGCAGGTACTGGAGCATTTAGAATGTATAATAATAAACATTGGCTTACCGATGTAGTTGCTGGAGCAGGGATTGGTATATTGAGTACAAAAGCAGCCTATTGGTTGTATCCTACAGTAAATAATTTGTTGTCTTCAAAAAAAAATAATACGAATAAAAAAACAGTATTTATACCTTATTATGATGGTAAACAAGTAGGATTTGGACTTGTCTCTGCATTTTAATAGTTGGTAAAAATCAATAAAAAATAAATATTATGTACGTTCCTTTTGAAAATTTACCCGAAGAATCTAAAATTTGGATTTATCAATCGAATAGAAAATTTTCGGATGCCGAATTTTCTGAAATAGAAACAGCTTTACAATCTTTTCTTGAAGAATGGGCAGCACATGGTACGAGTTTAGAATCATCTTACCAATTAAAATACAATCGATTTATTATAATTGCCGTAAATCAAGACGTTCAGGCGGCTACAGGTTGTTCTATTGATTCTTCAGTAGAGTTTATCCAGAGTTTAGAACAGAAATATGGTGTTGATTTACTGGATAAAATGAATGTTACTTTTAAGTTAGGGGAACATATTGCTCATAAACCACTGATTGATTTCAAAAAAATGGTAAAGGATAAAGCCGTTACAGAGAATACTATTGTATTTAATAATTTGGTAAATAATATCGAAGAATTTAATGAATCATGGGAAGTTCCTGCAATTGATAGCTGGCATAGCCGTTTCTTTTAAAATTATAACTATCCAATGAGAAAAATAGGCATCAAAATATTTACCTTTTATGTCTTATTTCTTTTTGTTGCTACTAGTTGTGTTGGTACAAAAATTAATAAGAATAAAATACTTGTAACCAACGTTCCTGTCAAAGCTCAAAACCTTGATAGCATTGCCATTACTAATACTCCAATACTTTTTGATTTAGTTTCTGAAGGTGAAAAATGGGTAGATAGTGTTTATAACGGAATGTCTTTAGATGAAAAAATAGGGCAATTATTCATGATTGCAGCTTATTCGAATAAAGATGCTAAACATTACGCTGCTATTGATAAACTCATTCAAGAAAATAAAATAGGCGGATTAATTTTTTTTCAAGGTGGACCTGTTCGTCAAGCTAAATTAACAAATAGGTATCAAGCTTTGTCAAAAACACCTTTATTTATAGGTATTGATGCAGAGTGGGGATTAGGCATGCGCATTGATTCTACCTATCGCTATCCTTGGAATATGACCCTTGGAGCCATTCAGGACATGCAATTAATAGAAAAACTTGGTACCCAGATGGGAATGCAAAGTAAACGATTGGGTTTACAGTTTAATTTTGCTCCCGTTTTAGATATTAATTCTAATCCCAAAAATCCTATTATTGGATTTCGTTCTTTTGGAGAAGATAAATTTAAGGTTACTGACCACGCTATTGCTTTGATGAAAGGAATTCAAAGTCAGGATATATTTGCCACTGGAAAACATTTTCCTGGTCATGGTGATACCTCAAAGGATTCACATAAAGAATTGCCAACAATAAATGCGTCAAGAGAAAGGTTAGAAGAACTTGAATTCTATCCCTATCATAAAATGTTTCATGAAGGTCTTTCATCAGTTATGGTGGGGCATTTAAATGTTCCTAGTTTAGAATCACGACCTAATTTTCCTTCTTCTCTTTCATATAATATTGTTACAAATGTGCTTCAAAAAGAATTAGGTTTTAAAGGGCTTATTTTCACAGATGCTTTAAACATGAAAGGAGTAAGTGATTTTAAAGTTCCTAGTGAAGTTAATTTTGAAGCCTTTATGGCTGGAAATGATATTTTATTATTTCCTGAAAATGTTCCTGCTACAATTCAGAAATTTAAGCTCGCTTTTTCCCTTGATTTATTCACGGAGGAAAGATTGGCTTTTTCTGTAAAAAAAATTCTCAAGTTTAAATACAAAGCTGGTTTGAACTCCTATAAACCCATTGAAACAGAAAATTTATATTCGGATTTAAATTTGGTATCAAATGAGGCGCTACAATATCAATTGTATGAAAATGCCATTACAGTATTAAAAAATACAGATGCAGTATTGCCTATCAAAAATTTGGATAAACAAAAGATAGCTTATGTAAAAATTGGTGATGATAACAATGATAAGTATGTATCAACGCTTCAAAAATATGCTGATGTTACTGTAGTAGATGATAAAAATATAGACAGTTTGCAGGTTAAATTAAGTTCTTACACAACTGTAATAATTGGCTATCATAAATCTGATATTGCCTTCAAGAATGATGATTTAAGAGTAGATGAGTTACTTAAGATAGTTGCTTTGGCTAAGAATAATAATGTGATTTTAAACGTTTTTGCCAAACCTTATTCATTGTTGGCATTTGATAATTTTGATAGTATTGAAGGATTGGTAGTTTCTTATCAAAATAGTCCTATTTCTCAAATTGTTTCTGCTGAATTAATTTTTGGTGCGATTGAAGCAAAAGGTAAATTACCCGTTTCTATTAATTCTTTTTTTAAAGTTAATGATGGACTTTCAACAGAAAAACTAAATCGATTAGGATTTACTACTGCAGAAAATGTTGGTATGAATTCCCAAATATTGTCAAAAATTGATGGTATTGCCAATAAAGCAATTGCGGATAAGATGACACCTGGAATTCAGGTTTTAGTAGCCAAAGCAGGTAAGGTAATTTACCAAAAATCATTTGGATATCACACTTACGATAAAAAGATTAAAGTTCAAAATTCGGATATTTATGATGTAGCATCATTAACTAAAATTTTGGGCACTTTGCCCAATGTTATGATAGCTTATGATCAACATAAAATAAATTTGGGAACTACATTGGGAACAATGTCTCCTATTTTTAAGGATTCTAATAAACAAAATATCAGTTTCAAGGATTTATTGTCACATTATGCTGGATTGCCTGCTGGATTGCCATTTTATAAAGCTGCATTGAATCAGTCTAAAAAACCATCTGAAGATTATTTTAGAAAAATACCGGAAGTTAATTTTACAAAACAGTTAGGAGATAGTCTATTTATTAGAAATGATTTTAGCGATACCATCATGAAAATGATTGTAAAAAGTAAAATTTCCATAAAAAAAGAATATAAATATAGTGATTTAACCTTCATGATCTTGAAGGATTATTTAGAGAAAACAACTGGTAAAACATTAGATGTTTTAATTCAAGAAAATTTTTATCGTTCGTTAGGTATGAATAATTCTAGTTTTAATCCATTGGCAAAATTTGATAAAAATAGAATTCCACCAACAGAAACAGATGCTTATTTCCGTCATCAGCTTTTGCAAGGATATGTAAATGATTTAACAGCTGCTTTAGAAGGCGGTGTTTCAGGACATGCAGGTGTATTTTCAAATGCTATGGATGTTGCTAAAATAATGGAACTTTATCTGCAAAAAGGAAGTTACGGAAATCAACAATATTTTTCTGAAAAAACATTTGATGATTTTAACACTTGTTACTTTTGTGCAGAAGGAAATAGGCGAGGCGTAGGTTTTGACAAGCCTCAACTAGGCACTTCGGGTCCTACCTGCGGATGTGCTTCAATGACTAGTTTTGGTCATACCGGTTACACTGGTACAATGGCTTGGGCAGATCCAGAAACTCAAATTGTGTATGTATTTTTATCTAATAGAACTTTTCCAGTAGCTACAGAAAATAGATTGTCTAAGGCTAACATTCGTGAAAACATACAGCAAGTTATTTATGATGCAATTATTAGATAATAAATCAATATGCTTTATTTTCTTTTTTAATTGTAGAATAATTATTAAATTGATTTTAGATTTCTAAAGTTTAAGCTACTAAAATCTAATGTTTGTTTTCTAAATCCTATGAGTTTTTTTAATCAGAATATGTTACATTTGATAGGAAAAATTTCGGTATGAATACAAGGACTCCTTTTTTGAAAATCATTAACTTTTTGGGATTGTTTTTTTGTGTCAGTCTTATGAATGCACAAAACATTGATGTCGATATTTTGCGTAATATTAATGTAAACAGAAATACATCCTTAGACGGCACATTTAGAGTTGTTACCAATAGTGCTTTACCCATTAGTATTGCAACCCCTTTAATTATTTATTCTGTAGGAATTATAAAAAAAGACAGCACTACCAAAAAGACAGCCTTATTTATTGGTGAATCATTTGTAGTTTCGGCTTTTATTACTACTGCTTTAAAATATACAACAAAAAGGCAACGTCCTTTTGATGCATACACTGATATTGAAAAAGGAACTGCCGGACCTGGGTTTTCATTTCCTTCAGGGCATACCTCTGTAGCATTTGCCACTGCCACATCATTAAGTATGGAATATCCAAAATGGTATATTATTGCTCCTTCATTTGCATGGGCTTCTGCCGTAGGGTATTCTAGAATGCACTTGGGTGTTCATTATCCTTCTGATGTTTTAGCAGGAGCAATAATAGGTAGTGGATCGGCTTACTTGAGTTATAAATTAAATAAGTGGATCAATAAGAACAGTAAAGAAGAACAAAAAGTTCTGAAAAACAACGAATTGAAATAGCTTTTACGAAATAAAATTATCGAAAGATGGGAATGTTAAAGTATATTTCAAGATCGGTTTGGATACTATCATTAGTAAGTTTATTTACCGATATGGCAAGCGAAATGCTATATCCCATTATGCCTATTTACCTCAGAACAATTGGCTTTTCGATTGTTTTAATAGGAGTTCTAGAGGGTTTTGCCGAAGCTTTAGCAGGTTTAAGTAAAAGTTATTTTGGCAAATTATCTGATAACTCAGGCAAGCGGACTCCCTTTGTTCAGTTTGGTTATGGATTAAGTGCAATTTCAAAACCGATGATGGCTTTATTTATTTTTCCGATGTGGATATTTTTTGCCAGAACCATTGATCGTTTTGGAAAAGGAATTCGCACTGGTGCTAGAGATGCCATTTTATCAGATGAAGCGACTCCCGAAACGAAAGGTAAAATTTTTGGATTTCATAGAGCAATGGATACTTTGGGTGCTGTTCTGGGACCTGTAATTGCTCTCGTATATTTATATTATTATCCACAAGAATATAAAACTCTTTTTTATATGGCATTTCTTCCCGGTTTATTAGCCGTTTTAGTGTCATTTTTATTAAAAGATAAAAGGAATAGTAAGCCAATTGCAATAAAAAAAGTTTCTTTTTTCTCTTTTTTAAACTACTGGAAATTAAGTCCATCTGAATATAAAAAAACGGTAATCGGATTATTAGTATTTGCTGCATTTAATAGTTCTGATATTTTTTTATTACTAAAAGCAAAACAAATGGGTCTAAACGATACTTATGTAATCGGAATTTACATCTTTTATAATTTGGTTTATGCTGTTGTTTCTTTACCAATTGGTATTCTAGCGGATAAAGTAGGCTTAAAAAAAATGTTTATTTTTGGCCTAACCTTATTTGCTGTGGTTTATTTTGGAATGGCTTTTACCGAAAATAAATATTTTATTATTTTATTCTTCTTTTTATACGGCGTTTATGCTGCAGCCACTGAAGGAATATCAAAAGCATGGATTAGCAATATTAGTGACAAGAAAGACACTGCTACTGCGATAGGAACTTATAGTGGTTTTCAAAGTATAAGTGCGCTTATTGCGAGTTCTTTGGCGGGTCTAATTTGGTACCAGTTTGGAGCGTCTACTACCTTTATTACAACTGGAATTGCTACAGTTCTAGTTATTATTTACTTTTCTTTCTTCATGAAAGATAAAATTATTAAAAATGAAACATTCAGATAATCAAGAAGATCAATACAATGAGGAGTGCTGTACTCCAAAGAAAAAAACAACTCATAAAAAGACTCATACAACTTCCGGTTGTTGTTCTTCAGAAGAGGATTCTGAAGATCATTCTGGACACGATCACGACCATGGCGAAACAAACGGAAGTACAATACAATTATTTTTACCCTCTATAATCAGTTTCGTTTTATTGATCGTTGGCTTGTTATTCGATCATATAATTGTTCCATCTTGGTTCAAAGACTGGATCAGAATTATTTGGTACATTGTTGCTTATTTGCCTGTTGGACTACCTGTTTTGAAAGAGGCGATTCAAAGTATTAGAAAGGGTGGCATCTTTTCTGAATTTTTTCTAATGAGCATTGCAACTGTTGGTGCTTTTGGCATTGGTCAATATGCTGAAGGAGTAGCTGTAATGTTGTTTTACTCTATTGGAGAACTGTTTCAAATGCTAGCAGTAAGAAAAGCCAAATCCAATATTAAATCATTATTAGATCAAAGACCAGATGTAGCTAATGTTTTAGAAGGAAATAAAATCATTTCAAAGCAAGCTTCTGAAGTTACGATTGGTGAAATTATTGAATTAAAACCAGGAGAGAAATTAGCTTTAGATGGTAAATTACTTTCGGATCATGCGACTTTTAATACGGCTGCATTAACCGGAGAAAGTAAACCTGATTCTAAATCTAAAGGAGAGACTATTCTAGCCGGAATGATCAATCTTAACGCTCTTGCTCTTGTAGAAGTAACAACTGAATTTAAAGATAGTAAGTTGTCTAAAATTCTAGAAATGGTTCAAGAAGCTTCCACCAAAAAAGCACCTACAGAATTATTTATTAGAAAGTTTGCCAAGATTTATACACCAATAATTGTCTATCTGGCGATAGGAATTTGTTTGATTCCAATGCTATTTGTTGACGATTATATATTTAAAGATTGGTTGTACAGAGCCTTAATTTTCTTAGTTATTTCGTGTCCTTGTGCATTGGTTATATCCATTCCGCTAGGCTATTTTGGCGGAATAGGAGCTGCTAGTAAAAACGGAATATTGTTTAAAGGATCCACTTTTCTAGACGTAATGGCGGCTATTCAAGTAGTAGTAATGGACAAAACAGGGACCTTGACTAAAGGGGTTTTTAAAGTGCAAAAAGTAGTTGCTATTGGTGTTTCCGAAACTGATTTAGTACAATATACTGCCGCAATTGAAGCGAAATCAACTCATCCAGTAGGTTCAGCAATAGTACAATATGCTAAAGATAACTATAAGGAGATTGTTGTTGCCGATGTAAAAGAAATTCCTGGTATGGGATTGAAAGGAGTTATAGATGGAAAAGAAATTGCAGTTGGCAATCCTAAATTGATGAAGGAATTGAATATCAATTATGATTTAGAATTAGATTCGATACCGTACACTACAATCCTCGTAGCGATCAATCAAAAATATGCAGGTCATTTTATTATTGCGGATGAAATAAAAGAAGACGCTAAAACGGCTATTGAAAGTTTACACAAACTAAAAATTAAAACAATTTTACTTTCAGGAGATAATCAGGCGGTAGTTTCGGCTGTAGCCAAAGAATTAAATATTGACGAAGCTTTTGGAAATTTACTACCCGAAAATAAAGTCGAAAAAGTAGAAGCCATGTTAAGTCGAAAAGTAAAAGTAGCCTTTGTAGGAGACGGAGTAAATGATGCTCCGGTTATAGCTTTGGCAGATGCTGGAATTGCAATGGGAGGATTAGGAAGTGATGCCACAATTGAAACGGCTGATATTGTCATACAAAATGATCAGCCAACTAAAATTTTTACGGCAATCAACATTGGTAGGAAGACAAAACAAATTGTCTGGCAAAATATAACTTTGGCTTTTGTGGTAAAATTGGTTGTTTTAATAATGGGTGCGGGAGGATTAGCAACCATGTGGGAGGCCGTTTTCGCTGATGTTGGCGTAGCTTTATTGGCCATTTTAAACGCAGTTAGAATCCAGCGAATGAAATTTTAAATGAGGATCTTTTTTTTAACTTAAATTTCAATAAAACTCAGCGCTATTTTGTTAAATTCGTTTTTATTAAATTACATACATGAAAATAGCAATAGTTTGTTATCCTACATTTGGAGGAAGTGGCGTAGTAGCTACAGAATTAGGTTTAGAATTGGCCCGCCGCGGTCATGAAATACATTTTATAACTTACAGCCAACCCGTACGTTTAGCCTTATTAAGTCCTAACGTACATTACCACGAAGTAAACGTTCCAGAATATCCATTATTTCATTACCAGCCTTATGAATTAGCTTTATCTAGCAAATTAGTCGATATGGTAAAGTTATATAAAATTGAATTACTACATGTACATTACGCTATTCCGCATGCTTATGCAGGTTACATGGCTAAACAAATGTTAAAAGATGAAGGTATAAATCTTCCTATGGTTACCACACTTCACGGAACAGATATTACCTTGGTCGGAAGTCATCCTTTTTATAAGCCTGCTGTGACTTTTAGTATCAATAAATCGGATTTTGTAACCTCTGTTTCTCAAAGTTTGAAAGAAGATACCTTAAAGTTATTCAATATAAAAAATGAAATTGAAGTGATTCCCAATTTTATCGAATTGAATAAAAATGTAAAAGATGCTGGCGTTCCTTGTCAACGTTCAGTTATGGCCAAACAAGAGGAACGAATTATTACCCATATCAGTAACTTCAGAAAAGTAAAACGCATTCCTGATGTTATCAAAATTTTCTACAACATTCAAAAAGAAATTCCAGCTAAATTGATGATGGTTGGAGATGGTCCCGAAAAAGAAAAAGCAGAAGTTTTATGCCAAGAATTGGGTATTGAAGACAAGGTGATTTTCTTTGGGAACAGTAATGAAATTGATAAGATTTTATGTTTAACAGATCTATTTTTATTACCATCAGAAACCGAAAGTTTTGGTTTAGCCGCGCTCGAAGCTATGGCCTGCGGTGTTCCAGTTATATCCAGTAATTCAGGTGGTTTACCAGAAGTTAATTTTGAGGGAATATCAGGCTACTTAAGTAATGTAGGTAATATAGAAGATATGGCAAAAAATGCTTTAAAAATTTTAAAAGATGATGCTACATTAGAAAAGTTTAAAGAGAATGCTTTATCCGTTGCAAAACAGTTTGATATTAAAAATATACTTCCTCTTTATGAAGACCTTTATCAAAAAGCTATTAATAAATATTTATAAACAGCGGTATAAAGTCATTAAAAATTACAAGACCATTAAAAGTCATCGATACTAATTAAATAATTATTAAATGAAAAAAACTTTTCTATCCTTATTTGCCATAACCTTATTTTCTTGTAGTACAACTAATGCTACAAAAAATGAAGGTCATAATAAACTTTATGAAGTATTAACGCAGCAATCTAATGGAGGAGCGAGTATTCGTTTTTTTGAAATACTTTCTGAACCTAATGAAATCAAAATGTTACAGGAGGATGATAATTTAAAAAATAAGATAAAAGAAACTGACATTCAGAGCTCTAATTTTATTATTTTAAATATGGGAGAAAAGACATCTGGAGGTTATGCAATTGGTATTGAAAATGTTGTTGAGACAGATAACGATATAATAGTAACTGTAAAAGAAACTAATCCGGAAGCAGGAGCAATGGTAACACAAGGGTTTACAAATCCATTCTGTGTGGTTAAAATAAATTCTAAAAAACATCTCATTATTAAATAAAAAAAAAGGCTATTCAGATGAATAGCCTTTTTTTAATATATTTTTAGATTAGAACTGGAATCTTAGTCCTAAAGCAATATCTGAACCATAATTGTTTTTGTAGTAACCATTTCCTCCAAACTCAGGTCTGAAATCTAATGATATTAATAAAGGAAAATCAAAGTTGTATTCAATTCCGATATCACCCGCTGCAAATACAAAAGTGTCGCTATAACGTTTGTCATTTTTAACATCGTAGCTATAGTTACCAACTCCACCACCTACACCAGCATACCAATTAAAACCACCATCAATGTTCCATACCCATTGGTATAAAGCTGCTAGTTTGATAGCATTGTCATCGTATCCACTATTTTCATAATTATTTCTATTTCTCCATCCTAAATCTAATTCAAGTCTATTACTTTTAGACAATCCTCTTTGATAAGAAAGTTCTCCTCCAAAACCATTATTTCCTCCTAAACGTAGACCTAAAGCATTTTTAGATATATCCTGTGCTTGAGCTGTAAATGCTAATCCAATTAACATTAATGCCGATAAAATAATTTTTTTCATATTGTATGTTTTTAAAGACGCAAATGTAACTCTTAACTACTTCCGGTTCTTATGAAATTATTGCCATTATTTATATAATTACCACATTTGTGATTTAAAACAATAATTAATTATTACATGAACAAATAAACCTAAGTAAATTTTTGTTAAAGTTTATAAGCAGAATTTTGAGATTAAATAAATGATAATTCTACACTATTAAAATTAAAACGGAATAATAATATATGATTAATATAAGTTGGAATTAATTAATGAAAAATTTAAAGATTTTATTCTTAAATAATGTATTGGTTTTTCAAAAGTTTAAACTCAAAAATTTTGAACTTTAAACTAAAACGTTACTTTTGTTTAAAACTATTTATAATGGCAGGTAATAGCTACGGAACACTTTTTAGAATAACAACTTTCGGGGAATCTCATGGTGAAGCTTTAGGAGGAATAATAGATGGTTGTCCTCCGGGAATAGCAATAAACTTAGAAGATATTCAATTTGAGATGTCTCGACGCAAGCCTGGTCAATCTTCAATTGTTACTCAACGCAAAGAACCAGATGATGTTCAGTTTTTGTCTGGAATCTTTGAAGGAAAAACAACAGGAACACCAATTGGTTTTATTATACCTAATACCAATCAGAAATCAGATGACTATTCTCATATAAAAGATAATTTTAGACCTAGCCACGCTGATTATGTATATGAAAAAAAATATGGAATACGAGATTATAGAGGAGGTGGTCGCAGTTCTGCCAGAGAAACAGCTAGTAGAGTAGTGGCAGGAGCAATAGCTAAACAAATTTTACCTGAGATAAAAATCAATGCATATGTTTCTTCTGTTGGACCTCTATTTTTAGAGAAACCTTACCAAGATTTAGATTTTTCTAAAACAGAAAGTAATCCTGTACGTTGTCCTGATATCGAAATGGCAACGAAAATGGAAGATTACATTCGTGACATTAGAAAACAAGGTGATACTGTTGGTGGTACGGTAACTTGTGTGATTCAAAATGTACCAATTGGATTAGGTGAACCTGTGTTTGACAAACTTCATGCTGAACTAGGAAAAGCAATGTTATCCATTAATGCAGTCAAAGGTTTTGAATTTGGAAGTGGATTTTGTGGTGCCAAAATGAAGGGAAGCGAGCATAATGATTTGTACAATCCAGATGGAACAACTAAAACAAATCTTTCTGGTGGAATTCAAGGTGGTATTAGTAACGGAATGGATATTTATTTCCGTGTTGCTTTCAAACCGGTGGCAACTATAATGCAAAAACAAGAATCATTAGACAATAAAGGAATAATCACTGAAATGACAGGAAAAGGACGTCACGATCCTTGCGTTGTTCCACGTGCTGTGCCAATAGTTGAAGCAATGGCAGCCATTGTATTAGCTGATTTTTATTTGATTAACAAAATATATTAATATTAATCTTTAACATTTTTTCTAGTAGTAATTGCACGTCAAATTTTATAATGATAAAGTAATTATACCACTATAAAACTAAATATCTAAATTTAATGGATACCAATACAATAAAGAAAACATCCTTCTTTTCAGGATTAACAGGACAAATATTAATTGCTATGGTTTTGGGTGCTATTTTAGGCATCATCATACACAATTATATTTCACCAGCCGATGCAGAAGCCTTTAGTAAAAAAATTAAAATCTTAGCAACTGTTTTCATTCGATTAGTGCAAATGATTATTTCTCCGTTAGTCTTTACAACTTTGGTTGTAGGAATTGCTAAACTTGGGGATATAAAAGCAGTAGGTAGAATTGGTGGTAAGGCAATGGGGTGGTTTTTTACAGCTTCATTTATATCTTTATTATTAGGAATGTTTTTTGTAAACGTACTTAAACCAGGTGTAGGACTTAATTTACCAAGTATTGATTTGGCTTCAGCTTCAGAAGTTACTGGTAAAACCCAAAATATTTCATTCGAAAATTTCATTGAGCATATTGTTCCTAAAAGTATTTTTGAAGCCATGGCTACCAATGAGATTTTACAAATTGTAATTTTCTCTATTTTCTTTGGTCTTGCAGCTGCATCATTAGGAGAATACGTAAAACCAGTTACTAATGCTCTAGAAAAGACATCTCATATTGTCCTCAAAATGGTTAATTACGTGATGAAATTTGCTCCAATTGGAGTTTTTGGAGCGATTGCAGGAGTTTTTGCAGTACGAGATTTTCAAGAATTAGCGATTACCTATTTCAAGTTCTTTGGCTCTTTTTTAATTGGAATTTCATCACTTTGGGTAGTCTTAATTCTTGTAGGTTATATTTTTCTTAAAAGTAGAATGACTGTTTTACTAAAAAGAATTATAAGCCCTTTAATTATAGCTTTCGGAACTACAAGTAGCGAGGCTGTTTTTCCAAAATTAACAGAAGAATTAGAACGCTTTGGTGTCAAAGACAAGATTGTTTCCTTTATGTTGCCACTGGGTTATTCTTTTAACTTAGATGGAAGTATGATGTATATGACTTTTGCAAGTATTTTTATCGCACAAGCTTACGGAATACATTTAGACTTAGGAACGCAGATGACTATGCTGTTAGTATTAATGCTTACGAGTAAAGGAATTGCTGGTGTTCCAAGAGCTAGTTTAGTTGTTGTTGCGGCAACTTGCGGTATGTTTGATATTCCTATTGAAGGAATTGCTTTGATCTTGCCAATTGACCATTTTTGCGATATGTTTCGTAGTGCAACCAATGTATTAGGAAATGCTCTAGCTACTTCTGTTGTAGGACAATGGGAAGGTGATAAAGAAGTAGAAGTGCCTACTTTAGAATAATATTTTAACTAGTTATTGTCAATTTATATACTAAACCTGTTCCCTTATTTGTGAACAGGTTTTTTTATACTTAATTTTATTTTTATGTACACTTATTCTGTATAATAAATTTGTTTAAATAAAATTTTTATTTTGCTAATAAAAGGTATATTTGATAAATAAATTTTAGCTATGTATCTGAATCGTATTGTTTTGCTATTCGTTGTATTGTCTGTTTTTTTTGATAATAACATACTAGCACAGACAATTACCTTTTCCAAAAAAGAAATTACTGTTTTAACAGATCAAGCTTCTCAATATCTAAAAGAGACAAATTTTAGTAAATCACTCGAGATTTCAAAAATGGCCTTGCATGAAGCCATCTTAGCAAATGATTTTTCATCTATAGCCATTTCATACAATACTATTGCTGCAAACTACGCAGAACTTGCACAATTTGAAAAAGCTATTTTTTTTTACAACAAATCCTTAATTAATGCCCAAAAAATAGAGTTTGATACTTTAACCAATAAAATATACAATAACTTAGGAAATATTTATTGTTTTGAAAAAAAGCAATATTTAAAAGGAATTGCGTATTACCAAAACTCATTAAAATACAGTCAGAAAATAGCCGATAAAAATCAAATTTTCATGACAAAATTAAATATTACTTGGGCGTATTTTGATATTAAAAATTTTGAAAAAGGATATGATAGTTTAAAATATATTAATAATAACAAGTCAAAAAAGGGTGATGATTCCAGTTTTGCTGCAATAAGCATGCTCAATGCAATGTATTATGCGCATGAGGGAAATAATGAAAAAGCTAATGCATTTTTTTTAAAGGCTATAAAACTTGGAAATGAAACCGATCAAAAATCAGATTTATCTTTTGCTCATTTAGAATATTCTAAATTTTTAATTGGAAACGGAGATTTTAAAAATGGGTATCTAAACCTATCAAAATACAATGAAATTACAGACGCGCTTTACAGTAAAGATAAAATTGATCAAGCTAATAGCGTTGGTGTAAATTTAGAATTAGAAGACTATAAAAGAGAAATTGATAAGTTTGAAGCCGAAAAAAAAGCTAATCTGATATTGCTTGGAAAATCAAAAACAATATTATTTTTATTTTTAGCGATATCTGTTATCTTACTGTTGTTAATTTATTCTTTATTTAAAAATAATAATTTAAAGAAGAAATCCAATGCTGATCTTTCCCATTCAAACAAACAATTATTGATTGCTATAGAAAAAGAAGAGGTAGCCTCTAAGCTAAAATCTCAATTTGTATCTACGGTAAGTCACGAGCTGAGAACTCCTTTGTATGGTGTCGTCGGAATTACAAACATCTTGGCAGAAGAACACAAAGAATTAGCCAATAGTCCCTATTTAAGTTCTCTGAAATTTTCTGCTAGATACTTGCTATCATTAGTAAATGATATTCTCCAAATTAATAAAATTGAAGATAAAAGAATTGTCCTAGAAAATTTAACTTTTAATCTTTTAGATGAAATTGATCTCGTAAAAAACTCTCTTTCCTTTTTAGCAAAACAGAACAATAACGGCATTGTAGTGAACATTGATCCTGATATTCCGGACTATTTGATTGGAGATAAACTGAGGTTTTCGCAAATTATAATGAATTTGGTAAGCAACGCGCTAAAATTCACATCCAATGGAGAAGTAAGTATAAGTGCTAACTTGATTAAAATAGTTCAGAAAACATATTTTATAGCATTTATAATTGCAGACAATGGTATTGGAATTGCTGTAGAAGATCAAGAAAATATTTTTGATAAGTTTGTACAAATTCGAAGGAAAGAAACTGATTATCAAGGAACCGGCTTAGGACTTTCAATAGTGAAACAACTTTTAGAATTGTTTGATAGTTCTATTTCGGTTGATAGTTCTATTAATAAAGGTTCGATTTTTAAATTTGTTATAGGTTTTGAATACAATCCTGAAAAAACAATTGATATTATAAACAGTATTCAAGTCAATCTTAGTAATTCTCCCAATACTGTAAATGTTTTGGTTGTAGAGGACAATCGCATCAACCAGTTGGTTACCAAAAAAACCATTGAAAAAAACAACTTTAAATGTAGTGTGGTTGATAATGGTTATGCTGCCATTGAAATTTTAGAGAAAGAATATTTCGATATTATTTTAATGGATATTAATATGCCTTTGATAAATGGTTTTGACACAACTCGAAAGATTCGTTCTAAAGGAATTATAACGCCAATAGTAGCATTAACAGCATTTGATAAGGCTGAAATTACTGAAGAAGCTATTTCGGCTGGAATTAACGATATTATAATGAAACCATTTGATGCTATTAAATTAGTTGATATGATTACTATTTTAATTTCTAAAAATTAATCAATTTCTGGAAAGATTGTTATTTCAAAATAATAAAAAAATCGCTGGATTAGAAAGTTTTAAATTTCAGATCCAGCGATTTATAAATTATTGATTCAGATATAATTAATCTATTTAAAATAAAAATTAGACTAATACCAACGTTTTTTATTCTGTTTAGAAACTTCCGATTTTCTAGATTTATGAGCACCTGCACTTCTGTTAGAATTACTTTGTTTTGCACCAGGAGCTGTTTCTGGGCTTCCTGAATGCCAACCATAAGGATGATCACTTACTATTTTTACATCTACTTTGATTAATCTCTGAATGTCTTTCCAATACTGATGTTCGTCTTTTCCACAAAAAGATATGGCAACACCTACATTTCCAGCACGACCCGTTCTTCCAATCCTATGAACATAAGTTTCAGGCACATTGGGTAAGTCAAAATTAATTACAAATGGTAACTGATCAATATCAATTCCTCTTGCCGCAATATCAGTAGCTACTAATACGTTAACTTCTTTATTTTTGAAACCATCTAAAACGCGTTGTCTAGCATTTTGAGATTTATCTCCATGAATGGCTTCGGCAGCAATATCATGCTTACGCAACGCTTTTACAACATTGTCGGCTCCATGCTTGGTTCTCGAAAAAACCAAAACATTAGACAAGTTTTCATTTTTTATTAAGTGGTATAATAAATTTCTTTTTTCTCCTTTTTCGACAAAATAAACTCTTTGTTCTACACTTTCGGCAGTAGATGAAACGGGTGACACGCTAACAGTTGCAGGATCTTTAAGAAACATTTCTGCTAATTCTCTGATAGCAGTTGGCATTGTTGCTGAGAAAAAAAGTGTTTGTCTATTATTAGGTGTTAGTTTTACAATTTTTTTGACATCATTTACAAATCCCATATCAAGCATTTGATCTGCTTCATCGAGTACTAATGTATGTAAATGATCTAGATCTATAAATCCTTGTTTTACTAAATCTAATAAACGGCCTGGAGTTGCAATTAGAATATCGATTCCTTTTTTTAGCATTTCTACTTGAGGAACTTGAGAAACGCCACCAAAAATAGTAAGTTGTACTAGGTTAGTGTATTTTGCATATTGATCAAAATTTTGTCCAATTTGGACTGCCAATTCTCTTGTTGGTGTAATAACAAGGGCGCGAATTGGACTAGCTTTTTTAGACGAACCTACAATTCTATGCAGTTGATGAATAATAGGTATTGCAAAAGCTGCCGTTTTTCCGGTTCCTGTTTGAGCGCAACCAATTAGATCACGTCCTGATAAAACGATAGGTATTGCTTGTTCTTGTATTGGGGTTGCTTCTATATAGCCTTGTTCAAATACGGCTTTTTGTATACTTTTTGAGAGCGATAAATCTTCGAATAACATAATTTTAATATTAAATATCTTGTATTAAGTACATAGATAAGGCAACAAAGATAGTATTATTATTTTTGATGCTTATTTATAACTTGTTCAAGACCTCAATTATAGCTGTTGTGCGTAAATATTGATTGGCTTATGAAAGTGCTGCACTGTTCGATTTCATAAAATCGGTTACAAGATATCCGATGAGTTTACCAATTAAGTGGTTGTTTTTTTCTTCTCCTAAATCTGGAGCTCCTTCACAAATGTGCAGATAAGATACGTTTTTGGTTTTTCCAAAATAGGAAATAAATTGTCTAAGTTGTTCTACCGAGAATCCGCTCATTGTCATTGCACTACTGGCAATATTAGGAATAGCATCTAAGTCAATTTCTAAGCCATAGAAATCATCATTAATAAAGTCTAAAGCTTGTTCCATCTCATGATCAAATTCTTTTTCTCTTCTGATGTTTACACTATCATAGGTATTAAAACGAACTCGGTCTTCTATTTTTTTGATAATATCTAAAACACTTTTGGAAATGTAATTTTCATGCAAACCAAAAATGAAATATTTTTTAAGAAATCCTTCTTCATAGGCATATGAAAAGCCATTTCCGCTGTGACGCCCCTCTAAAATTCTAAAATCAGAATGTGCATCAAAATTAATTGCATTTATTGGTTTTCCTTTTGCTAGGGCGGTACCTTTTATATTTCCGTAGGAATTATTATGACCACCACCAATTACAATAGGTATTTTACCTAATTTGATAAGATTAAAAATTATATGCGAAACGTCTTTATCGATTTTGTCAACCAATTGACTTAATTTTGAACGATCATCAATGTCATTAAAATCTAGTAATTCGACATTTTTCATAACTTGAGTTACATCTAGTTGTCCTAAAACAACCAGTTGATTGCCTTTGCAAAAACGGTTGTGTTGTATGTTAGCGATGTTTTTTATGGCACTTTCCCAAGCTGATGCTGCTCCAGGTCTGCCATAATTTGCTCTAACGCCTATATCTTCTGGAATTCCAAATAATACATATTTGGCTTCACAAGTTTTTATAAATTCAAGAGAATCAGTATCTTTTGGAATAGTTATCATTTTCTCTCCAAATTTTATTTCACCACTTCTATGATTTGTTATTTTTGATAGATCTTTGATCGTGAAAGGGATAATTTTTTCCATTAAAAAAATATTTTTTCCAAAAATACTATAATTGTGTTAAGTTTCGTTATTAGATAATTATATATTATTAAATTTGAAAAAAAAAATCTATATGGAAAATCAAAAAAGCAATTCAAGTCTTAAGGCAGTAGTAGCAGTATTAGCTATTTTATTAGTAGGAAGTTTAATATACATATTTAAAATGACCTCTGACGCGGATACCGTTAAAACAGAATTGAAATCAACTATGACTGAAAAAGAATTAGTCATGAAGGATCTAGAAGAGCTAAAATCGACTTATGATGCTGCTATTTCAGAAAACACATCGATGTCTGACGAATTAATTCAAGAAAGAGACAAAGTTGTTAATCTAATGGCTGATTTAAGTAAATCTAAAGGTGATGTCGCTTCATTATCAAAATACAAAACTCAATTTGTTGCCTTGCAATCAAATATGAAAGTATTAATGGCAGAAAATGAGACTTTAAAAAAGGCAAACACTTCACTAACCTCACAACGTGATAGTACAGTAGTGGTTTTAGGAGAGACTAAGAAAAATGTAGAAGCATTAACAGGTCAAAACGAAGAATTGTCTAAAGCAGTAGAAATGGGTTCTAAACTAACGGTTTTAAACACAAGAGGTTCTGCGTATAAATTAAAAAGTTCAGGAAAACAAATTGAAACAGATAAAGCTAGTAGAGCTGATGTTTTGAGAGTTAACTTTACAATTGCTGAAAATGCTATTGCAAAATCTGGTGCTAAAAGCTATTATGTACAAGTAATTGACAGTAAAAATAATGTTTTAGGTGATAAGAAAACAGAGACTTTTGGACAAAATATTTTGACATACAGTTTTATTACTAATGTTAATTATGAAAACAAAACAATTCAAGTTTCTGAGGATTTAAAAGGTAAAGATTTTGCTAAAGGAACTTATTTCATCAATATTTTTGATAAAGATCAATTGGTTTCTAAAACAAGTTTTAACTTAAGATAGTCTTAAAATAGAATAAAAAAAAGAGGAACGTAATGTTCCTCTTTTTTTTATGCCAAAATTTCACCTTCTATGATAATCGTTTCAATTAGATTACTACCAAAAGCGTAGGGCAATTGGTAATAGGAGGGAATGGGTTTTGTGATAATGAGATTTGCTTTTTTGCCAATGGTAATACTTCCATGAGTTTCTGAAATTCCCATGGCATAAGCACCATTTATTGTTGCTGCATTTATAGCTTCTTCTGGAGTCATCCTCATTTTAATACAGGCTGTTGCTACCACAAAATTCATATTTCCTGATGGAGTTGATCCAGGATTATAATCTGTAGCCAATGCTATTGGTAGTCCTTGAGCGATCATTTCGCGGGCAGGTGTGTAAGGAATACTCAGAAAATAAGAGCATGATGGCAATGCCACTGGCATTGTTTCGGTGTTTTTTAGAGCCATAATATCTTCTTTAGTCATAACTTCTAGATGATCTACAGAAAGTGCCTGGTATTTTACTCCAGCTTGAATTCCTCCAATAGAGTTAAATTGATTTACGTGAATTTTGGGTTTTAAACCTAGTTTAATTCCAGCTTCGATAATGGCTTCTGTTTCGGCAACAGTAAAATAACCGGTTTCACAAAACACATCTATGAAGTCAGCGAGTTTGTTTTTAGCAATTTCAGGAAGCATTTCATTTAACATGCAATCTATATATCCTTTTCTATTTTCTTTGTATGCTGTTGGAATAGCATGAGCGCCAAGAAAGGTAGCTTTAATCGTTATAGAATAATTTTGAGCTAATTGTTGAATAACACGAAGCATTTTAAGTTCTCCTTCTACGGTTAGTCCATAACCCGATTTAATCTCTACGGCGCCAGTTCCTAAACGCATCACTTCTTCTAAACGTGCTTTTGATTGCTGATAAATTTCCTCTTCAGAAGTTTCGTTGAGTTTTTTTGCCGAGTTTAAAATTCCACCACCGCGATTGGCAATTTCTTCGTAGGTCAATCCGTTGATGCGATCTACAAATTCTTGCTCTCGATTTCCAGCATATACAATATGAGTATGACTGTCACACCAAGATGGTAGCACTATTTTTCCGGTTGCATCAATAATCTTATCTGTGTCTATTTTTGGTACATCATTCATTGATCCAAAATCAGCAATAAAATTGTCTTTGATAACTAAATAAGCATTTTTTATAGTTGGAAGAATAGCCATTTCTGCTCCAGAAACTTTAGCAACGCTAATTGCTCTAACTTGGAGTAATTCCTTAATATTTGTGATTAAAGTTGTCATTTTTGTGGGTTTGTTTTAGGTAGATTTCAATGTCTGATTCCTGACATTTTTTTTTACGCAACGAAGGCACTAAGGCACAAATTTTAAATTTAATTTAGTGGACTTAGTGCCTTCGTGGAAAAATTTATAAATCAATTTTAGTTTACACAGAATTTAACTTAGTGTCTTCGCATCTTTCTGGCAAGTAGTAATACTCTACATTATGTTACTCTGAAACTGAAATTTCAAACATTTTATCCCAGTTTTTTCCAGTTACAAAAATGGTTTTAGTTTTAGGGTTGTAAGCAATTCCGTTTAAAACATCAGTGTCAGGTAAATGACTGACTTTACTTTTTAGGTCAACAAGATTGATAATTGCTTCAACAATTCCGCTTTTTGGATCTATAATAGCAATCGCATCTTTTTGATAGATATTTCCGTAAATTTTACCATTAATCCATTCCAATTCATTCACCGCCTTTATTTTGGTTTCATAAGAGTAAACGTTAATATAATCTACTTCTTTGAGTGTTTTAGGGTCTAATTTCCAAATTTTCTCTGTTCCGTCCGATTGGTATAAATAAGTCCCGTCATTTGTAAGTCCCCAACCTTCAATTTGTTTAAAATACGGGAATGTTTTTTCTTTCTTGAAGGTATCGGCATTATAAATATAACCTTCGTTATTTTGCCAAGTTAGTTGGTAGACTTTGTTATTTAGAATTGTGATCCCTTCACCGAAATACTGATCCGCAAGTTCTACTTTTTTGTAAACTTTACCAGTTTTATAATCTGTTTTTCTTAAGCTCGAAACACCTCTTTTACCAGTTGGACCACTTCCATTTCCTGTTCCTTCATATAATGTGTCACGATAAAATTCTAAACCTTGAGTGTACGCTTCATAATCATGAGGGTAAGTATTTACAATTTTATACTTTAATAATTTAGGTTGTACATTAGAAACTAGCTCAACTCTTGCAGTAGCTTCAGAAAATTCATTATCATAATAAACCTTTGCTTTAAGGTTTTGATAGCCTAATTTTTGCTCTTTTAAATCAAAGTTTAGTTTTTCAATTCCTTTGATTGTTGCTACTTTTTTATCATTTACAAAGTAAGTGATACTATCTACCGCTTTGTTATTTGGATTTAATATAGCTAATTTAAGAGACTCTTGTGGCTGATATTGCTCCTTAAAAGCACTATTATCAATAGTAAATATAGAATTTTCACCTTTTTTTGTATCACCGCAATTGGATAATGTGATTCCTAATAAAATGATAAATAGGAAGTTATGATTTTTCATAGTTTAAATTTTTGATAGAACAATATACAACGATATTTTATAGCTGCAAAGGTATTGCAAAAATATAAAAAGTGTTGTATATTTGCACCGGCAAGTCCTACACGACCAGCTCCTGCAGACTCCCCCAGGATGGGAACATAGCAAGGGTACGTGGTTGAGCGGTGCGATGTAGGTCGCTTGCCATTTTTTATAAATCTTCTTTTTTGGAAGATTTTTTTTTGAAATAAAGATAATAATAGTCTTCCTTCGGGAGGATTTTTTTATTTTTGGACCTTTCGTATTAAATAGTATAGCAAATGGGTAAAGTAGTTCTTATTACAGGAGGTTCTTCAGGAATTGGGAAATCTATAGGTGAATTTTTGCATCATAAAGGTTTTGTTGTTTATGGTACGAGTAGAAATCCTGAACGTGTTTTGAATTCGGTTTTTCCCTTAGTAGCTTTAGATGTCAGAGATTCTAATTCGATTGGTTTGGCTGTAGCCAAAGTTATTGCTTTGTCGGGAAAAATTGATATTGTAATTAATAATGCTGGTGTTGGAATAACAGGACCTTTGGAAGAAATTCCAATGGAGGAAATCAAAAATAATTTTGAAACGAATTTTTTTGGTCCTATTGCAGTTATGAAAACAGTTTTACCACAAATGCGCAAACAAAAATCTGGATTAATTATCAATATTACCTCTATAGCTGGGTATATGGGATTGCCTTACAGAAGTGTTTATTCCGCCTCCAAAGGAGCTTTAGAACTGATTACAGAAGCTTTACGAATGGAAGTAAAGGCATTGGGAATCAAGATCACCAATGTGGCACCAGGAGATTTTGCAACCAATATCGCTTCTGGTCGTTTTCATGCACCAGTAATTCAGGATTCTGATTATAAAGTTCCGTATGAAAATACCTTGCGTACTATGGATGAACATGTTGATTCTGGCAGTAATCCTAACGAAATGGCGGAAGCAGTTTATAAAATTATTCAATCTCCAAATCCAAAAATCCATTATAAGGTTGGGGTTTTTATGCAGAAATTTTCAATCGTTTTAAAAAGAGTTTTGCCTGATATAGTGTATGAAAAAATGCTTATGAATCATTATAAATTGTAATTTTGCACTGAATTTTAATAGCGTTAGGGATTACTTTACTAAGCGTCTATTTTTTATAGAGTTCAGTGAATTTCATTTGTAGTGAAAAGCCCATAGTATAATGTAGCATCAGCGGAATTATTTGAGGACTTGTAGCGCAAAGCCCGTTTCGCCGCGGCGAACACGCCCAAATTATAAAACACACAATTAAATACAAAAATTATGAAATTTTTTATTGACACGGCTAATTTAGCTCAGATTAAAGAAGCACAAGCATTAGGCGTTTTAGATGGCGTTACTACAAACCCATCGTTGATGGCGAAAGAGGGAATTACAGGAAAAAATAGCATTTTGAAACACTATGTTGACATTTGTAATTTGGTTGATGGTGATGTAAGTGCCGAAGTGAATGCTTTGGATTACGACGGAATGATTAAAGAAGGAGAGGAGTTAGCTGATTTACACGATCAAATCGTGGTAAAATTGCCTATGACTAAAGAAGGTGTTATGGCTGCAAAATACTTTTCGGATAAAGGAATTAAAACAAATGTAACTTTAGTATTCTCAGCGGGACAAGCTTTATTAGCTGCTAAAGCGGGAGCTACTTATGTTTCTCCGTTCATTGGTCGTTTAGATGACGTATCTACCGATGGTTTGGCTTTGATTGAAGAAATTAGATTAATTTATGACAACTACGGTTATGAAACTCAAATTCTTGCTGCTTCAGTGCGTCACACCATGCATATTGTGAATTGTGCTAAGATTGGTGCTGATGTTATGACGGGACCACTTTCTGCAATTTACGGATTATTGAAACACCCACTTACTGATATCGGATTAGCTCAATTTGTTGCTGATTTTGAAAAAGGGAATAAATAAATTTCTTTTTAGATTTCTACATTATTATAAAAAAAATCCCATTCGCCGCGGCAAATGGGATTTTTTATTGGTTTTATTTTAATTAGTGACTACCACCCATTTCTATTTCTTTTCCAATTCCTTGTTTCTCTAAAATTCTAATCACTTTCCAACCATAGAATGCAATAAAGGAGAAGCAAAGTACAGGAATAAAGTACGAAGCATGAATGCCTATAATATCAGCTAATTTTCCTTGTAATGGAGGAATAATTCCGCCACCTAAAATCATCATTACTAAAAAGGCGGAACCTTGTGAAGTATATTTACCTAATCCTGCAATTGCTAATGAGAAAATACAAGGCCACATGATACTTAGGAATAACCCACCACTCATAAAGGCAAAAATAGCAATTGTACCTGTAGTAAGTAATCCTATAATCATAGCTGTCATTCCCATTAATCCAAATATCATTAGCGTTCTTGAAGGTTGATCTTTACCTAAAAAGAAACCAGTTATTTGAAATAAAATTACAAATGCATAAGCATATAACGGAGTAACATCTTGTCCAGAAATTGCATTAGCAGTTAGTATAACACCAAATGCCACATAAGGAACTACAATTAATAATATTTTCTTTACCATAGACGACGGATTGAATACAGTAATTGCTCCCGCCCAACGACCAATCATTAAACTTCCCCAGTACATTGACATATAAGGAGCAAGACCAGGTCCAGAAATAGATCCAAAATCAGGAGTTACCAATAATTCACCAAGATTACTTCCTATCGTTACTTCTACACCTACGTAGGCAAAAAGCGCTACCATTCCCAAAACTAACTGAGGATATTTCATGGCGCCCCAACCTTCAGGATTTTTTTGTGCTGTAGTATTTGCAAAAAAGAGACCAATAACAACTACTAATAGCGTTGAAATAGTAAGTGCTAATCCTAAATAATCTTTTTCTTTATTTTCGATAAAATGGGTAATAAAGGTTGGGTCTTCGTATCGAGAAAAGATATAAGCAAAAATAATTACTAAAATTACCGTAATAGCAATAAGCGTCTTGATGGCTTTGTTTGCCATTTCAAAGGTAGCATCCGTTTTTCCAGCGGGCAGTTTTTTTGAAAAATGAAATAATGCAGCAGCCAATAAAAATAAACCACCTACAAATACATATAAAATTCTCATAGACTCTAATGAATCTGGTTTTTGAGCATATTCTTCAATATTTACTCCAGCAATTACACCAAATAATGCTATAGAAACTACTATTGGTCCTATCGTTGTTCCCAATGAGTTGATTCCTCCAGCAAGGTTTAACCTACTTGATGCCGTATGTGGCTCTCCAAGAGAAGCAGCAAATGGTTGTGCCGAAGTTTGTTGTAATGAAAAACCAAGGGCAACAATGAATAAAGCTCCAAGAATAAAAAGATAATTTCCTTCAGTTACTGCAAGAATCATTAACCCTGCGCCAAAAGTGCTTATTAATAAACCATAGATAATTCCTTTTTTGAATCCCCATCCATTTAAAATGTCTTTTTTAGCGATACTACTTAAAATAAAAAGTAATAATGCACCAATATAATAAGCGCCATAAAAGGCAAAATCAATTAGCTGACTTTGAAATTGGTCTAACCCAAATTTAGCTTTACAAAACGGAATAAAAACACCGTTTGATGCGCCAATAAAACCCCAAAAGAAAAATACGGTTATTAGCGTGTAAAGCGCAGAATTGTTAGACTGAGTTTTTTCTGTATTCATAATTTTTGTTTGGTTAATTTTTTAGGTTAATAATTTGTTCCATCCGTAAATGTATCTTTTAGGAAAATTAAAAAAAAGTAATTCATTATAAAAATGACTTATATTATACCATCGACAGTATTTCTTTTACCAACTGCAAAATGTGTTGGTTGTAAAATTGTAATTACTCTAAAATTCTAATTTTTACATCCTTACTATAATTTCGGCCAATTGGTAATATGTATGAATGCACTTGTATTCTATTGCCCTCTATAAATTTTACTTTATTAATGGCAATTATATACGATTTATGAATGCGAGTAAATTTATCTTCAGGTAATTCTTCGGATAGAGCGGTAAGAGATTTGTGGGTAATGTAGGTTTTATCAGCGGTTACTACTTTTATATATTCTTTCATTCCCTCAATAAAAAGAATTTCATCAATAATTATTTTGACCATTTTTTTATCTACTTTGATAAAAATATGAGGGTCTAATCTAGGTGTTTCTACTTTAAGATTATTTTTTAAATTAAAATCAGCTTCAATTTTATGAATGCATTTTATAAAACGAGGAAGCGGAATAGGTTTTACTAAATAATCCAACACATCTAACTCATAACTCTCTGCAGCAAACTCTCTAAAAGCAGTTGTAATTACAATTTTAGTTTTATTCTCAATCAATCGGATCAATTCAAATCCTGTCATCAAAGGCATGTGTATGTCTAAAAAGACAATATCAATCGTATTATTGTTTATAAAATCGAGCGCTTCTATGGCATTGTGAAAAACGCCAATAATTTCAAAGTCTGCAAAATTTGTGAAATAATTTTGCAGAATTTTTGTAGCCAATGGCTCATCATCAATCAAAACACATTTAATCTTCATTTTGAACAGGTATTTGTAAACGAATGATATAATAATTGAATTTAACTGTTTTTTCTAAGGTAAAATTATTTTGAAAAATTAATTTCAATCTCTTTTTAGTATTAGATAAACCAATGCCTTTTTTAGTTTTAGCATTTTGTGAAAGTACAAAATTATTTAGTATTTCAAATTCCAGTATTGTGTTGTCAATAACTTTGCAATTGATTTTGATTCTAAGATTACTGTTACAAGGACCACCATGTTTGAATGCATTTTCTATTAGCGTAATCACCAATAAGGGAGGGATTTTTATGTCGTCGATATTCGATTCTATATTTACTGCGACTTCTACGTTTTCAAAACGAAGCTTTTCAATTTCTATATAATTCTGTATGTAATCAATCTCTTTAGTCAAATCGACCATCTTAGTTCCCTTAACGTCATACAGAATATATTCCATCAATCGGGAAAGTTTTAGAATTACATCGGGAACTTTTTTTGAAGATTCTAAAGATAAAGCATATAAGTTATTGAGTGTATTAAAAAAAAAGTGAGGTTGTATTTGAGTCTTTAGATATTTTAGTTTCATTTTAGACTGATTCTTTTTCATAATCGTGTTGCGATCTCTTTCTTTTAACCAATTCATGGTAGAAAAAACAGAAGACGCTATCGATAGAACATAAATTTCACCAATGGTAACTGCTACAATATGATTGATATCAAAAGGATGATACATTTTATTGGCTTCTGGCCAAATATTCTCAGAAATCATATAATATGTCAAACCTGTCTTTAATATATAGATTACTGCTAAACTACCTAATAGAGCCAGAGTGTATTTATAATATTCAAATTTTACAATGTAACGCGGAATGAGTACTAACAAATTAAAGTACACAAAAGGAATGTGTAATGAAAACTCGATCAGATTGGATTTGAAAGAATACGGATAATTATCAAAGTAAGATCCCCAACGCAAAAAGTTGATTAAAAAAAAGATAATCCAAAAACCAAAATGGTTTTTAAATTCGGTATTAAATTTTATTTTTTTAATGAAGTTCAATACTAAATAATTTATTGATAAGAGATTGTTTTTTACAAATTCAAATAAGAATGTTTTGCAACTTTAAGGAATTTGAAACCAAAAATCGAATTTTATAGTACCAAAATTTAAAATAATTTAAAAATAAATTGGTAACGACTTTCAAAAAGCATTTCGTAGTAGAAACAGTGTCGTTGGTTGAATATAGTTGCGATCTCACTGTTAAATTTCACAAAATTTACGCATTGTTTATTAAAGTAAGTGGTTAATGTTGATTTTATGGTTGTTAGTATATTTTGTTTTTTTAAGAATGTTTTAACAATTAGATTTACACTATAACTAACAAAATAAATCATTTATAATGAAAAAAATTATTTTAATCTTTATGATTCTTTTCAGTGCGCAGGTTTCGCTTGCTCAAATGAAAACAATTAAAGGTTCTGTGACGGACGGAAGTGGTTCGCCATTGCCTGGTGCTAATGTAAATGTACTTGGTGAAAAAAACGGAACTGTTACTGATCTTGATGGTAGCTTCTCTATTAAAGCAGAGAAAGGAAGGACTTTAGTAATTTCTTACATCGGTTTCGATCAACAAAATGTTGTTGTTGGAGACGAAGTAATTAAAGTACGATTGAAAGAGTCCTCAGAAAATAAACTTAATGAGGTTGTGGTTACGTCATTGGGAATTAAGAAATCTAAAAAATCCTTAACCTATTCTGCTCAGGAGGTCAAAGGAGATGAAGTTACCAGAGTTAAAGATGCAAACTTAGTAAATAGTCTGTCCGGAAAAGTGGCAGGTTTAACCGTAGAGAAAAGTGCTTCTGGAGCAGGTGGTTCTGTAAAAGTTACTATTAGAGGAAATACATCTGCTACAAACAATCAACCGTTGTATGTAATTGATGGAATACCAATGTTAAATACCTCTTCGTCTCAAGGGAATCAAGTTTTTGGAGATACAGCTGGTGGAAATAGAGACGGTGGAGATGCCATTTCTATGATGAATCCAGATGATATAGAATCTATTACGGTGCTAAAAGGAGCTTCGGCAGCTGCATTATATGGTTCTCAAGGAGCTAATGGTGTAATCTTAGTCACGACCAAAAGAGGTAAAGAGGGTAAAGTTACAGCTAATTATAATTCAAGTGTATTTGTTGATAATGTAGTTTCTTTGCCTGAGTTTCAAACTTCTTATGCTGCAGAAGCTGGTGCTACTACTTCTTGGGGCGCTGCAAAAAAGTCACCAAATCATGTAAAAGATTTTTATAATACCGGTATGACCTATATTAATTCTGTTTCGATAAACGGTGGAACAGATAAAATGACAACGAGTCTAACTTATGCCAATACTAAAGTTGATGGTGTTATGCCAACAAATGAGTTTAAGAAAAACAATATTGCGCTACGTCAAAGCATTAAAATGTTTGATGATAGAGTAACTGTTGACGCGTCTTTGTCTTATGCGGAACAAAAAATTAACAATAAACCAGTAAATGCATTGTATTTTAATCCATTAACGGGTGTGTATTTATTTCCAAGAGGGAATGATTTTGATACTTATAAAAACAATTATGAAGTTTTTGATCCAGCAAGAAACTTAATGGTACAAAATTGGCCAACGGGTACTAGTGATATTATTCAAAATCCTTTTTGGATTCAAAATAGAAACCGATCTATTGATAAAAATCAATCTTTAATTTCATCTGCAGCAATTACTTATAAAGCGAATGATTGGTTAAGTTTTAAAACTAGAGGAGGATATAATAAATTAAATAATTCATTTGACAAAAGAATGTATGCTAGTACAAATCTAACCTTATCTGGTGCTAATGGAAGATATATTTATTCTGACAGCGAAAGTTCTCAATTGTATGCCGATTTAATTGCTACTATTTCAACTAAAATCAATGCTGATTTTTCATTTAATGCTAACATTGGTACGAGTTTAACTAAATCAACAATTAATGATGCAATTACAAGTGATTCCGGTACTACAAAAGGCGGATTAGTTTATGCTAACTGGTTTAACACAGGTAATTTTGACTCTGCAGGTAAAAATAATCAAATTGTAGGTGCCAAAAAAGAAGTTCAATCGGTATTTGCTAGTGCCACTTTTGACTACAAAGAAATTCTTTTTCTGGATGTAACAGGTAGAAACGATTGGTCTTCAACATTAGTAAATACAGATAATTTAGGTTTCTTTTATCCGTCAGTAGGTCTTACGGGGATTTTAAGTGAAATGGTTTCATTGCCAGAAACGATTAGTTTTGCAAAATTCAGAGCTTCCTATGCTCAAGTTGGTAATGATGTTGGTGCTTATTTAACAACTCCTTTAAATACAGTTGGTAATGGAGGTCAACTGGGTATTCCGCAAGTAGGACCGAGTCCAGGATCCTCTTTGAAACCAGAAAAACAAAACTCTTATGAGTTGGGTACAGAATGGAGATTTTTTAATAACAGATTGGGTTTTGATTTTACATACTACCAAAACGAAACCAAAAATCAATTGATACAAGCTCCAGCTCCAATTCCTAACACTACAGGATACGCTAATTATGCTTTTAATGCCGGAAGTATACAAAATAAAGGATTAGAGATTACATTATTTGCAAAGCCAGTAGTTTTAGATAATTTTTCATGGGATTTAGGTTTAAATTTTGCTTCGAACAAGAATACAGTTTTAGATTTAGGAGCTGGTGCTCAAGGAGCTGTTAATACTGTTATTCTAACAAATGGTGATCCAAACAGTTATAGATATGTATTAGAAGTTGGTAAACCATTTGGAGAAATACAAGGAAAAAATATTCTAAGAAATGACAAAGGCCAAATTGTATTAGATGCCGACGGTCGCATTCAAAAAACCGAATTTGTTGATTTAGGAAGTTCTAATCCAGACTTTATGTTAGGTTTCTCTAATATGTTCAAATACAAAAAAGCATTTTTAAATGTTCTTGTAAATGGTAGATTTGGTGGTCATGTAATGAGTATGACTGAAGCTATGTTAGATTTTTATGGAGTTTCTAAAGCTTCAGGAGACGCTCGAGATGCAGGTGGTGTTTCAATAAATGCTATTGATATTAATGGTAACGCAGTAACTACAATGTCAGCTAAAGAGTATTACAATCAAGTGGGTGACAGAAGTGGTGCTACGGGAGAATATATGTACAAAGCAACCAATATTAAACTAGGGGAAATTTCGTTGGGATATTCTTTTGATTTTAGTAAAAGCACCATTTTTAATACCGTAAACCTTTCTGTAGTAGGTAAAAATTTATTTTTCTTTTACAAAGATGCCCCATTCGATCCAAACGTGACATTAAGTACGGGAGAAGGTTTACAAGGAGTGGACATTTTTGGAGCTCCTTCAACAAGAAGTATTGGTGTTAATTTAAATTTAACTTTCTAATTCTATAAAAGAACTCCGTTTTTTGATTGTAAGATGTTTGTTTTTTCAACTTTAAAATAAATAGCTGAACTCAAAAGAGTTGCTTACAAGTCAACGAAAATGATTTTAATCAATAAAAAAATCCACAAATGAAAAATAAATTATTAATCTTAGGTACATTCATATCCCTTTCTTTAGGGAGCTGTACAGGTGATTTTGAAAATATAAATACTAGCGATTCTAATTTTAGTAATGCACAGTTAGAACAAGATTTTAATCATGTCAAAGGACCGATTAAAAAGATGGAACGTTCCATGTATATTCTTGTTGCCGATGATTGGCAAGGGGATATTCAGTTCAATTTAAGTGCCGATATATTCTCTGGATACATGGCAACTCAGCATGATTTTGCTGGAAATAGTAATAACTCTACTTATGCTCTTACAGATGGTTGGAACCAAGCAGAATGGGTTCAGAAGTATCAAAATGAAATGGTTTATGCTTATAATCTTGAAAAATTAACTAAAGACAAGTACCCACAATTTTATGCTTGGTCTTTGATTTTGAAAGTCTATGCAATGCATAAAACCACAGATTATTATGGACCAATTGTATATTCTGGTTTTGGTAATCCTGATGGATCCACTCCTTATGATTCTCAACAAGCTGTTTACAACCAATTTTTTGCGGAATTAAAAACGGCTACAGATATATTGAATGCAAAAGTGGCTAGTGGTACTACTACATTTTTCCCTGATGCAAATGACAAGACAGATGGAACTACCGCAAAAGGAAATATTGTAAAATGGATAAAATTTGCTAATTCATTGCGTTTGCGTTTGGCAATGCGCATCTCAAATATTGATCCAGCAAAAGCAAAAACAGAAGGAGAAGCGGCCTTAACAGGTTATGGAGTTATTAGTTCTAATGATGACAATATGCTTTACTTAGCAGATCATCCTGTTGCTACTTTTAGCGGACCGTGGGCTGACATTGCTGCTGGCGGAGCGATAACGTCTATCATGAACGGATATAATGATCCAAGAAGAGCCATGTTTTTTAAGACGGCAAAAAATGGTACTTTTCAAGGTATCAGAATGGGATCTTTGGTAAATGATGAATATAGATTTTCAAAAGCGGACCAATTTTCTATAATAGGTCCTATTGTCGAAAATGGAATGATACCTTGGTTTTGTGCTGCTGAATCCCACTTCTTGAAATCGGAAGGAGCTTTAAAAGGTTGGAATGTTGGGGGTACTTCACAGAGTTTTTATGAGTCAGGTATAACAACCTCTTTCGCACAGTTAAGTACTAGTGGAGTTGCTGCTTACCTAAGTGATGATGTTTCTATGCCAGCTAACTTCTCAGATCCATTAAATGCGGCAAATAACATTGCAGCTCAAAATTTAGTAACTGTTAAATGGTCTGATGCTGTTTCTAATGAAGTGAAACTGCAAAAAATTATTACTCAAAAATGGATTGCAGGTTTCCCAGACGGTCAAGAAGCTTGGGCAGATACTAGAAGAACAGGATATCCTAAATTATTTTTACCGGTAAACAATTATTCAGCAGGAAAGATTCCTGTGGGAACTTTTGTCAAAAGATTAAACTTTCCTGTAAATGAGAAAACATCAAATCCAATGGGATATGCTAAAGGGCTTCAACTTTTAGGTGGTCCAGATACTGGTGGTACTAAACTTTGGTGGGATACAGGTATTAATAAATTCTAAAAAAAGGAAATAAAAAAGGAATAGAATTGGCATAAGTATTTCCATGCTTATGCCTTTTTTTATTTTGAAATTACATAAATTTTACAATCCAATTTTATTAGAATTATTTGTAAAACCAGCGGTAATTTAATCCTATAGTCAATTTAAAAACGGAATAGTTTGTATGATTTAGTATATAACGATACTATACCCAATGTGATTATCCAATCTGATAATAAATAAACGTACAAAGAAAATAGGCCAGTGCTTCCAGAAGAATAAAGCGGAACTAAAAAATCAAGAGTAGCTTTTTTGATCTGAATAATTCAGATTAAAACGATTTGAACTCTAGCATCAATTTAGAGCACATTAATTTCAAGGAATGCTAGCCAATTGAAAAAAAATAATAATGAAAAATACTTTAGAAATTAAATCTGATATAAGTTATAAAAGCGCAGGAAAATTTGAAGACACCAGATTTGAAAAAATTCATAATGAAATCTTCAAAAATTCTATTGATGGTTCTCTAATTGTTGCTCAGGAAATAGCGCAATTAATAAGAAATAAACAAGAAAAAAACAAAATATGTGTTCTTGGTTTAGCTACCGGTTCTTCCCCGATAAAAGTTTATGAAGAATTAGTACGTATGCACAAAGAGGAAGGACTTAGCTTTGCCAATGTTACTACTTTTAATTTGGATGAATACTATCCAATGACCAAAGAAAATAGCAAGAGTTATCATTATTTCATGCACCAACATCTCTTTAATCATATTGATATTAATCCTGAGAATATCAATATTCCTGACGGAACAGTAGCAATAGAGGAGTTAAACCAATATTGTGTGGATTATGAAATGAGGATCAAAAATGCCGGCGGATTAGATTTTCAATTATTAGGAATTGGGCGTACGGGTCACGTTGGATTCAATGAGCCAGGATCTCACATTAATTCAGGAACCCGAATCATTACTTTAGATCATATCACAAGAGTAGATGCTTCTTCTGATTTTAACGGAATTGATAATGTTCCTAAAAGAGCAATTACAATGGGGGTTTCTACAATTATGAGATCTAAGAGGATTGTACTAATGGCTTGGGGACAAAACAAAGGAGAAATTATAAAGAGAACCATTCAAGGAAATATTAGCTCGGATATTCCTGCTACATTCTTACAAAATCATACCAATGCGACATTCGTTTTAGACCAATTTGCTGCTTCTGAGTTAACTCGTTTTAAAACTCCTTGGTTAGTGGGCGAATGCATTTGGACACAAGAATTAAAAAGTAAAGCAATCGTTTGGTTATGCCAGAAAACAGAGCAATCTATTTTAAAATTAACAGATAGAGATTACAATAATAACGGTATGTCAGATCTTTTGGCACAGGAAGGTTCCGCTTATGATTTAAATATCAATATGTTTAATGTATTGCAACATACCATAACGGGATGGCCAGGAGGAAAACCTAATACAGATGATTCGCACAGACCAGAAAGAGCTACTCCTGCCAAAAAAAGAATCATCCTTTTTAGTCCACATCCAGATGATGATGTAATTTCTATGGGAGGTACTTTTTCAAAATTAATAAAACAAGGTCATGATGTTCACGTAGTTTATCAAACTTCGGGTAACATAGCAGTTACAGATGATGAAGCATTAAAATTTGCTGAGGTTTCGAATGATTTTATTGCAAAAGAAAAAAGTGTTCTCGATTTTGAGTCGATAATTCATTTTCTTAATAATAAAAAAGAAAATCAAATTGACTCTCTTGAAGTTCGAAAACTAAAGGGATTAATCCGAAGAAGAGAATCCTATGCCGCCACAAGATATATTGGTTTAAAAGATGAAAACACCCATTTTTTAGATCTTCCTTTTTATGAAACGGGTCAAATTAAGAAAAATCCATTAGGAAACGTAGATGTTGCTATTGTCGCAGCTATAATTGCTAAAATTAAGCCCCATCAAGTTTTTGCTGCTGGAGATCTAGCAGATCCACATGGTACACACGAGGTTTGTTTGAACGCGATTTTTGCTGCCATGAAACAATTAAAATCAGAACTTTACATGAAAGACTGCTGGTTGTGGTTGTACCGTGGCGCTTGGCACGAATGGGATTTACACGAAATAGATATGGCTGTTCCTTTGAGTCCAGATGAGGTTTTGCTAAAAAGACATGCTATTTTATACCATCAATCTCAAAAAGACAGAGTTATGTTTCAAGGAAATGATTCTCGAGAGTTTTGGGTAAGAGCCGAAGACCGAAATAAAAACACCGCAAAACTGTACGATGATTTAGGGCTTGCTGAATATGAAGCGATTGAAGCATTTAAGCGTTTTGATTATTAAAACAACATTTAATTTAGTTCCTACAATATGAAATACTCCCTAATCTTACTATTGGTAGCTTTTGTATCGAATGCTCAAATAAAAAAAGAGCAATTAGATTTGATGCCTTGGCCCAAAAATATAAATTTGACTGATGGTACTTTTACAATTAACAAAAATTTCAAAGTAAATATTACAGGCAATCCCAATCCTAGAATTTTTGTTGGTGTAACTCGTTTTTTAAGAAGATTGGATGGAAGAACCGGATTGTTTTTTCAGCAAGATTTTATAACCAAAATAAATCAAGAACCTTCGGCAGAATTACAAATAAATTGTGTTCAAAGCGGAAAAATAGAATTATATGAAGATGAAAGTTATCAGTTAGAAATACAATCGGATAAGATCATTATTAATGCAACTTCAGATCTTGGTGCACTTCATGGTTTAGAAACATTATTACAACTGTTGCAAAATAATAGTACTTCTTATTATTTTCCAACAGTAAAAATTACAGATTTACCAAGATTTACTTGGCGTGGACTTATGATTGATGTGGCAAGACATTTTCAGCCAGTTGATGTAATTAAAAGAAATTTGGATGCAATGGCAGCCGTAAAAATGAATGTTTTTCACTGGCATTTAACAGACGATCAAGGTTGGAGAATACAGCTAAAAAAACATCCAAAATTAACGGAATTGGCATCAGACGGATTGTTTTACACGCAGGAAGAAATCAAAAGTATTGTGAAATATGCCGATGAAAGAGGAATTCTTGTAGTCCCAGAAATTGATGTACCAGGACATGCTTCGGCTATCTTGACAGCCTATCCCGAAATGGGAAGTAAAGTTCTTCCTTTTTCTAATGCAAATGCAGAGAAGAAACAAGAATTGTTGTCCTTATCAAATTATACAATCGAAAGAAATGCAGGTATTTTTAATCCAACATTAGATCCCTTAAATCCTAAAACCTATCAGTTTTTGAGTGAAGTTTTTGATGAGGTTTGTCCTTTATTTCCTGGCGCTTATTTTCATATTGGTGGAGACGAAAATGAAGGAAAAGATTGGGATTCAAATCCTAAAATCCAGGAATTTAAAAAGAAAAATAAATTAGTAACCAATCACGATCTTCAAACCTACTTTACCATGCAGTTAGTTCCGATGCTTAAAAAACATAAAAAACAATTGATGGGCTGGGAAGAGATCATGACAAAAAATATGTCTAAAAATGCTATTATTCATTCCTGGAAAGGTCCAAATGAAGGAATTCCAGTAGGAGAATCAGTTGCAAAAGCGGCTAAAAATGGCTATAAAACGGTATTGTCAAACGGATATTATATCGATTTAATGCAGAGTATAAATGATCATTATTTGAATGATCCAATTTCTCAAAATAGCAATCTAACACCTGAAGAAAAAGCAAAAATATTAGGTGGAGAGGCGACTATGTGGACAGAACTCGCGACACCATTGACGTTAGATTCTAGAATTTGGCCAAGAACGGCAGCCATTGCAGAAAGATTATGGTCTAGTGCAGACGTAAATGATTTGCAAAGTATGCACAAGAGAATTAAAACAGTATCTTTTAGATTAGAAGAGCTTGGAATTACTCACCTTAGAAATAAAGAAGTGATTTTAAGAAATATTAGCAACAATCAAGATATAACAGCTGTTCAAGATTTTTCTAATCTGTGTGAACCATTAAAAATTTATTCCAGAAATGCAGGAGGAACAGAATACCAAACCTATTCACCTTTAACTTTGTTTTCCGATGCTTGCACTCCAGATGCCTCAACATCTTTAGATTTTGATGCCGCAGTTTCTCTTTATTTAGCAGATAAGAATAAGAATAATGCGGTTTTGGTTAGCAGTTTTTTGAAAAAATGGATTCAAATCAATAAAGATTTAGTTCAAATAAGTTATAATGCTCCCCTGGTACAACCTATTTTGCCGTTATCAAAAAGTTTAAGCGATGTATCGGAACAACTTTTGTTGGTTATGGAGAAGAAGCAAGTAGCTAATTCTGATTTATTAAATCAATTATTAAAACAATGCAATTCTAAAGAGCATGCAGATGTAGAATTAGCGGTTTATGCTAGTTTGAAAAAGTTAATAGGTTCATAGAATCTAATAATATTTGACGTATTTGAATTAGTTAGATTTAATTTGGTTTTGGTTTAACTGAAGATGGCCTTTTTTAATATGTCAATAGGATGACCTGGTATTTTTTATCAGGTTTTTTCTGTTAGTAAAAATACGACGTAATAATTGTTTTTATTCTTCTTTTTCCTCTAAAGTTCTCGCTTTTGTTAATGCTGTAGCTACTAATCCTGCTGGAATTGTAACAATACCGACACCAATTATAAGTACAAAAAAAGTAAAGATTTTACCACCTAAAGTGATTGGATAAACATCACCATATCCGACTGTAGTTAAGGTTACGATCGACCACCATAAACTATGAAATAAGGAGCTAAACACTTTGGGTTGCGCTTCGTTTTCAAAAAAGTAAATCCCTGATGATGTTAGAAATACTAAAATTAAGGTAATCATAAAAAATAGCACTAATTCCTCTTTTATGATAGTGAATGCCCTGCTAAACCTATTTAGTGCCTTATTATATCGAACCAATTTGAAAGCCCTAAATATTCGAAATATTCTAAAAGCTCGTAAAGCTTTTAAGTTGAAAGTGGCACTTAGATAAAAAGGAAGAATCGATAATATATCTACAATTCCATAAAAACTAAAAATATATTTTAGAGGTTTTTCAGCAACATAAATTCGCAGTAGATATTCAATGCTAAAAATCACAATACTGATCAATTCTATAGTTGCAAGTATTTTTTTAGTTTGTAAAGAATTGTCTGGTAAGGTTTCTATAGAAAAAGCGACTAAAGAAATTAATATTAAGATTTGAATAAAATAGTCAAAAATTCTTCCTTTTCTAGTTGTATTGTCTTCGATTATCAAACGTAATTTATTTCTCTTCATTTTTTTATTCTTTAAAAAGATTCTTTTCCAGCAAACTGTTTTACTAAAAAAATGGAATGTAAAGGTATAAAAAACATTTTATTTGGTTTTTGAACTAGAAAACTTGTGGTAAAAAAAAGGAGTATTTTAAAAACCAGAAGTACTGATTAGTAAAAGTTTTTCGCGATTGCACGCTTTAAAGGTCTATTAGCAAATCACTAATGCGTGTTTTAAAATGGTTAAAAATCAGTATTTTTTTCGTACTTTTGCCAAAATTTTATAAAAAGATATTCATGTTAACAGTTAATAATTTATCAGTTCAGTTTGGCAAAAGAATTTTGTTTGACGAAGTAAATACAACCTTCACTCACGGTAATATCTATGGTGTTATTGGAGCAAACGGTGCTGGAAAATCTACTTTTCTTAAAATAATTGCCGGTGAAATGGATCCTACTTCAGGACATATTCATTTAGAACCAGGAAAACGGATGTCGGTTTTAAACCAAAACCACAATATGTTTGACGAAAGTACGGTTCTTGAAACGGTAATGATGGGGAATAAAACCCTTTACGCTATCAAAAAAGAAATGGATGCTTTATATCTTGATTACGATGATAAAAATGCAGACAGAATAGGGGAGTTGCAAGTGCAATTTGAGGAAATGAATGGATGGAATGCGGATTCAGATGCAGCATCTATGCTATCCAATCTTGGAATTACAGAGGAGCATCATTATACGTTAATGGGCGATTTAGAGGGGAAAATAAAAGTACGTGTACTTTTGGCACAAGCTTTATTTGGAAATCCAGATTTGCTTATTATGGATGAGCCTACCAATGACCTGGATTTTGAAACCATTGCTTGGTTAGAAAATTTCTTAGCAAATTATGAAAATACAGTAATTGTAGTTTCTCACGATAGACACTTCTTGGATTCCGTTTGTACACACATTTCGGATATTGATTTTAGTAAAATAAATCACTATTCTGGAAATTACACGTTTTGGTATGAGTCAAGCCAATTAGCGGCAAAACAAAGAGCGCAACAAAACAAGAAAGCAGAAGAAAAGAAACAAGAATTAGAAGAATTTATTCGTCGTTTTAGTGCGAATGTAGCCAAATCAAAACAAGCTACTTCTCGTAAAAAAATGATTAGTAAGTTAAATATATCCGAGATTAAACCATCAAGTCGTCGTTATCCAGCAATCATTTTTGATCAAGAGCGTGAAGCAGGAGATCAAATTTTGAATGTCCAAAACTTAAGTGCTTCTATAGAAGGAGATGTTTTGTTTAAAGGAGTCGACTTAAATATGGCAAAAGGAGATAAGATTGTTCTTTTCTCTAAAGATTCCCGTGCTACGACTGCATTTTATGAAATCTTGAACGGAAACAAAACAGCAGATTCAGGTACTTTTGATTGGGGAGTTACTACAAACCAAGCGTATTTACCGGTAGAAAATCATTCTTTTTTTGAAAGTGATTATACTTTAGTAGATTGGTTGCGTCAATGGGTAAAAACAGAAGAAGAGCGCGATGAGGTTAACATTCGTAGTTTCCTTGGAAAAATGATTTTCTCAGGAGAAGAAGCGTTGAAAACCTGTAGAGTTTTATCTGGAGGAGAAAAAGTACGTTGTATGCTGTCTCGTATGATGATGGAAAGAGCGAATGTATTAATGTTGGATGAACCTACGAATCACTTAGATCTAGAGTCTATTACTGCTTTTAATAACTCTTTGAAAAACTTTAAGGGTTCTGTGATTTTTACTACTCATGATCACGAATTCTCTCAAACGGTTGCTAATAGAGTTATCGAATTAACACCAAACGGAGCCATTGATAGATATATGACTTTTGATGATTATCTTGATGATGAAAAAGTTCAAGAATTAAGAGTTAAAATGTATACAGTATAAAAAGATACTTTATAATAAGTCAAAAAAAATCTCCTGAATTTCAGGAGATTTTTTTTTGTGCTTTTGTTAGTGTCGCCTCATCAAAAAGTTATAAAAAGTATTTGTGTCTTTGTGCCTTCGTGGCCATCGCATTATAAATTAACTTAATTGGTAGTATGTTTTTTTATGTAGTTTAAATAATAATTCAACTTAATTAAAAAGGATAACCAATAGCTAAATTGAATATCAGATTTTCTTTTCTCCAAGAACCGCTACCAAAATCTACTTTATCCAATACCCAGCGATTGCCTTCTGATAAATAGGGTTTGCGAATTGGGAATGCCAAGTCGGTTCTTAATACTAAAAATGAGAAGTCAAAACGCAATCCAGCTCCAGCTCCAACTGCTAATTCGCTAATAAAGTTTTTTGAAAATTTAGCTCCAGGTTTATCTGCGTTTTCATTTAGTAACCAAATATTTCCAGCATCTATGAATAATGCTCCTTTTACCAAACCATATATTTTAGCTCGGTATTCCGTATTCAATTCTAATTTTATATCTCCAGATTGATCTGGTAAAAATGTGTTCGTAGCCGTAGTAGATCCGTCAAATGTTCCCGGACCTATAGAACGAGCTCTAAAAGCGCGTAAGCTATTGGTACCACCAATAAAAAATTGTTTTATAAATGGCATTTCTGTTGAGTTTCCATACGCATAACCAGCGCCCACAATAATCCTACTAGCTATTTGAGAATCGGGACCTAATTTATAATAATGTCTAAAATCATTTTCAATTTTTATAAATTGACTAAAAGGAACATTAAAAATGTTAATTGTATTTCCCTTTTTAGTATCAGCACCAGTAGCCAATCCTGTAATATTTCCTGCTAAATCGACTGTTCCTTTATAGTAAAAAGTGTTTTTCTTTCTTTTTTGTACTGTGTTCGTATAAGTATAGGAATAGGTTGGCCCAAAAATTAATTGTTTATCAATTACTTTTTGTAAGGATTGATTGGCTTGAATTTGATCCAAATACAATGCAGTTACGTTCCGTGGACTAGCATAAGTGATTTCCGTTAGATTTAATAAGTGTTCTTTTCTTTCACTTTCTTTCCATAAGTAACCAAAAGAACCTTTAAAAGTCTGTAAGGAATATAATTTAGTTCTGTTTTGATATTCGTATCCTAAGGTTAGTTTCGTTTTTGGTACAAATCCACTTGGAGAATGAAATCTAAAAGGAGCCACTAATCTAGGCCATATTAAATTGGCTTCTGATCCAAAACGATAAACATTAAAACCGTTATTTTGTCCCGATACTTGTACTTCAAGACCTCCAAATGCTGAAATAGTGAGTAATTCTGCACCACCAATCGCATTTCTATTACTCCAATTTAAGTTTAATTCCGTTCCAGTATAATTGGCTGAATTAGTTTTTGCTAACAATTCTAAACGTAAAGACTTTTTAGGTAATGGCGTAAGAAAATAATAAGCATCTAAGTAGTTTCCGATAGTATCAGAAACCTTAAACTGATTTTTTACAAATTTAAATGTTCCTAAGTTTACTAAACGATTTAAAGACAAATTATGATCGGTGCGATTGTATAAATCTCCTTTTGAAAAATTTAAAGTACGATCAAAAACTCGAGGTTTGAACATTTTTGTCGAGTCTATAATGGTAATATCATTGTATTTAACAATAGAGTTTTTATTGTCTATCAGACTATCAACGCCAATAGAGTAATTTGGATAAACAATGATTTTATTAATTTGATAAGGCGTTTCAGCCATCTTAGGTGTTGCTTCTTTTATTTTTACGATAAGGTCTACCTGATGATCTGCTACTGTACTATCTACTTGAACTAATAAATAATCAGGATTAAAGTAAAAGAATCCTTTTTCTTTTAATCGTCCGTCAATACGAGCTCTTTCCTCTTTTATAACATCAAGATTAAATGCTTGATCTTTCTTTAAGAGACTTCTTTTAGAGGTCTTTCTTACGGCTGTTGCTAATACTGATGAGTCAGTTGGAAATTTAACTTCGTTGATCTTATATTGTCTTGCAGGCTTTACGGTATATTCTGCTGTTGCTTTTTTTCCTCTTCGAGTAGAGTCGGCACTTGTTTTTGCATTAAAGTAGCCATTGTTTTCAGAGAAGTTTTGTAAAACACTTTTGTTGTATTCAAGATCTACTTGACTATACAATACGGGCGGTTCTCCCACTTTATTTTTTAACCAATAACGAAAACCTTTATCTTTTTTCGTTTCACCAGCAATATTGTAAATGTATAATTTAGGTCTTAATCCTAATATTTTTGCATTAGGTTTTGGCCGAACGAGTTCTTGTAATTTGCTTTTTAATGCTTTTCTTTCTTTCTTACTCACTTCTTTTCCCTCGACTTTTACTGTAGCTCCAGTATATAGTAAATCTCCTTCTGACAAGAAACGAGTGTTACTACAAGATGAAACGAGTACAATTAAAAAAAAGGTATATATAAAAGGATACTTATTCATTTGATTTTTTTTTCGATTCCTCTTTGTTTTTTTTTGCAACTTTTTTCGATTCACTTTTCGAAAATAATTCTTTGAATTTATTATAATCCATCGTTATTATAAAAGCAATACCCGTTTCTACGACTTCTCCTTGAAGTGCCACTTGATATTTATTAACGCGATAGGCTCTCATTTTATACCTTCCGTCTTTCGATAGTTGATAATCTATAGAAATATCACCTGCTATATTGTTTGCATTCTGATTGGTTTGCTGTGGGCCTTCGATTCCAAAACTACTACCTACAGTAACTTTTAGACGGTCATTTAATAGTTTTTTAGAGACACCAACATTCAAATCTGTTTTGTTTTCTCGCTGTCCTGTGGTATAATCATCAGAACTGTCTATATCAAAATTAAGTTCAACACCTTCAATTAAGTCACCAGCTAAATTATTAAGTTGTTGTGATAAAATTTTACTCGCACTTTCACGTGCCAAAGAGGAAACGTTGGTTCCACCAGTTTCACTCGCAAATGGATTTTCTCCAATAAAACGATTTAAAAGTAGCAAGGCAAAAACTTGCTTGTTCATTTCATCAGGTTGCTGACGCAATTGTGTTAATTTAGCTTGAGTAGTATTTATAATTTCTGTAGAAACGCTATTGTTTCCTTCTGGTAAAACGACATCAAAGGAAATGGTTGGTTTCATTAACTCTCCTGTCATTTTTAAATTCGTTTCAAAAGGAATTTTTTGCTTGTAAGTATTTCTAACTTCATTTGTTATTGCACCAAGTTGGTCGCTCACTAAATCTATTGGAGCAGCTTCAGTTTTATAGATAGCCGTTATGTTTATATCGGCCATAGTTGGCTCGCCAGTCCAGAGAATATAACTTCCTTCTTTAATATCAAATTTTCTCTTAATAGCGTTAAAACTCATTTCGTAACTTCCTTGGGATAATTCATATCTACCAGTCAGCGTAGTTTTTCCAGAAGGGTCAATACCACCATTAAGTTGTGCTTCTCCTTTTAATTTTAAGAAATCCCCATTTGCTTTATCAATAACCATTGATAGTTCTGCATCTTTATCAATTTCGATATTTACAGACGCATTTATACCTTTAATATCCATTTCACTACTGACATCAGATAAAGCCAATTTTTGAACTATTTTAGGTTTATCTTGATCTATAAATTCTATAATTCCTTCTCTATCCGCTATAGACGGATCAGATTGTGGTAATACTACTGTAAATTTGGTGTCTTTATTAATCTTGATAGTTCCTTCTACAATCGGATTATCAAGTGTTCCTGTTACTTTTAGATGGTTGTCCATAAAAAGGGCACCATAATACAAATCGTTGTCTTTTGCCTTTGAATTAACTGCTTGGAAATTATCAGCATCCACAGTTAAATTGAAACCAAAATTGCTAAAATTACTACTGTTTATTTTTCCGTTCACTACTAAGTCATTATCATTTTGATCCTTAACAGTAAAATCATTGAAAATAATGGCATCGCTTGTAAATCTAATTTTATCATTTATAGATTTAAATGTGGCGTTGAGGGCAGTTGCTTTAAAGCCAACATCATTAAATTTTAACTCTCCAAGAATCAAAGGTTGTTTTGTATTACCTGTAATTTTAAAGTTTCCGTTCAAGAATCCAGTACTCTCCGCTAGGTTATCTAATGTAAATCCTTGAATACTTTTTAAATTCAATTTTTCAATATTCAGATCCATATCAAAACTTGCCTCAGTGGCTTTATAAAATCCTTCCAGATTTAATTGATTGCCTTGCCCCGTTATGGCAATTTTTGCATCGTATCGATTGGCAATGTTATTATTGACTTTTATACTAATTGTACCAATTGTATCGTTTTTGAATGCAAAATTTTCAATATTTAAATCAGAAGTGAAAAGCGGACTTTTATCTAAATTTTTAACTTCTGCAGTTCCATTAATTGTACCTCTGAATTGTAAATCTTTTTTCTCGATGAAACTAGTGATGGTGCTAATTTCAAAATCCTTAAAATTGACCGCAATAGGAGCATTGGGAACATTCGTTTCTGATTGTATTTTTATGGTGCTTCCGGCTTTACTCAAATCAAATTGTCCAACATAAATGCCTTTGTCTCCAAAACGAATTACATTTTCGGGTGCAATGGACCATCCGTCGTAATTTAGCACTAATTTACTCGGATCAAGACTAACTTCATTGCTACCATCTATACTTTTTAAAGTTCCAGCAATTAAATAGCGTTCTACTTCTTTTAAATCTTTTAACTGCAAAGTATAACCTACGCTATTTTTCTCTACTACTCCAGAAATACTAGTGTAAGGCAATTGAAATTGTTTGTTTTGTATATCATCGATGACTACATTATATACTAAGGATTTGTCTTTTGTTTCTACTTTTAAAACAGCATTAGTAATCGTATTTTCTCCATAAATAAGTTTAGGAATTGCACCATTAATAACAATGGAATCATTAACTGAATTGTATTTTCCTTCAATAATTATGGGTTCTAAACTTTTTAAATTTGGAATTAACTTGTATAAAATTGGATCATCTTTTACATTCACTTTAAAAGTAAATTGCTGCTTCTCAACTACTGTTTTTTTAGATTTAGGATTTGCATCATAATATTTTGCAATAGAATTACTGAGCGCTTTACCTATTTTAGAAAAACTATATTTCCCGTCTACATCTGCAACTAAAAAAGGAGATTTTATAGATAAGATATTCTTCTCAGCTGTTGATTTTGCAATTATACTTATAGAATCAATTGCAAATTCTTCTTTTGCATCAACAACACTGATGCTGTGTGCGTAAACAGATCCGTTTAAATAATCTAAATTTGCCGACTGAATATCAGCATCTATTGCACCTCTTATTTTTAAAGGTCCAGCATGAAGATTTAGTTTTTCTAAATCCGCAATATCTACATTCAACTTTAATTTTGCAACAGGATATTTATCTTTAAAACTTCCATTACTCACTAAGTCAAAGGTTAGATTAGGATCATTTGCTGAGGCAACTGCATTAAATTTTCCGTTGGTAATTGCACCTTTTAAAATAAGGTTTGTATAAGTGTATTTATTATAATAGGCTTTTATAATATTCCCGTTTAATGATGCTGTGGCGGTTTTGGGATCAAAACCAGTTCCCTTAATGTTAGCTTTTAGCGTAACTTTTCCAACTGAATCATTTTTGATTAATTTACCCAAATCAAAATTAATTAATTCAGTTTGTGCATTATATCGTTCGTATTTTTTTCTGCTATGATCAAAAGAGGCATTTATTTTGGCATTACCAAAACTACTTGTCAAATTCATTTTTGTACTAAAGTTAGCGATCATTCCTTTAAAGGTTCCTTTTGCGCTAAATTTAGAGGGCAATTGTATAGAGTTCGGAATTGTCCCTTTTGGTAAAAAACTAAGAAAATCTTTCTGTGTTGAATTTAATTCTTTAATGTCTAAATCGAAAACAGTTTTATTAATATCGGGCAAACCAACAATGCTTCCGCTGGCTATCAAATTGGTGTTCCCAAATCCGCTGATGTTAATACCAGGAAATTCTAAATTTTTTAGTTTTCCGTTAATGACACCATCAATTAACAAAATTGCATCTTGATTACTATTAAAGGGACTCGTATTTGCCAAAGTAGGAGCGAAGAGCAAAATATCTTTGATGCCTAACTTACTTTTCTTAAGATTGGCATTTAGTCCTAATTCTCCAGGATTTTTTGCTAAAGAAGCTATTGATGGATATCCTATTCTAATTTCATTTTTTAATTCGGTTTGGGGAGTTTTTAAATATAATTTCTTAAAAAAAGCATTCTTATTACCATAGAAAAATTCTGTGGTCATAGCTTGTATGTTTAAACCGCTTTTATCCTTTACCGTTAATGAATTTACCGTTCCCGAAATATTTTCAGGGTTGTAATTTAAGGCTTTAGCTTTTAAATTAAGATTGGTAATATTTAAGTGATTGTAGTCAATTCCTTTTTGAGTTGCAGCAACACTATTTTTGTCAAAACGAAAATTAATTTTTTCTAATTCTGTTGTATTTATTTTTATTTGCCAGTTATTGGAATCATCATTTGATGCTGGTTTTTTAGATTCTATTTTGTCTGATTTATCAATAGATAGATTTCCTTTTAGTCCTTTTATATCCAAACGTTCCACTATAGCAAATTGATTATTGAGATCCATTTTATCAATTTTTGCAAGCAGTTTTTTCAAATAAAAAGTAGTAGCTAATTTGGTCTCTTCACTTTTATAATCAAAGTCAATCTTAGCCAAATCAATTTCACCTAATTTTAATTTTAGCAATGATTCTGGCTCATTATTTACAGTAGCTTTTTTAGTTTTTTTGGATGCGTCAGCAATACCTTGCTGCAATTTTAATTTTAAACCATTGATTTTAGCTTTAGGAATTTCAAAATTCATTTGGGCTAAATCAAAAGTCTTAATCTTTGTTTGAAAATAAGTCAGATTGACATCTATATTATTCTTGGTAATTTGATCATTATACTTCAAACGGATACGATCTAATTCTATTTCGGCCACAGAAAATTCCATAGGAGGAGAATCACTTTTTGGCTTATCAGGAGAAGTAAATGCTTTTATAATGTAGTCAAAGTTAAAAACAGATTTCGAATCTCTATTTAAATTAGCTGTAATTCCTTCTAAATGAACAGAGTTGATTTCTACTTTATTATTTAGTAATTGAAATAAACTGATATCGACTGCTAGTTTTTCTCCAGCAAGAAGCGTGTCTTTTTTCTGATCTTCAAAATAAACGCCCTCCAAAATGATTTTTTTAGGCAAACCAATTTCGATCCTATTTATCTGAACCTTAGTTTTAATTTTTTCGTGCAGGTAGGTAACCGCTTTGTTTTTTGCTAAATTTTGTATAGAAGGAATCTGAAGTGCGATAACCAATAGAAAGAATAATAGAATAATAGATCCTATTATCCAAAGCAAAATTTTGAGACTTTTCTTTAAATATTTTTTCAATCGAGGCAATTTTTTGGTTAAAAATAGCAAAATTAAATCAGAATTACAATTTCATCGCTAAACGCACTAGTTGGTAAAGATCAAAAATTAGCGGTACAGCTCTTTATAAAATTTACGATTAAAATTATAAAATTTAGGGTTTCTTACTTTCTAATGTTAATACTAAAGTGTATTTGTTGAAATGAAATTTAATAAAAAAGTAGTTGTCTAATATGATAAAGTCTTTTGGAATCATTTAAATTTTAGTGGAGTATAACCACTCAATTCAAACTTGTTGTCCGTTTTTACTTCTGTAAGGTTGTTTAAAATTGTTATGTAATTCTATTTGAAATTCCTCATACGATTTAAGTAATAGTAAAGCGATAAATAATTTATTAGTTTTAATAAAAACCTAAGTACAAAAACATGATTTAGGTAGGTATAAAAAAACTACAACTTTTAAGGTTGTAGTTTTTGGTAACAAATGGAAAAAAAGGGAATTAGATTCAGGTTTACTTCTTCATACTTCCTGTTTCAATAAATCGTAAGTTAAGTTTAAATGCTTCTTCCAGAAGGTGAGGAGTATGACCGCCACGCGCACAAGCACGGTTAAAATAATCTAATAATTCCTCTTTGTATTCGGGATGTACACAGTTTTCAATGATGACTTTGGCTCTTTCTCTCGGAGCAAGTCCTCTTAAATCAGCGACTCCTTGTTCTGTTATCAAAATATCTACATCATGTTCCGTATGATCCACATGCGAAACCATGGGTAATACATGAGAAATAATATTCCCTTCTTTAGAAGAAGATTGAGTAACAAATATGCTCAAATAGCCATTTCTTGCAAAATCTCCAGAACCGCCAATTCCGTTCATCATTTTAGTTCCAGAAATATGTGTGGAATTTACATTTCCATAAATGTCAAATTCAATGGCTGTATTAATTGCAATAACTCCTAGTCTTCGGATTACTTCTGCTGAATTGCTAATGGTTTGTGGTCGAAGCACTATTTTGTCTTTATAAAAATCGAAATTTTCAAGAATATTTTTATAACAATTTTCAGAAACTGTAATTGAAGAGGCCGAAGCAAAACTCATTTTTCCGCTGTCAATAAGTTCAAAAGTGCTGTCTTGCAATACTTCTGAATACATTACTAGATTTTCAAAATTGCTTTTGGCAAATCCAGACATTACTGCATTAGCGACTTTTCCAATTCCGGCTTGCAAGGGCATTAGTGAATTGGTTAGACGGCCTTCTTTAATTTCATTTTCAAAAAATTCTAACAAATGATTAGCAATAGCAGCCGTTTTTGGATCTATTTCGGTTGGTTTTGCAGGACTGTCTAAAATTTCAGTAAAAACAATTCCAACCACTTTTTTGGGATCAATACTAATGAAATCTTGACCAATTCGGCTATCTGTAGCAGTGATGTTTAAAACAGCTCTATTGGGATATGATTTTGAAGTGTAAACATCATGAATTCCTTTAAATTCTAAAGGAATAGAAGTGTTTATTTCGATGATTATTTTATCTGCCAAATGCGCAAATGTGGCGGAGTTTCCAACAGAAGTTGTTGGGATAACATTTCCGTTTTCATCAATATAAGTGGCTTCAATTACCGCAATGTCAATTTTAGGAAGGTGTTTGTTTTCTAATAATTCAGCGGTTTCACTTAAATGTTGATCGATATATAAAATGGTACCTTCATTTATTTTTTTTCTCAAACTTGCATCAGATTGAAAAGGCATTCTTTTATATAAAGCATTATTGTTAGCTAAATCAGTATCGGTAGTTTGACCTAAAGAAGCGCCCGTAATCAATGTGATTGCAATCGTTTCCGATTTTGCCCTTTCTGCAAAAGCTGGTAAAACGGCTTTACTATCACCTGCTTTTGTAAATCCGCTGGTTCCAACAGTCATTTTATCTTTAAAATAACGAGCGGCTTGCTGCGCAGAAATAACTTTGTCTTTGTAACTTTGAAATCTGATTCTGTCCAATTGCATAATTTGTTTTTATTTTGAAATAAAACACCTAAAAAATGATGTTTCCTTAATGAATGAATTGTTTTTTTAAATATCATTTATAGGTAGTGCAATTTTAGCAAAAAATGAAATTGGATAAATATCGTAGGAAGCCATAAAAATATTCATTTCAGCCAGTATGGAAGAGCAAACGATTTTAGCCGAAAAATATTACACGAGAGAGGTTGATACTGATAAAAAAAGTATTTATTGTCATCATGATTTAATGGGAGAACTGATGATTCCCACTCATAAACATGAAAAAGGCCAAATGCTGTATGCAGAAGGCGGAATAGTTTATGTTACCACCGAGGCTAAAACTTATTTTCTTCCGGCCAGACATTTTATTTGGATTCCTGCTGGAATTGCGCACAGCATTCAACCCAATTCTCAAAGCGTAATGATGCGTAATTTGTATTTTCCGGTGGAAATGAATGAAGATTCCTTTTATGGAACCGAAGGGATTTACCCCATCAATGATTTATTGTTGCAAATGATGCTTTTCACGAATCGATGGAATGGAAATCTAAAAAAAGGAAGTCGTAATTATAGTATCGCCCTTGCTATAAAAGCTATTTTACCCGAAATCTGCTTGACCAATTTGCCTTTATCACTGCCTTTTCCAAAGGATACTCGGCTGATTAAAATTATTGATTACTTAGATAAAAACTTAGGCGACACAATACTTTTTTCTGATTTAGCGGATCGATTCGGATTTAGCGAACGCTCCTTATACCGCTTATTTCAAAAGGATTTAGGAATGTCTTTTATCCAATATTTCACAATTCGAAGAATTTTAAAAGCGATTGAATTATTGCTTGAAAAAAAACTTTCGGTAAATGAAGTGGCGCAAGCAGTTGGTTATAATAGCGTACCTACCTTTAGTAATACCTTTTTCAAAACTTTAGGGCAACGACCTTCGGATTATTTAAACGGAGTGGAGATTTTAAAAAAGAACAATTATAGTTAGCAGTAATTTTTTCTTTATTTTATTTTGTCTGAAATGAATAAATATATGACTTTTGTTGATTTTACCACATGAAATAGAGTAGATACCTTTGCGGTAAATACTTTTATATTATGTTTCTCATAAAGTGGGTTTCTTCAAACCAATCGAGATTTAATTTTCTTCGAGTTCTCTTGTTAGCATTCCTTTTTTTTCAAGTTCCAATAGGAGCACATGCGCAGCAACCAAAAGTCCTTACTTTGAATGAAGCAATCCAAATTGCAAAAGTGAATAATAGGACAATACAAAAATCCCATATTTTAAAGGAAATTTCGGAAACTGGAATTAAAGAGGCCAAAAATCTTCGTTTACCAGAAATTGGTTTTAATGCCATGTATTCTAGATTGTCTGATGTGACTTTGTGGGAAGGTGGTGGTTTTACTAAACAAATAGTGGTCGCTCCAGAACCTAGAAATACAATTTATGATGTGGTTACAAAGTTTGATATGCCACTTTATGAAGGAGGTAAAATCAAAAATGAAATCAAAAAATCACACCAAGAAAATGAAATTGCTGAACTACATGTGGAGAAAACAGAGAACGATGTTCAATTAGAGGTTACCGCTACTTTTTTGGGAATTTACAAAATGATGGAGCTCCAAAAAATAATTGAGGAAAGTATTAAGGAAGAAGAAGAACGGTTGAAGGAAGTGAAAGCATTTAAAAGTCACGGAATCGTCACCAAAAATGAAGTCCTTCGTGCTGAATTACAACTTTCTGACCGCGAGTTAAGTTCTTTGACCAATAAAAAAAATATCAGAATTGCTCTTCAGGATTTAAAGACACTATTGCAGTTGCCCGAAGAGGAGGACATTAGAATTGATTCAACAAGCTTGATCGATATGATACCTGTCATGAAACAGTATGATTTTTATTTTAAGGAAACGATGCAAAACGAAGAAATGCGTATTGCAAGCAGAGAAATTGATGTCAAAAAAACAGAGTTGAAAATGGTAAAAGCAAATGCTTTGCCCAGGCTAGCCTTCTTTGGAAATTATAATTTACGCTATCCGATGTATTTGACTTTTAGTCTAGATATGCCATTTATGTACACAATTGGGCAGGTAGGGATTGAGGCTTCTTATGATATTTCAAATTTATATAAGAATAGAGCCAAAGTACAAATCGCTAATTTGAAAGTGGAATTGCAAAAAAATGAATCTGAGATAGTGAAAAATGAGATGACCGATAAAGTCTTTCGAAATCACACACAGTATCAGGAAATACTAGATAAACTGAAAGTTACTGATAAAGCTTTGGTTTTAGCCCAAGAGAATTATCGTATTGTAAAAGCAAAATACCTCAATCAGTTGGTTTTAATTACCGAAATGGTCGATGCTGATAATGCATTGCTTCAAGCAAAATTCAACAAAATTTCTATGAAAATAGATGGTGCTATGAAACAATATGAATTGCTTCATACCGCTGGAATACTTAATAAATAACAATCAAAGTTTACAATAATTTTAGTTTCATTTCTATATGATAATAGCAGAAAATAAGTCAAGAGCCCATAAATCGTTTAGCAAATTAATCACTGTTGTTGCCAGTATTCTGGTTTTCAGCGGAATTATTTTGGGTATTTGGTTCTATATTTTTAATAAAAACCATGAGGAAACTAATGACGCTCAGGTTGATCAGTATGTGACGCCTATTATGGCAAGAATAACAGGTTATGTTCAGGAAGTCCGTTATAATGAAAATCAATTTGTTCATAAAGGCGATACTTTGGTTGTAATCGATAACAAGGAATATACATCGCATTTGAATATGGCTTTGGCGGATGTTGAAAATGCAAAAAGTAACGTTATCGCTATAGAAAAAAATGTGGAGACAACTGCTAATACGACTTCGGTTAGGCAATCTCAATTGGTGGCTGCTAAAACCCAAGTTTGGAAAACAAAATTGGAATACAATCGATATCAATCTTTATTAAAAGAAGATGCCGCAACAGAACAGCAAGTAGAAAAGGTAAAAGCGGATTATGAATTGGCCAAAGCGCATTATGAAGAAATAGCAAACACCATTCAGTCGGCGGTATTAAATACCTCAGAAGCTTGGGCTAAAATACCAACTGCTCAAACCGTAATTCAGTCAAAACAAGCCGTTGCTGACAACGCTGATTTGTTTCTTTCTTTTACCGTAATTACAGCTCCTTATGATGGTTGGGTGGGAAAAAAAATGATTCAGCCGGGACAAATGATAAAGGAAGGACAGACTTTGGTTTCTATAGTTAGCAAGGAAAAATGGATTACGGCTAATTTTAAGGAAACGCAGTTGCAATATTTATCTGTTGGACAGGAAGTTGAAATGAGTGCCGATGCCGTAAATGGTAGAAAATTTATCGGAATCATCGAGTCTTTATCACCAGCAAGTGGAGCTCGTTTCTCGTTATTGCCGCCCGATAATGCAACAGGTAACTTTATTAAAATTGAACAAAGAATTCCGGTTAGAATAAAATTGAAAGAAAATGATCAACAAACTGATTTTCTTAGAGCAGGAATGAATATGGTGGTTGTAGCTGAACATAAATAATCAGATGTCAAATACAAAGGTCTTTAAATCTTGGGTTCCCAATTGGGCCATAATCGCTATTATATTTTTCTGTCTGTTGCATTCGATGGTTTTGTTGGGAGTTTATACTTCCAATGTTACGTACGCTGCCAGTTTTTTAGATGTGGAGCCAGAAGATTTGCAGTTTTCAATGATTGTTACATACGCTACTTTTTTGACCACTATTTTGGTCGAAAGCAGATTGTTTAAGTTTTTCCCGACCAAAAAATATTTCCTGACAATTTACGGCCTGTCTGCAATAACATTCATATTAACGGCTTATATCGAAAATTTTTCGTTATTTGTTATTTTGAGAATAGCCGAAGGAATATTGATGGCATTGCCTTGTGTTGCCTTACGACAATTTCTGATTTCAAGATTCAAGTCAAAACATGCATTAATTATTGGTTTTACCCTTAATTATAGCGCTTTGTTTCTGGCGACACCTTTTATAATGAATATTGCAGTTTGGCTTCTTGAAAATTACGATTGGAAATACATGGCGTATGGTTCGGCATTGTTTCAAATCGTCTGCGTGGCCTTGGTTATGCTTACATTTGAGAGTCATCGTTTTCACAGAAAAACCCCGTTATATCAGATAGATTGGTCGAGTTTTATTTTTTTGCTCACTTCTCTTTTGTCTGGAGCTTATTTCTTTGTTTATGGCGAAAAAAAGTATTGGTTTGAATCCCATCAAATTATAATCGCACTTATAGTTTCGTTACTAACTGGTGGGCTATTTGTCCTGAGGCAAATGCTGATCAAACGACCTACTTTTGATATGGGAGTATTTCGCTATGCCAATTTACGCACCGGTTTATTCATATCCGTTTTTTTTTATATCGCCAGAGCGACGCTGAATATTTGCCACAGCACGATGTTCACCGTTTGGAATTGGGACCCTTCGAGAGTGGCGCATGTGCAATATTTAAATTTAATTGGTAATGTAATAGGGATGGTTTTGGCGGGAGTATTTCTGGCAAAATCAGTGTCCTCAAAGTATATGTTTATTATCGGATTTTCACTTTTTGCAGTATTTCATCTGTGGTTTACCTTTCTTTTTGTGCCTGATGTTTCGTTGTCTGATATTGCTATTCCGTATATGTTGCAAGGAGTTGCGGTTGGAATTATATTTGTACCATTAGTCTTGTTTACAGTAGCTGCTGTACCTACTCATTATGGACCATTTGCAGGAATTGTTGGAGTTGCAGGACGTTTTTGGGGAAGTATTTTAGGTTTTGCTATTATTCAAAATGCTGGAGTGTTTTTACAAAGAAATCACTATTTGAAATTGAGTGAATTTGTTTTGCCTGAAAGTCCAGAAACCCAAATGCGTGTAGCGCAAATCACCCAAAGTTTTATTGCCAAAGGATATTCTTCTGATAATGCTAATAAATTAGCAATTAAGCAAATTGTGAGTTCTATATCTAAACAATCGGTTTTATTGTCAAATATGGAAATTTTTACTTTTATGGGTTACGCCATGCTTGTTATCGTTGCTTTATTGTTGATCAATCAGCATCTGAAACAAACCTTTGATATTTTTAGAAATAGGATTTGGGGGAATTAGAACAATATTTATTTGTAGTATTGCTGCTATTTTGGTTTTCAAAAAATATTTTCCTGTAAAGATTATAACAATGTGTAATAAATAAAAAAGACTCGAAATTTGAAGTTTTTTTAGATTTTAATCTGTAAAATTCTCCAAATTTCGAATCATATTTTGCTATTTAAAGCTGCATAAAATCTTCGCTTTTGGGGAAATGACTAATCGCTTGAACAGCAATTTCTGGAGTTGGATCGGCTATTTTGCGTAATTTGGTGTCCATCCAAGCACCATCTACGGTTATTACTGCACATAGTTTATTTTCTTCATTCAGGAACTCATGCACAATAGACCATCGGGAAGCGTCGGGTTTCATTTTAGAAACTTTTGTTTGCATTACAATCTTGTCAGAAAGTTTAATTTCTTTTCTAAAAATACATTCTTCTCTAAATAAGATAGGACCAAAATGATTTTGTTGTAATATTTTCATCGTCAATCCTAGACTTTCCAAAATTTCAATACGATGTTGTGCTCCAAAATCATAATAAGCACTATGACGAACATGAAAGTTAGGGTCTAAATCGGACCAAGGCAAGGATAATTGTTTACTAAATGATGTCATTGTTTTTTATTTAATTGCTGTTATTTGATATTTTAAAAAAAAATACAAAAGTAAAATTAGCTATTAAAAATTTAAATTATGTATAAATTAAACTGGAATTTTTTCGATTATAATAGGAGCATCTAAAATATCAAAATAGGTACAAGTCATTTCAAGAAGCGCAACGCGCGATTTTGCAATACCACATTGTGCCGCTTGTTCGCAAAAAGTATAATAATCGGTTTGGCCGTCTTGATGTAATACTAAAAATTCTATAAAGCGTTCCTTATTTACATTTGGTGCAATCTTTAATGTCGGATATTTTTCGGTAGTACTCACAGAAAAATTATCAACACCATAATACGATACTCGACCGTCATTTATAAAAGTGTCATATCCTTGTACTCCCAATTGTATTACTTCTTTTATATAATTTGAAAAATCAGCAGCTGTTTGTACTTTATTATGTGCTTCTTTAATTTGTTCTAGTGTAAACATATTTTTGTTTCTAAAGGATTTATTGTAAAGAATTACAAAAGTATTGGTTTTATTTAACAACAAGTATCTAATAAATACTAATTTCTGGACTTGTAATATAAACTTAATGTTTAATAATTGTGATATGCCATTTGCATAATTACTCCTATTGTTATAAAAAGTAATATCATAAAAAGTACTATTAATGAGGAGCATCGAGGAGATTTTATAATAGCAATGTTATCTTTGTAGAAATCCATAACGACACCATTTGCACCATAACCTAGAATTATTTTACAAGGTACTTTGCGATCTTCTTCCATTATGGTAAAAAGGTGCGTTGCGCCAGTGATTGATTTCTTTTCGGAAACGGTTTCTCCATTCAATCGTATGGTCTCTCGCCCTAAATAAGAATTAAAAATTTCTATTTTATTAGTTCCTAACTGTATTGTTGAAAATTTCATATCTTTTTTTTCAAACATAGGAATTTAATTATAAAAAAAGCCAATCCATTTCTAATTTGATTAGTTAAATTGAGATTGATTGTGGTGTCTATGTAAGGATAGAGTTCCGCTACAACTATTAAATTCCACCTCTGTCAGTCAGTCTAAAATGTCATCTTGTCATATTTATTATTATTAATTTTAACATAAACTGACAATTTATAAGTGTCATTTGTATTGGCACAAAGATTGACTTAAAGACTCCGAGTGAATAAAACTAATATACAATAAAATTAAATATATTAAAAATGGGTAAAATAATCGGAATTGATTTAGGTACGACAAACTCTTGTGTTTCTGTAATGGAAGGTAATGAAGCAGTTGTTATTCCTAATGCAGAAGGAAAAAGAACAACACCATCTATCATCGCTTTTGTTGAAGGTGGAGAAATTAAAGTAGGAGATCCTGCTAAGAGACAAGCGGTAACTAATCCAACTAAGACTATTGCTTCTATCAAACGTTTTATGGGTCATTCTTTTAGCGAAGTTTCTGCTGAAGCAAAAAGAGTTTCTTACAAATTAGTAAAAGGAGACAACAATACACCACGTGTTGATATTGATGGTCGTCTTTATACTGCACAAGAATTGTCAGCAATGACACTTCAAAAAATGAAAAAAACTGCTGAAGACTATTTAGGTCAAACAGTTACTGAAGCAGTTATTACTGTTCCTGCTTACTTTAATGATGCACAACGTCAAGCGACTAAAGAAGCTGGTGAAATTGCAGGTCTTAAAGTAATGCGTATCATCAACGAGCCTACTGCTGCGGCATTAGCTTACGGATTAGATAAAAAAGGAAAAGATCAAAAAATTGCTGTTTACGATTTAGGTGGAGGTACATTTGATATTTCTGTTCTTGAATTAGGAGACGGAGTTTTTGAAGTATTGTCTACAAACGGAGATACTCACTTAGGTGGAGATGATTTTGACCACGAAATTATTGACTGGTTAGCGAATGACTTCTTGAAAGAAGAAGGTATTGACTTACGTCTTGATCCAATGTCATTACAACGTTTGAAAGAAGCTGCTGAGAAAGCTAAAATTGAATTGTCATCTTCTGCTGAAACTGAAATCAACTTACCTTACGTAACTGCTACAGCTTCAGGACCAAAACACTTAGTTAAAAAATTAACTAGATCTCAATTTGAAAAATTAACAGATGCTTTAGTAAAACGTTCTATGGAACCAGTTGCTAAATCATTGAAGGATGCAGGTTTAACTGTAGCTGATATTGACGAAGTTATTCTTGTTGGAGGTTCTACTCGTATGCCAAGAATCGCTGAAGAAGTGGAAAAATTCTTTGGTAAAAAAGCGTCTAAAGGAGTTAACCCTGATGAAGTTGTTGCAATTGGAGCAGCTATTCAAGGTGGAGTTCTTTCTGGAGATGTAAAAGATGTATTGTTACTTGACGTTACACCTTTATCTTTAGGTATCGAAACTATGGGTGGAGTTATGACTACATTAATTGAGTCTAACACTACTATTCCAACTAAAAAATCTCAAGTTTTCTCTACTGCTGCAGATTCTCAACCAACAGTTGAATTGCACGTTCTTCAAGGAGCTAGAGCAATGGCTGCTGATAACAAAACGATTGGTCGTTTTAACTTAGACGGTATTCCACCAGCACCAAGAGGAGTTCCTCAAATTGAAGTAACTTTTGATATTGATGCTAATGGTATCATCAAAGTTTCTGCAACTGATAAAGGAACTGGTAAATCTCATGATATTCGTATCGAAGCTTCTTCTGGATTAACTTCTGAAGAAATCGAAAGAATGAAACAAGATGCTGAAGCTAACGCTGAATCTGACAAAATCGCAAGATCTAGAGCAGAAAAATTGAACGAAGCTGATGGAATGATCTTCCAAACTGAAACTCAATTAAAAGAACTTGGTTCTAAATTAGCTGATGATCATAAAGTTGCTGTAGAATATGCATTAACTGAATTGAGAATGGCTCACCAATCTCAAGATATTGATGCAATCCAAACAGCTTTAGATAATATCAATGCAGCTTGGAAAACAGCTACTGAGGCAATGTATGCTAAAGGAGAACAAGGTCAACAAGAAGCTGCTCCACAAGGAGAAGCGACTCAAGGAGACAATGTTGAAGACGTTGAATTCGAAGAAGTAAAATAATAAATTATTGTAAAGACTCGATGTATTTATCGAGTCTTTGCTTTTTTTATAAAAGAAAACCGTTCACTTTAAGTGAACGGTTTTTTTTTGCATTTTTTTAAACTTTTTCTTTTCTTTTAAACATTTTGTTAATCACTATGGTATGAGGAAATGTTATTGCTGCTAAAAAAGAAAAAAACAGCGCATTGAATAATTCTTCTTCTTGATACCTATAGTAAATTAGAGCAATTCCTATTATTGATATTAACCAATATACTCCAGCAGATTTGCAGTAATTAAAAAAGTTTGGAAAGGTAAAGGATTTATTCAAAAACTTAATTTGATCTATTATGGAAGGTATGCTGTGCCAGAGAACGAAGTATATTGCAAATCCCCAAATTAAGCTAGATGACTTAAATAAAATTGCGAACACAAATAAAAAAAATAATTCTAAGATTATTTTTTTTCTAATCTTCTCTATTTTCCAGCAAAAGTAACTACTTATTATAAGGAATAACACAATCGAAGCTTGAAGAGTGTATAATAGTAATTCTTTTGGAATAATGAAATGAGTGATTGTTTTGATGATATCTTTTACTTGATTACTATGAAAATTAAAAAGCAAGAGTAATACAATCATACCATATAAAGATTGATATACAACAACTAATGTTTTAGGAAAAAGAGAATTCAATTTTTGCCATTGTTGTTCTCCAAAATGATTCGCGCTGACTATTATAAAAAGTAAAAGAGCAAACTGCGGAATAATGTAAAAAAGTAATATTCCAGCTAAAACAATTATTACATAATATGTAAAGATTTTTAGCCAAGAATTAGATCTATTTTGTGCAATTATATTCTTAATTAGTAGTAAATCATTGGCTCCGTGAAGTATTCCGAATGAAAATATGAATAGAAAACCCATAAATATCTGATTTTTAGTAGATAAAAAGGAATCCATCCATAAAGCAAAAAAGCTTGCTACGATTGCAATGTTGGTATAATTTTTCATTGGTATTAATTATTGTTTAAAAATAGTTAAAAATAGTTAAACAAAAAGATAAATTATTGTTTAACTTTTATTAACTTTGAGTAAACAAAAATCATTTAAATTTTTACTTATGACAAACTTTATGTTTATTTCAGCATTGGTTGGTAAGTTATCACCAACAGATTATGTAGGTTTTACGTTCTTTGTAGGCTGTATGGCTATGATGGCTGCATCAGCATTTTTCTTTCTATCTTTAAGTCAGTTCGACAGAAAATGGCGTACCTCCGTTTTAGTTTCGGGATTGATTACTTTTATTGCAGCAGTCCATTACTTTTACATGCGAGATTATTGGGCTTCTTTTGGGGAATCGCCTACTTTCTTTCGCTACGTTGATTGGGTATTAACAGTGCCGTTAATGTGTTTAGAATTTTACCTTATCTTAAAAGTAGCAGGAGCAAAGCAGTCCTTGTTATGGAAAATGATTATTTACTCAATTGTAATGTTAGTTACAGGTTACTTTGGTGAAGTAGTTTTTACTGATAGTGCAGCACTTTGGGGCTTTATTTCGGGTCTTGCTTATTTTGCTATTGTATATGAAATTTGGTTGGGTGAAGCATCAAAACTAGCTGCAGCAGCTGGAGGAGAGATTCAAAAAGCACACAAAATTTTATGTTGGTTTGTTTTAGTAGGATGGTCTATTTATCCTTTAGGATATATGATGGGGACAACAGGATGGTACAACGGATTTATACCAGCAGGAAATATTGATGTAGTATATAACATTGCAGATGCCATTAACAAAATTGGATTTGGTTTAGTTATTTATAGTTTAGCAGTTAAGTACCAAAAAGATTAATTTTTTTGTTTGTTTATATTTAATTGTAAAACCAGGCTATTTATAGTCTGGTTTTTTTTATTTCAACTTTTTAATAATTATCATACTATTCTTCTTAATTTTGTTGAAAATTCTTAGCTCCCTTATAATGTATAAAATTAGCGTATTGCTTATTCTTTGTCTTTCATTTAATATCAATTATAGTCAAAAAAAGAAAAGCTCCAAAAAAATTACTGGTGTAACTTTAGCAAAAATTGATAATATTAGAGCGGAAGTATCTAATAATAATTTTTATCTGCTGATTGTTAATAAAGAGGTGAGTAACGATACCATTCAATTGAAAAAGATTCAAGATCCTAAATTGCTTTTAGAATGCAAAATTACTCCATTCACCGCAAAAGGAATTAAATTGTATAATTTAAGTTGGCTTGAAAGTAGTTCAATAATTAGTCCTTCAAAAACGGAAGAGTCTTCTTCTATTTACAATGAAATATTTGATGTACTTTCAAAAGAGATTTTAATTTCCAATGTTCAGTCTGTTATTAAAATTAAAGAAACAAATTTTGTAGATAAAGATCAAAGTGCTACTCAAACGATTCAAAAAGTACGAAATGCAGGATTTATGCTGAATGTTACTAATGAAGGAGATATAATTTTAAAAAACAAAACACAGGAAAACAAATTGACGTATAACTTGACAGATAAAAAGTTTGAAAATGTTTCTAATGTCATACCTAAAAAGAAAAAAAAATAACGTTGCTGTTTTTTAATCTTAATTAAAAAATAGCAATATTTTATTCTTATTTATAAAATAAAAACCCGACTTATTGTTATAATAAGTCGGGTTTTATTTTACATTTTATTTTATAAAAAAGTATTTATTGAGACTGAATAATCCTATTTAGGATTTAAAGCTTCTCCAATTCTTGCTATTAAATCTTGTATGTGGTATTTACTCACAGTATCAGTCATCCTGATCGTAGCCATTTTTAATTCATTTTTTAAAGTGTTCAATTGACCTCTAGCTATTGAAGGAAGATCGGTTTGTGCTAAGTTTACTTTTCGGGTATTAAAACCATAAGTTACACCTACAGGAACTGATCTTACTGTTGTTGAACCAGGTTTAAGTAATTCGATAAGTTTATCTACATATATTTTTTGAATATTTCTTCTGTAAATATCTATACTGCTGGAGCCTTTTAACTCAGAGAAAATTCCTTTATTTAAATCAGTCATCAGTTCGTCTACAGCGTAATTTTCTTTGATAGCACTAGAAGTTTCCATTAATCGAACCATTCTATCTCCCGCTAATAAACTACTTAATGTTGCATCTTGCATCGATTTAATGGCTTCAACACCACTATCAGGATTTATTTTAGATAGAATATCTTGATTTAACAACCATTTTGGAGTCGTAAATAATTGTGTATTTAAGAAAGCTACAGCATCTTTCTGAATACTTTTTGGAACAACTGTAAACTGATTTCCAGTCATATCGTATGTTTTTGGAGAGTCATATATTCCACCAACATTTTTAGTAACATGTCCCATATACCTTCTAAACTGTCCGGTAAGTGCGCCATAAAGCTCATCTAGTTCACTATAGCTTTCTCCTTTTTCGCTAGACCATTCTATAAGGTTTGGTAAAATTCTTTTTAGGTTTTTAATTCCGTATTCCGAAGCTCTCATTGCGTTATCACCAATATCTTCTGTTTGGTACCTTGGATCGTAAGGACTAGATTCAGTTCCAAACCACAAACGATTATTTTTGTAGGCTTCTTTAGTCATTTCGTTTAAGATGGTTTTTTCTTCTTTCTCAGATTTCGCTTCTTCAAAATAAGAGTAACCCCATTTTATTGCCCATTTGTCATAATCTCCAATTTTTGGAAAGAAATCAGTTACCCCATCTTCTGGTTGCGCCACATAATTAAAACGAGCATAATCCATGATAGAAGAAGTATGACCATTTTTTGCAACAAAATCTTTGTCTCTTAATTTTTCTACAGGAGTTGCAGAACTAGCTCCCATATTATGACGAAGACCTAATGTATGTCCCACTTCGTGAGAAGACACAAAACGAATTAATTCTCCCATTAGCTTATCATCAAATCTCTTTGCTCTTGCTTCTGGATTTGCAGCGGCAGTTTGAATTAAATACCAATTTCTTAAAAGGCTCATAATATTATGATACCAACCAATATGACTTTCTAAAATTTCTCCACTTCTTGGATCATGCACATTGGGACCGTATGCATTTTGAATTTCTGCAGCAAAATATCTAAGTACACTAAAACGAGCATCTTCTAGACTCATCGTCGGATCATTTTCTGGCCAATATTCTCCACGAATGGCGTTTTTCCAACCCGCAGCTTCAAAAGCAACTTGCCAATCATCAATTCCTTGTTTGATGTATTTTTTCCATTTTTCTGGAGTCGCAGGATCAATATAATAAACGATTGGTTTTAGAGGTTCAATTAGTTCTCCATTTTTTTGTTTTTGAGCATCCTCAGCAGATTTTGGTTCTAAACGCCATCTTACCGCAAATACTTTAGTGTCAGATTTTTGAGAATCCTCTTCAAAAACGCCAAATTGGTTTGCAAAATAACCCACGCGAGCATCAAATTCTCTTTTTCGCATCGGTGTTTTTGGTAATAAAATCATAGAAGTATTCATTTCTACTGTAATCACACCAGCGTCTAATGCAGAAGGTAAATTTACTCCAATTTGGGGTGTTGGTGTAGGACTGATTTTTGGAGGTGTAGTGGTAAATGTTTTTACACTTCTTATTTCGGTATTTATGGGATAACTAGTGACTTTTGAGATAAAAGAGCGGTCTTTTTGAAACGCTTGTATATTTAATAATTGTTTTTTAATCGGATCTAGTGAAAATGTTTGAACATCGGCATCAAAAGTAGGTGTCAAATCGATTACATATCCTATAATTTGTCCATCATTATCTTTTTTATAAGCCAAGACATCATAGTTTCCTATAATAGGATCTGAAGTAGAATTTTTGACTGCTTGTGCCAATGGTTTGTCTTCGTCTGGAGACATTATAACATAAGTAATAGATCGCAAAAGAAGGTTGTTATTCAATCCCTTTTCCCAACGAACAACTTGTCTATTGATTTCTTCTCCACCAAAAATACCTCCACCAGCTGGGGTTTTAGAATAACGGGTGATGGTCATTATTTCACTTCCTAAAAGAGAATCCGAAATTTCATAAAGATATTTTTGGTCAATTTTATGAACAGTAATTAGTCCGTTTTGGGTAACTGCTGTCGAATCAATTACTTTTCGATAAGGTTTTGGTTCTTTTTTCACATCACTGGATTTTGCATCCACTTTTGCCATAGCATTTTTAGCTGCTTTTTTATCCTTTCTACTTTGAGCAATTGTTCCTTGGGCCGAAAAAATAAACAGACTAACAATAAGTAAGGTTAAATTTTTTTTAATCATTTAGTTAATAGTATGTTGGTTAATAAATAGTAGGAATAGTAAATAATAAGAATTTTTTATTTTTTACCATCAATTTTCAAATCTATTGATATATTTTCAAAATTTAGCACTATGAAATTTAATTTTAGAGAATTAACATTTGTTGATGTTCTTTGAATTATAATTAATTATATGATTTATCTCATGAAATAGGATCATAATTGTCGTTATTTTTGTTTTAAAATTGGTGATTTAATAACATGATATTCGTTTTAAAAGCCCAAAAGGAATATGAAGCGGAGGTTTTAAAAAAGTTTTTGTAATATTACTACATAAACGATTTTGCATGAGAAAAATAAAATATAAAAAAGGCCGAAAGCTGCAACCGTATAATCTTGAATATACTGGAATTCATAAAAAAAATGAATCAGAAATGCAATTATTTGTATATGGCGATCTTGATTTAGCCGAATATGAAGATTTTGAAGTGTCTGATCTGTCTAAATACATTAACAATCAAAAAAGTAATTGGCTCAATATTCATGGTTTAAATGATATTGAAGTCGTAAAAGAGATTGGTGCTTATTTTAATTTAGATAATTTTATGCTTACTGATATTTTAAATACCAGTAGAAGAACTAAATTAGAGGAACAGCCTGATGTTTTATTTTTTAATATAAAATCACTTTTGCCCGCCGGAAATTCAGATAATATAAGTGTTGAGCAAATTAGTTTTTTGATAAAAGATGGTGTTCTAATCTCTTTTCAAGAAAAACGTTCAGACTTTTTTACACATATTCGGGAACGCATTCGAACCCATTCGGGATTAGTACGTACTAAAAAAGTAGATTATTTATTATTCATTCTTTTAGATGCCATAATGGAAAATTTCTACATCACTATCGAAAATGAAGAAGATAAAGTAGAAGAATTGATCAATCTTTCGAAGAAAAGTATCGATCCTTTGACATTAGAACATATAGAAAAACACAGAGATAATTTTAATTTTTTAAAACGTTCTATAATACCGCTGAGGGATTCTTTGTATGAAATCAAAAGCATGAAAGATGACAATGTTTTTGATGGAATAGCATTTGAGAGTTTTAGTTTTTTTTCCCGTTTGCATCAAAAAAGTTTTGAACTTTTAGAACAAATAGAAGCAGATATGGGATCATTAGAAAGTGCCTCCAATTTTTATTTTGCCGCTCAAACGCATAAAATGAATGAGATTATGAAAACTCTAACCATAGTCTCTGCCATATTTATTCCATTAACATTTATTGTTGGTGTTTATGGTATGAATTTTAAGTTTATGCCAGAATTAGAATACCGCAATGGATACTATATTATCATTGGAGTAATGGTATTTATCGGAATAGCAATGATTTTTTATTTTAAAAAAAGAAAATGGTTTTAATTCCAGACATGATATAAATTATAATAAATAGAATTTTAGAAAATAAATTTAGTACGAATAAAAAATAATATAATGAACAAAGCCATATATATTGCAACGAGTGAACACAATAGCGGAAAATCTATTATTACTCTTGGATTGATGAGTATGCTTATTGGAAAAACTGCTAAAGTTGGTTACTTCAGACCCATAATAGAAGATTTTGAGGATGGAAAATTAGACAATCATATCGAAACTGTAATTTCTCATTTCGGTTTAGATATTGATTTTGAAGATGCTTTCGCAATTACCAAAAGTAAGCTGATTAAAAAAAAGAATAAAGGAAAAATAGGAGAGGTTTTAGATCTTATTATTGATAAATACAAACGTTTAGAAGAACAGTTTGATTTTGTTTTGGTAGAAGGAACAAGTTTTAGTGGTGAAGGAACAGTCATAGAGTTAGATATGAATGTCCTTATTGCCAAGAATTTAGGAATTCCAACCATAATTGTGGGTTCTGGAGTAGGAAAAACGCTAGATGAATTAATTGACAGTCTGTATTTGGCTTACGATTCCTTTAAAGTTAAGGATGTTGAAGTCTTGGCTGTCATTGCCAATAAAGTGCAACCCGAGAATATTAAATTAGTAACAGATGGTTTAAAATCTAACTTACCTAAAGAAGTTTTAGTCGACGCCATTCCTATAATATCTAGTTTACATAATCCTACGATCAAAGAAATTGTAGATGTTTTGGGTGCTAAAGTATTGTTTGGTGCAGATTCCTTGAATAATGAAGTTGGTAATTTTAGCGTAGGTGCTATGCAATTGCGCAATTATTTATTACACCTAAAAGAAAACGCCTTAGTAATTACTCCGGGAGATAGAGCCGATATTATATTGGGTGCTTTACAAGCAAATGAGTCCGCAAATTACCCCACTATTTCAGGAATTGTTTTAACCGGTAATATTCTGCCAGAAGACAGTATCATCAAATTAATTGAAGGATTGACAACTATTGTTCCTATAATTACCGTGGAAGGAGGAACCTACGGAATAACAAACCAATTAGGAAACATAAAATCAAAGATTTATGCCGATAATAAACACAAAATTGAGGCTTCTATAACCACTTTTGAAAAGTATGTTGATTTAGATGGTTTATCAAAAAAATTAAGTTCTTTTGAAGCAGATGGTATGACTCCAAAAATGTTTCAATACAATCTTGTAAAAAGAGCAAAACAACACCGAAAACATATTGTTTTACCAGAAGGAAGTGACGAAAGGATAATTATTGCAACTTCTCGATTATTAGCGATGGATGTGGTTGATATATCTATCATTGGAAACAAAAAACAGATAGAAAGTAAAGTAGCCGAATTAGGAATTGCATTTGATTTTTCTAAAGTCAACATTATAAATCCAATCGAGTCTGAAAAATATGAGGATTATGTAAATACCTATTATGAGTTAAGAAAAAATAAAAACGTCTCTATGGCTATGGCCAAAGATTTAATGGAAGATGTCTCTTACTTTGGAACAATGATGGTGTATAAAGGAGATGCAGACGGAATGGTTTCTGGCGCAGCTCACACAACGCAACATACTATTTTACCCGCTTTACAATTCATAAAAACCAAACCGGATACCTGCATTGTTTCGTCTATATTTTTCATGTGTTTAGAAGATCGAGTATCTGTTTTTGGTGACTGTGCCATTAATCCAAACCCAACAGCTGAGCAATTAGCAGAAATAGCTATTTCATCAGCAGATTCCAGTTTAGCCTTCGGAATAGAACCTAAAATTGCCATGCTTTCCTATTCTTCTGGTGCTTCAGGAAAAGGGGATGAAGTCGATAAAGTTAGAGCAGCAACTGAAATAGTACGAAAAAAGCGTCCTGATTTAAAAATTGAAGGACCAATACAATATGATGCTGCCGTTGATATGGAAGTCGGTAAAAGTAAAATGCCAAATTCAGAAGTGGCAGGACAGGCGAGTGTGCTTATTTTCCCAGATTTAAATACAGGAAATAATACTTATAAAGCGGTTCAAAGAGAAACAGGAGCATTAGCAATTGGACCAATGTTACAAGGTTTGAACAAACCTGTAAACGATTTAAGCAGAGGTTGTACTGTAGATGATATTATAAATACAGTTGTAATTACTGCAATTCAAGCGCAAGGATTGTAATTTTTTATAAAAAAGAAAAAAATCAAGCCACTAAGACTCAAAGTCACTAATAATATTAATTAAGATATTCAAAAAAAATTTCGTGCCTTAGAGTTTTGCAAGTAAAGAAAATGATTGAAGAAACTTCGTGACTTAGCGTCTTGGTGGTATAGAAAAGACTTTTAGGAAACTTTCGAGTCTTTGTAGTAAAAACAAAATAAAAAAAATGAAAATAATAATAATAAACTCAGGGAGTTCTTCTATAAAATACCAATTGATTTACATGCCTGCAAATGAAGTTATCTGCTCTGGGATGATTGATCGAATTGGATTAGAAAATTCAAACTTAACGTACACAACTAAAACAAGTAAAGTAGAAGAGTCTTTGTCTATTGCAAATCATAAGATAGGTTTAGAAAAAATTGCAGAATTATTAATGCATCCTGAAATAGGAGTTATAAAAAGTACCGATGAGATTGAAGCGGTTGGTCATCGAGTAGTACATGGCGGAAGTACTTTTTCTGATACAGTCGTTATTACTGAGGAAGTGAAAGAAAAAATCAGACAACTTTTTGATTTAGCTCCATTGCACAATCCTGCTAATTTAGAAGGTGTAATTGTAGCTACAACTATTTTTACTGCAGCGAAACAAGTGGCTGTTTTTGATACTGCGTTTCATCAATCAATTCCTGTTATCGCACATAAATATGCCCTGCCAAATTATCTTTTGACAGAACATAAAATAAGATTGTATGGTTTTCACGGGACCAGTCATAAATATGTTTCGGAAAATGCAGTTCATTATTTGACACAGAATTCTTTTAGTAAAGAATCTAAAATAATTACAATTCACTTAGGAAATGGATGCAGTATGACTGCTATAAAAAACGGAAAAAGTGTAGATCATACTTTAGGTTTTGGACCTATGAATGGTCTTATAATGGGAACTAGAAGCGGAGATGTAGATCAATCTATTCTATTTTATTTAGTGAATACTTTAGGTTACTCTTTAGAAGCGGTAAATACAATGTTACAAAAACAAAGCGGAATGCTTGGTCTTACGGGCTATAGTGATTTAAGAGATATCGAAGCAAATGCGGAAAATGGAATTGCAGATTGTCAATTAGCATTGGCCATGAATGCTTATAGAATAAAAAAATATATTGGTTCTTATGCTGCAGTTCTAAACGGACTTGATGCTATTGTATTTACAGCAGGAATAGGCGAGAATTCTTCCTATATTCGAAAACTAGTTTGTGAGGATATGGATTATTTTGGTATTGAATTAGATTTAGAAAAAAATGAATTGCGTTCTAAGGAAATCAGAGAAATCAATACACCAGATTCTAAAACAAAAATATTAGTAATTCCAACCAACGAGGAAATTGAAATTGCCAATCAGGTGTATGAATTGTTACTGAATTAATTACCTGTTTTTTCATATACAGTAGTTATGAAACTATTACTAAAGTCCTGCAAGTTTTAACACGAGCAGGATTTTTTTTAATGTGTTATTAATATTTCATTAATAATGACGAAATTGCAAATCTAACTAAAACTAAATTTTATTTTTTAATATCTATTTTTAAAATTATGAAAAAATCAATCGTATTAGCCGCATTGCTCTTAAACGGCATAGCCATTTTTGGACAAACTAAAGACGAATTATTCTTTAAAGAAATTTATAAATCTTCCTTGACAAACGCTAAATGCTACGATTGGTTAGATCATTTATCCAATAAAATTGGTGCACGACTTTCTGGATCTGATAATGCTCAAAAGGCTGTTTTGTACACTAAAGCACAATTAGAAACTCTAGGTTTAGATAAAGTATATCTTCAGGAAGTGATGGTCCCAAAATGGGTTAGAGGCGAAAAAGAAACAGCTTATATTCTAGACAATAAGACTAAAATAACAGTGCCAATTTGTGCGTTGGGAGGATCTATTGCTACAGCTAAAAACGGACTTACTGCAGCGGTGATCGAAGTACAAAGCATTGCCGAATTGAAAACTTTAGGCGATAAATTAAAAGGTAAAATTGTTTTTTTTAATAGACCAATGGAACAAGAGTTTATTGAAACTTTTAAATCCTACGGAGGATGTGTAGACCAAAGATATGCAGGAGCAAAAGAAGCAGCAAAATTTGGTGCTGTAGGAACAATTGTTCGCTCTATGAACTTAAGACTAGATGATTTTCCGCATACAGGAAATCAAAGCTACGGTGATTTACCAAAATCTCAATACATTCCAACGGCAGCAATAAGTACGAATGGAGCAGAGTTGTTAAGTAAATCATTAAAAAAGAATCCGAATTTAAAATTCTATTTTAAGCAAAACTGTCAGCAATTAGAAGATGTTTTGTCTTATAATGTTGTTGGTGAAATAAAAGGTAGCGTACATCCTGAAAATATTATGGTCGTAGGAGGGCATTTAGATTCTTGGGATTTAGCGGATGGTTCTCATGACGATGGAGCAGGAGTGGTACAAAGTATGGAGGTGATTAACATTTTTAAGAACTTAGGATATAAACCTAAAAACACCCTTCGTGTTGTATTGTTTATGAATGAAGAAAATGGAGGAAAAGGCGGTAAGAAATATGAAGAATTGGCTCAGGCAAATCATGAAAATCACATTTTTGCTTTAGAAAGTGATTCAGGTGGTTTTAGTCCAAGAGGTTTTTCTTTTGAATCAGATGAAGCCAATTTTAATAGAATTCAAGGATGGAAAAATCTTTTTGAACCGTATTTAATCCACAGTTTTACGAAAGGACATGGAGGTTCAGATATAGATCCACTTACTTCTAAAACTATTGTAAAAGCGGGCTTAAAGCCAGATTCGCAACGTTATTTTGATTATCATCATGCTGCTAATGATACTTTTGATGCTATAAATAAAAGAGAATTAGAATTAGGAGCTGCAACAATGGCTTCTTTGATATACTTAATAGATCAAAACGCAATTCTAAAATAAAAATAGCAAAACACTAAATTTTTTGAAGGTGCTATATTATGTTTTTTTTCAATATTTGAATGAAATAGTAAATGTAGCACCTTCATCTAATTTGCTCTCTACTGCAATTCTTCCACCTAAACTAGAAATGTGATTATACACTAAATACAAACCAATGCCGTTGCTGGTACAATCTTCATTACCATGAAATTTTTCATATAAGCCAAATATTTTATCCTTCACTTTATCCATATCAAAACCAATACCTTCATCCGAAAAAATTAATTGTTTAATGCCATTCGTTTTCTGGGTTTTGATGGTAATGCATGGAACTTGCTCTGGTTTAGCATATTTTATTGAATTCGTAATCAAATTCAAAAAAATACTTTTTAGATAAGCTTTATTGAAAATTATATTTTGCACTTCAGAAAAGTCAATATTGATAATGGCTTTTGAATCCTCTAGTAAAGAATTGATAGAAAGGAGAACTTCCTCTAGAGCTGTCTTTAGATTAATATCTGTTAACTGAGTGTTTACATTTTCATTTTCTATTAATTGGTCTATGGAGTCGTTTAAAGTTTCTTTTAAATTTTCACTTGTTAATTTTAGAATTTCGATTAATTCTAATGTTTCAGGATCATTAATTTTTGAAACATCAATTAGGTTAAAAACGGAAAGCATATTATTAATAGGAGACTTTAGGTCATGTGATGTTTTATGTGATAAAATTTTTAGCTCCTTGTTTATTTGCGTAAGATTCGTCAATATTAAATTTCGTTCTTCTTCTATTCTTTTTTTATGGGTGATGTTTTTTGCAATTGCATAAATCAATTGTTCTGATTCTACAGGCATAGAGGTCCAGGACAACCAAACAATTTTACCACTTTTGGTTAGGTATCTATTTTCGAAGTTTAATAAGGGTTTATTGTTATAAACTTGTTCCCTTGTTTCCATTGTTGCTTGTAGATCATCTTTGAAAACAAAATCAAGAATAGGTTTTGCATATAATTCTTCTTCAGAGTATTCTAATAATTTTGCAACAGCTGGATTTATTCGCTTAAAGTAACCATCAAATCCTGCAATACAAATTAAATCAGCTGAGATCGTAAAAAAATTATCAAAGCGGTAAATCCCATTGGGATCACTTGTAGTTTTATTTTTGGTCATTGGACTGAGTCGCATTAATTATTTAGTTTTATGCTATTACTAATTTTAAGAATTGTCTAGTGAAAAAAAATAATAATGATTTGCTCAAATTTAAATAATTAATATTAAAAAAAGCCCATATGTTATTCTTATTTCAAATAAAATAAGTAAGCATAACTTGTAAGAATTAACATAATTAAATAAGAATAAAAACAAATTTAAAATAAAATTCCCCCAAAAAGTAAATCACTATTTGGAGGAATTTTATTTAGAAAACATTAAATTACGATACTTTTGAGATTACATATCTTTACTTTATTGAAAACTGTTAGATTTTAAATATACCTCCTACAGCAATTATTCTTTGAAAAAAGAAAAAATCTTGAGAAGCACTATCCTCACTACTTTTAGTGGTTTTAATATCTTGCATATTGATATAACCTCCTTTTAATTCTCCTTGTACGTAAAAGTGTTTAAAAAACGTAACATTCAAACCTGCTTTTACAGAAGTTCCAAAACCGGAAACATGAAAATCATCATGACGATCTTTGCCCAATAAAGTGGTATTTGTTTTAGGATATAATAATCCAAATCCAATTCCTTCTGTTAGATTTACTTGAATTTTATCGGTGTTAGTGATTTTAAACAAAGAGGATATATCGTCAAATCTTGAGACCTCCGTATTTACATAATTCAATCCATCAGTATGTTCAAATTTTAAAAATTTTTCAGTCAACAAAATTTGATTGTTTGGTAATAATTCGTCATAAGTTCCCGGATTAGGGTAAAAACCAGTATAATTTACCGCTTTATCTTGTGACATAACATATTTCATGTGATCTACACCAATTGTAACATTGTAGTGATCCGTAATAAAATAGCCCAGTCTCAAATTAGTTTGAGGAATTGTCATTCTAGCTGGATTAACATAATCTACATGCCAACCTTTTGGTTTGTCATGTGCTGTTACGTTTTCTAAAGTAAAATTATAATCTTTCCCTCTAAAGTTAATGTCTGACTTAGTATAATTTTCGCGGTTTCCTCCCCACGAAACAAAAAATTTGCCTTTATTGTGTGCAGTATATTTATCTTGAATTGGAGTATTTTCTTGTGCATTCGCATTAATAGTAAATAATGTAATAAGAATGGCAGCAATATAAAAAATGGGTTTCATTGTAATTTAGTTCTTTATTTAAAATGAGTTTACTGTTTTTCTAATAGCAACTAATTTGGTCATTAACGATTCAAAATAATCTAAATGCAACATATTTGCACCGTCACTTTTTGCATTAGCAGGATCAAAATGAGTTTCTATAAAAATCCCATCAACACCCACAGCAATTCCTGCTTTGGCAACAGTCTCAATCATATCGGGTCTTCCGCCAGTTACACCAGCACTCTGATTCGGTTGTTGCAAAGAGTGTGTAACATCAAGAACCGTAGTAGCGTATTGTTGCATCGTTGGAATTCCTCTAAAATCAACAATCATGTCTTGATAACCAAACATGGTTCCTCTATCGGTCACCATTACATTTTCATTTTGGCAATCTAAAACTTTTTGTACGGCATGCTTCATACTTTCTGGACTCATAAATTGTCCTTTTTTCAAGTTTACAACTTTACCTGTATTGGCTGCAGCTACAACAAGATCCGTTTGACGCACTAAAAATGCTGGAATTTGTAACACATCAACATATTGAGCAGCCATATCCGCATCCTCATTCGTATGAATATCAGTTACTGTAGGAACATGAAATGTTTCCGATACTTTTCTAAGAATTTTAAGTGCTTTTTCATCTCCAATTCCTGAAAAACTATCTATTCTTGAACGATTTGCTTTCTTAAAAGAGCCTTTAAAAACGAATGGAATTTGTAAATTGTCAGTGATACCAATTAATTTTTCTGCAATTCGCATTGCCATTTCTTCACTTTCAATCGCGCAAGGACCAGCTAATAGAAAGAAGTTATCGCTTTCGGTATGCTTAATTTGTGGAATTTTATGTATGTTCATAGTAGTTGTTTTTTGAAGGTGCAAAGATAGTTAGGTTTTATGACTCTCCTTTATTATTAACGTTTTATTTGAAGCTGTTTCCTGCTATCCGTTGCAATCTTTTCCTTTTATTTTCAAAAAAGGAAAAGGATTTTCACTACTATCAGGGCTAGGGAATACGGTTAAAATGCTAATTTTTCTTTAAACTAAGCCCAACAGGAACCATCACTAAACCTTTTTCATAAATGTTCAGGTATAATTTTATCGGTTTTTTTTGCCCTTCCCATTTTAATTCATAAACATCTAAAAAACCTGCGCCAAGATCCGTTCTTTTAGTGGGAAAAGGACAGCAACTTTCTAATTTTTCGTACGTTATTTTTTCTCCATTTGGACCCGCTAATGCATTTAAGAAGCGTTGTTGATTAATCTTATCGTTTAAGGTGTTTTTATAAAAGATATTAATAGGATAATCAGCTTCATATCCATATTTTTTATCTGTACTAAAAGCAGTGATTACAAACGTATTTTGATTTGTAAGAACTAAGTTTGGTGCGTTGTCATCAACATTTTTCAAAGTCGATTTGGTACTCACACAAGATACAGTAAGTATTAATAAAGCGATAAATAGAAGATTTTTTTTCATATGGTTGATTAATCTGTAGCGTTAAAAAGTATTGGTAATTGCTTGGCCAAAACATTCATTAGTAGTACAAAGATAATCAGAACTTTAAATTCGATAAGAGTAGAAAATGTTTTTTTGCTAATAAAAGCTTTAAAAAACATTCTTTAGTTTTTAATCTATAGTTTTACGTTAAGAATACTTGCTTTAGAATTCACATCAATTCCTAAATCTTGATTTACTAAGCGCTAATCACTCAGCACAAATTATTAGTAACTAAAAAGCTAATCTTTTACACCTAATTTATTCAAAATGGTATCTAACAAACACCATTTACTAATGGAAGATTGAAATAAATTAGCTCCCACAAAGGCTGTAAGCCATAACCAATTTGGACTTAAATAATGTGCTAAAAGCAAACTAGTCAATATAAAAATTCCTGCTACGGCTCTTACGATTCTGTTTTTCATGATACTGTGTATTTATTATTTTTATTAATTTGATTTTTCAATATTAAGAACTGCAATATGAATGTTTGATTTAGTTACTTGTTTTGCATTAAAGTCATTAACCAAATCAAACAGTGGGTCAATATTTTCTTTTTTCACAAAAGCATAAAAAAGGATGGATTCTGTTTCGTGCATATCGCCAGCAAACCAGTTGCTTTCTATGGCTTCTTCAGAAAGATCGGTAAACCCCTTTACTTCTTTAAAAGTAAAGGTTTTTACATGAGCTTTTTTTAACATTTGCTTGATTTCATTTTCAAAATCTAGGACAGCAGTTATAATAAGTAGTTTCATAGTTTATATTTTAAAAGTCAAAAGTCAAAAGTCAAAAGTCAAAAGTCAAAAGTCAAAAGTCCAAAGTCAAAAGTCCAAAGTCAAAAAACTTCAAGTACTTTTCGTTAATAAATGTTATTTTATAATTTAGTAGAAGACTCTGTTTCTGGCTCTCCAACTTTGGATTGGTTGGTGGACGATTCCCATTTTTTTCTCTCTGTGATATAATAAATTAATGGCACCACTAATAAGGTTAGAATAGTAGAAACAATAGCTCCAAACACTAACGAAATTGCCAATCCTTGAAATAATGGGTCAAATAATATGATCGATGCTCCAATAACTACTGCTCCAGTCGTTAGTAAAATAGGGGAGGTTCTTACCGCTCCAGCTTCTATAATCGCTTGTTTTAACGGAACGCCATCTTGCAATCTAATCTCGATAAAGTCAATCAGTAAAACCGAGTTTCGAACCATTACACCAGCTAAGGCAATCATCCCAATGAAAGAAGTAGCTGTAAAATAAGAACCTAACAACCAGTGCCCAAATACAATTCCAATCAGCGATAACGGAATAGCTAACATCATTACGATTGGCGTTTTAAAGTTTTGGAACCATCCTACAATCAACATATAGATAATGACAATCGCTACCATAAATGCAACTCCTAAATCACGGAACACTTCTAGTGTAATTTGCCATTCTCCATCCCATTTTACGGTAAAATTACTTTCATCCGTAGGTTGTTCCATGTACAATTCATCCACTTTATAGCCTTTTGGAACTTTCATTTTAGCTAGTTGGTCGCTCATTCCTAAAATGGCATAAACAGGACTTTCTAAAGCTCCAGCCATATCAGCTGTTACATAAACCACACGTTTTTGATCTTTTCTGTAAATGGTTTTTTGTAAAGTATCTGTTTTTACTTTTACTAAATCGCTCACCGGAATTATGTTTCCTTGACTTCCTTTTATTTTTAAATTCTGAATGTCTTGTAAGCTGGTTTTGTCTTTATCATCTAACGAAAGAACGATTGCTACATTATCATTTGAATTTTCATCGTATAAGTTAGCAACAGGATATTCTTTCAATAAATAGGTTAGATTGCCAACCACTTGTTGTGGAGCAATTCCGTTTAGCATTGCTTTTTCCTTATCTATTTCGAGTTTGTATTCCACTTGATTGTCCTCAACCATCCAATCGATATCAACTACATCAGCAGTGTTTTCTAAAATAGTTTTTACTTGTTTGGCTACTTTTATTTGCTCGTTATAATTAGGTCCTCCATAAATCTCAGCAACTAAAGTCGATAAAACTGGCGGTCCAGGTGGCACTTCAATCAGTTTCACATTCGCACCATATTTCTTAGCAATTTTCTGAACATCGGCACGCATATCTCTAGCAATAGCGTGACTTTGAATTGTTCTATCTTCTTTGTGTAATAAATTAACTTGAATATCCGCCATATTACTACCACCACGCATGTCGTAATGACGCACTAATCCGTTAAACGTGATAGGAGCAGAGGTGCCAATATAATTCTGATAATTAACCACTTCTGATCTAGTTGAGAGGTATTGCGCAATTTCCTTAGTTACCGCTGTTGTGCGTTCTAGAGTAGTTCCTTCAGGCATATCAATCACTACTTGGAACTCATTTTTATTGTCAAAAGGTAACATTTTTACCACCACCGATTTGCTAAAAAACATAAAAACGGAACCAATTAATAATAAAATCGTTACGGCTAATAGTATTCTTCTTTTGGAACTGCTTTCTAATAAAGGGCGTTCTAGTTTGTTATATATTTTATAAATACGGCTCGTTTCTAATCCTTCGGCTTCTTTGTGTTCTTGTGTATCTTTTTCTTGAAGTAAATGATAGCCTAAGTAAGGCGTAACCGTCAAGGCTACAAACAAGGACAATATCATCGCAATCGAAGCTCCAATTGGCATCGGACTCATATAAGGGCCCATCATTCCTGATACAAATGCCATGGGCAAAATCGCTGCAATTACTGTAAAAGTGGCTAATATTGTTGGATTTCCTACTTCATTAATCGCATAAATAGCTGCTTGTTTAAACGGTAGTCGCTTCATCTTGAAATGGCGGTGCATATTCTCGGCAATAATAATACTATCATCAACCACAATTCCCACGACAAAAACGAGTGCAAAGAGTGTAATTCTATTTAACGTGTAATCCAATAAATAATAACTAAATAAAGTCAGTGCAAAGGTTAATGGAACAGAGAAAAATACCACTAATCCACCGCGCCATCCCATAGCCAGCATTACTAAAACGGTTACCGCAACAATCGCGATAAATAAGTGGAATAAAAGTTCACCTACTTTATCCGAAGCTGTTTCTCCATAATTGCGTGTTACTTCAATGTGAACATCATTCGGAATTAAATCTTTCTTCAATAATTCCACTTTATCAAGGATTTTCTCCGAAATTTTCATCGCATCAGCTCCTTTTACTTTTCCAATAGAAATAGTAACAGCAGGATATTCTGATTTGGCTGTTTTAAATTTTTCATTGGCTTTACCATATCCAAAAGACACATAACTACGTGGTGTTTCTGGTCCATCTTGCACTTTGGCCACTTGCTTCAAATAGACAGGCATGTTTTTATTAATACCAACCACTAAGTTTTCTAAATCCTCAGCATTCGATAAAAATTGTCCTGTAGTCACTAAATATTCTTGATCATTTTGAACAAAACCACCCGATTGTGAACTGCCGTTATTCGCCTGAATCATTTGCATAATTCCTAAAGCATCAACACCATTTTCGGCCATTTTATCTTTATCTAAAACTACTTTTAGCGCACGATTACTTCCTCCAATTTCTTTTGTAATAGCTACATCTTTGATTTTCTCAATCTCCGAAGTTACTTCTTCAGCAATTTGTCGAATTTGAAAAGCATCTTCTTTTTCGCTCCATAAAGTAATTCCCAGCATCGGAACATCATCAATCGAACGTGTTTTTACCATTGGTTTATACACTCCTTTTGGGAACATATCCTCATGTTTTGCTAATTCATCGTATAGTTTTACATACGAACGTTCCACATCTTGACCCACATAAAACTGTACAATAATCATGGCTTGGCCGTTCATAGCCATCGTGTGCACATGTTCTACACCTTTTATGTTAGATATAATTTTCTCTAATGGTTTTGCCACACGACTTTCTACCTCTGACGGACTTGCTCCCGGATAACCAACTAAAATGTCGGCCATTGGTACATTTATTTGAGGTTCTTCTTCCCTTGGAATCAAAAATGAACTGTAAATTCCAATAATCATCAAACCAATCATTAATAAAATGGTGAGTTTTGAGTTCATGAAAAAACTGGCTATTTTACCTGAAATACCTTCTTGCATAATTTTTTATTTTATCCCCTAACTCCCAAAGGGTGAATTAATTGAGGGTAGTTATTTTAAAAAAGTTTTTTTTATACTGTTATTCTCCCTTCCCTTTGGGAAGGGTCGGGGATGGGATCATTTTTTTTCTTTTACTGAACACTGATAGTTGCTCCATTATACAATTTCCCATCTGCCGAAACAATATATTGCTCATCAGCCGAAAGTCCAGATAAAACTTCAACTTGTTCGCCAAAGTTTTTCCCAACACGCAACCATCTTAATATGGCTACATTTCCAGTTCCAATAGTATAAATTCCAGTTAATTGTCCTTGTTTTACTAAAGCTGATTCTGGTACTAGTAGTACTTCACTTTTTGATGTGTTTGCTTTATTTGCAATTGGAAACTGAATATTTACGAACATTCCTGATAAGACAGTGGCATCTGTTTTATCTAAATCTACTTTTACTAAATATTGACCACCCGTATTAGTAGCTGAAATACTAACTTCGCTTACCTTTCCGTTTAATTTCTCATTTGAAGATTTTACTAAAACGCTAACTGGCATTCCTTTTGTAATTGCCGCAATATCATTTTCAGAGACCATGGCCATTACTTGCAATTTAGAAGCGCCTTCAACACTTACTAAAGGCATTCCTGGATTAGCCATATCACCTTGTTTGATAAATGTATTAGTTACCACACCATCAAATGGAGCTGTAATATTCGAGTAAGAAAACTGAGCCATTACTTCATTCCTCATTTGTTTTGCACCTTCTAAACCTGCTTTTGCCATTTCGTAACGTGCAGTCATATCATCTAATTCTTTTTGAGAAGCACTTTGAACTTTAAACAAATTCACAAAACGATCGTAATCTTTTTTAGCACTGTTAAAACCTGCAGACGCTTGAAGAATACTAGCATCCACTTGTGCTCTTTTAGCTTGTAAATCGGTATTGTTAATACTTACTAATAATTGTCCGGCATTAACTTTTTGACCTACTTGCACGTGAACTTTGGTTACATAACCCATCATTCTGGTGCTCAAATTAGCACTGTTCTTAGCTTCAATTTTTCCGCTTGCAGTCACAAAAGGACTGTTACTATTTTCAGAAACTCCGCTTACTTTTACAGCAATGGCAGGTTCTTTTGCGATTTCTTGTTTCTTTTCGCTATTACAAGAAGCTAAAAGAATTACTGCTAATAAGGGTATAAATATCTTTTTCATAGTTTTGTTTTTATTGATTTCTGTCCTGCAAGGTTTTTTTTAACCTTGTAGGTATAATTTTGATTTATATTATTACGATCTACTAAATTTTTTAATACCTACAAGGTTTTGGAAACCTTGCAGGAATAAAAAGTGTCTAAGTAATTTTGCAATTGTAAATTTTTTTTTATTTTCAATCCTGCAAGGTTTTTTTTAACCTTGTAGGTATAATTTTAATTTATATTATTACGATCTACTAAATTTTTTAATACCTACAAGGTTTTGGAAACCTTGCAGGAATAAAAAGCCTACAAGTAATTTTGCGATTGTAATTGTCGTTTTTTATTTCGTTAAAAAATGTAAATAGTTTTGAGTAAAATTATATTCGAAAACTGCTTGCAAAAACTCCAATTCTTTTTGAAACATCAGTGTTTCTGATTGTAACAAGTCGGTTGTTTTTTCTAAACCTTGTGTAAAACGGTTACTGCGAATGCGATAGGCTTCTTGCGATTGTTCTAAAGCTAGTTTAGAAAGATTCACTTTGTTCTCCGCATCTTTTAACTGACGGTTGGTTTTGTTTAATTCCAACTGGCTTTTCGCCTTATATTGTTGCGTTTCAATCTCTGATTTTTGGAATTCTGCTTTTGCTTTTTCCATTTTTCCAATTGATTTATAACCGTCGAATAAACTCCAAGATAATTGCGCTCCAACTAAATATCCTTTAGCATTGGTACCAAACAAAGTATCATTGTACAATTCGTAACTTCCAAAAGCATTTAATCTTGGTAAGAAATTCATTTTACTAGACTGTAACATTTTGGCGTAAGCTTCGGATGATTTATCCATCGCTTGAATGTCTTTTCTATCGTTTGAAAGTGTTGTATTAATGCTTTCTAGTGCAATTACATTTTCTAATTCTTCAATTGGTTTATAGACTTTGTTCGTGTTGTCATCATTTAAAAGGAAGGCTAAATAATCTGATGTGTTTTGCACATTACTTTTTGCATATTGCAACTGATTTTCAATTTCATTTACTCGAACCTGAACCGATAGTAAATCCGTTTTTTGTAGAATTCCTTGTTTGAAATAATTTTCTATCAGTTTCAAATTTGCATCGCCCGTTTTATTTGCTTTCTCTAAAACTTTAACTGCTTTATATCCTAATTGCAATTCCATGAAAGCTTTGTTAACTTCTAGTTCTAGATATTCTTTAGTACGTTCTGTTTGTAAAGCGTAAGCATCCATTTTAGCCTTAGCGGCTTGTCTTCCGTAAATTCCGTCCACATTGATTATAGGCTGTAAAACCTCAAATTTGGTTGCGAAGTTTTTTGTTCGAGCAGGATTATTTAACAAAGCAGGATTAAAATCAGAAGCGGTCAAAATTTCCTGATTCAGTTTAGAACCAAAAGCCATCAAAGGATTTGTAGTAGAAATTGCAGTATGTGAAGCTGAAATACTTGGCAAAAACAAAGAATTTGATTGTCTGTAATCTGCCTGTGCTGATTTAAAGTCTTGATTTGAAATCTTAATTTGTAAATTTTTATCGGAAGCTTTTAACCAAATATCTTTTTTAGAAATAGTCAAAGTGTCTTGACTAAATCCTACAGTAGAAATAGTAAGAATTCCTAAGAGCAGTATAAATTTTATATTTTTCATAATTATTGTATCAGATTTATGAAGCAAAGATAGATTGACAAAAAAGCTTGCACGGTAACATAAGTCACACACGCCATTTAAATCCACTAATTTTTAAAATAATGAATTTTAGTTGTTTTCATTTTCAATTTATTGAGAATGGCTAAATTTTAAAATGAGCAATCAGTTTATACTGTCACTTTCATTGCTTAACCGCTTCCTTTTATTGAAAATGCGCCTTATCTTTGTAAAAAAATAAAAATAAAATATGGAAGTAATTTTTCAAACGTGGCCGTGGTATTTTTCTGGATTTATAATAGGTATGATTATGATGTCGTTAATTTATTTTGGCAAAACATTCGGAATGTCTTCTAATTTAAGATCTCTATGCTCTATTGCAGGTTTGGGCAAAAGGGTTTCTTTTTTTGATTTTGATTGGAAAGCACAGCGCTGGAATTTAGTTGTAGTTTTAGGCGCAATGATAGGTGGTTTTGTAGCCGTTCATTATATGAGCGATCCTTCTAATGTGTCAATTAATCCAGAAACTATAAAACAATTATCAGAAATGGGAATTGATGCTCCTAACGGAAAATTAATGCCAGAAGCTCTTTTTGGAACTCAGATTTTACAATCGCCAAAAATTATTTTCATTCTTTTAATAGGGGGTTTATTAATAGGTTTTGGTTCACGTTATGCTGGAGGTTGCACTTCGGGTCATGCTATTCAAGGGTTAAGTAATTTGCAAATCCCTTCTCTTAAAGCAGTTATAGGTTTTTTTGTGGGTGGTTTAATCATGGTACATTTTTTATTACCATTAATTTTGAACTAATACGAACAACAAAAATTAATTTTTAAAAATTAAAATACAAAGAATGAAAAATATATTAAAATACTTAGTTGTCGGTTTTATTTTTGGAATCGTTCTAACTAAATCTGAAGCAGTTTCTTGGTATCGAATTTACGAAATGTTCCAATTTCAATCGTTTCACATGTACGGAATTATTTCGGTAGCCATTTTGACGGGAGTTATAGGAATTCAGCTAATTAAAAGAAACCAAATAAAAGATATTAAAGGAGAAGCAATTGTTATTCAAGATAAAGAAAAAGGATCCGCTCGTTATTGGATTGGCGGTATACTGTTTGGATTAGGTTGGGCGCTAGTTGGTTCTTGCCCAGGACCTATATTTATATTAATAGGGGCTGGTTTCTGGACGGTTTTTATTGTTCTTTTTGGTGCACTTTTAGGAACTTATCTTTACGGATTGCTAAAAAATAAATTGCCTCACTAAATCAATTAAAAATTATAGTATCATTATCAAAGCTGCATTTTCTAAGGAATTTGCAGCTTTTTTTTGTTTAGTTTTAAAATACCAATTACTATTAAATATTGTGCTGTTAAGTAAGTTGACATAATCAAAAAGGTACTGTATTGTATTGCTGCATAAAACTTATCAAAAGCCAGTATACTATCCGAAGCTACAAATATTATTGATCCTATTAAAATATAAGTATTAGCAGGCTTATGCCAATTTAAAAATCCCTTTAATGCAAATAACAACATGATTGAAATGGTCATTGCATATACAAAAACAGGCAGTAGTAATTCACCAAGATTTGGCATCAGTAAAACCATCATTCCTATTAGATAAATTATTATTAATGTAATTCCTATCCAATAAATGGTTTTACTTTTTCTTAAATAGATTTTTAATTGCTTGTTAAATAATATAATATAAAAGATATGCGAAAATAAAAAAGCAATCAATCCTCCTATAAAATAGATTTCTCCTTTGGCTGCAAAAAGTAATATAATATCGCCAATCCAGGATAATGTAAGTGCTATTAAAAGTGTTTTTTTACTAGAAAAGTTTTCTTGTAAATAAACAGCCGTTATTAAAAAAGGAAGTAGAAAAGGTTTTAAAAAGGCGGTAATATCTTCTCTACCCAAAAGAATTATAACCAAATAAATAAGGCTGAAGCCAATAAAACCAGTTAATACGTGATTACTTTTCATAGAATAAGTTTAAGGAGTTGTCACTGACAAAAGTTCTTTTTCAAAATTATTATTGTTAAAATATAATGTAACAACTAACGATAAAATGAGATAAGCGGCTATTAAATATGTAGCAAAAGGGAAAAGTTGATTTATACTAAACCAATCTCCAAAATAGAAGATTAATCCAATACCAAATAAAAACCGGATGCATTCCCATAGCATAGAAATTTTTCTGGCATCCATCAATTCAGTATAACTGTAAACGCTTAAGAAAATAAACGCTCCATAAATGAATACATTTGGCAATCCTATTATTGCAATTGAGTTGTACATGTATGTTATAAGTAGTAAAGTAATTGCTGCTTGAAAAATAGACCAATACATCAATTTTTTAGAGTATATAGCTCCGTACTTTTCGAAATTATAGACATCTGTAATTTTTTTTACAGGATATTTAATTTCAAAATTTTCTGGTCGCCATCCTGTTGGTTTAAACCAAATAGTAAATTTGTCCTGCCACTTTTCTGCGCGCCAAGCATCAGTGATCAACAACCATAAATGCTGAAAATTAATCCGTATCGGATTCCAAGTTTGTGCAGGTCTTGTAATGCCAAAAACAGGAGGAACACTTTCTAATTCTTCTTGAAATGTACCAAATAACTTATCCCAAAAAATAAAGATCTGCGAATGATTCTTGTCCATATATTCTGGATTTATGGCATGATGTACTCTGTGATGAGAAGGAGAAACGAGTATTTTTTCTAGAAATCCAATTTTTTTAATGTGTTTGGTGTGATACCAAAACTGCAAAAACAAATGTATAGGAATAGTGATTGCAATAACTTTTGCGGGAACGCCAATAAGTGCTGCTGGTATTAATAAAAAGGTAAATAGATTGACAAAACTTGAAACAGTTTGGCGCAAAGCACAAGCCAAATCAAATTCTTCACTACTGTGATGAATGGCGTGTTTGTTCCATAAAAAGTTTATTTGGTGAGATAAACGATGACTCCAATAACCATAAAAGTCGATAACGATAAAACCGATAACATACGTTAATGTGTTTGCTTCTAAATGAAATAAAGCAATTTTAGAAACCATCCAATCATAGGATACTAATGTAACGCTAATTCCCAATACATCTTTTACAGAATTGACCATTCCGGAGCTTACACTCGAAACAGAATCCATATTTGGAGAAGTATTTTCTCCTTTATAATGTCCGTATAATTTTTCAATTATAATTAAAATTAAAAAAATGGGCATTACATAAACTAGAATTTTACCATATTTTTCCATAAAAAAACACTTTCATTTATCCAAATATAGGATAAAAGAGAGTGTCTTTAAATTATTTACAGTAAATTTTTTCTAGAACAGAATTTACTGTTATTTAAATTATTTCAGCATTAAGTCCTGCTGCTAATAATTGACTGCATTGTAATTTTAATTTTTCGTAAGCACCTGTTTTAACAGTACACTTTCCATTATAATGTATGATTAGCGAACATTGTTCCGCTTGTTCGGGAGCGTGTTCACAAACACGCATCAAAGTTTCAATAACATGATCAAAAGTATTTACATCATCGTTGTAAACTACTATTTCATTATCTAAATGTACTGATTCTTTTAGACTTACTCTTTCTCTTACTTTTTCTTTAGTACTCATTTTGTAGGTTTTTGTACTTTCGTAATTAATAAAATAATACCAACACTAATTTACGTATTTTAAAGATACCCAATTGTTTCTTTCTAATTTTTTAACATAAGTTAACCCTTTCTCTTTGCAAGAAGAATCTATAAATGGAATGTCTTCATTATAAAAACCGCTTAAAAGTAAAGTTCCACCCGGATTTAAACTATCTACATAACTTTGCATATCATTCAACAAAATATTACGGTTAATATTTGCAATAATCAAATCGTATTTTTTATCTTTAAGTAATGCTGCTTCGCCTTCATAAACCGTAATGTGCTTGCAATTATTACGTTCTGCATTCTCGATAGAGTTTAAGTAACACCAGTTGTCGATATCAATAGCATCGATAGGTTTTGCTCCTTTCATCTCTGCTAATATGGCTAAAATAGCTGTTCCACAACCCATATCTAGCGTTTTCATTCCGGTAACATCCATTTCTAATAAATGTTGAATCATCATGTGAGTAGTTTCATGATGTCCGGTTCCAAAACTCATTTTTGGTTCAATTACAATGTCAAATTCGGCATCTGTTTTTGGATGAAATGGAGCGCGAACATGGCAGTTTCCATCTACATCTATCGCTTCAAAATTCTTTTCCCATTCTTCATTCCAGTTCACTTGTTCTATTTCTTCAAAAGTGTAATCGATAGTAAATTCGTCTGATTGTAAAATGTGAATATCATCAAGAATCATTTCGTCCCATGAATCCTTTTGTACAAAAGCAGAAATCCCTTTTTCTGTTTCGGTAAAGCTTTCAAATGCTTTTTCGCCCAACTGAGCTATTAATATTTCTGAACCCAATTCTTTAGGTTCAATAGTAAAATGATATCCTATATATATGTTTGACATGTTTAATTTTTTTGCAAAGGTAGCATTCTATTTCTATTCAATAATGAAAACAAAAAAAAAGAGGCTTGAATACTTTCAAACCTCTTTTTGTAACTTATTTTTTAACTTTTATATTGCGTTTACGATAGCTACAAAATCGTCAGCATTTATTGCTGCACCACCAATAAGACCTCCGTCAACATCTGGTTTAGAGAAAATTTCTTTTGCATTATTTGGTTTTACACTTCCACCATAAAGTATAGATACTGTATCAGCAATGTCAGCTCCAAAAGCAGTTCGAACCGTTTGTCTAATAAATTCGTGCATTTCCTGTGCTTGCTCTGGCGAAGCAGTTTCTCCCGTCCCTATTGCCCAAACTGGCTCGTAGGCCAAAACAATATTTTCCCAATCTTTGGCTTCAATATGAAAAATTCCATCTTTTAGCTGATTTTCAACAATATTAAAATGGTTTTTAGTTTGGCGATCTTTTAATTCCTCTCCAAAGCAAAAAATAACCGTCATATCATGTTCTAAAGCAGTGTCTACTTTATTAGCAATTAAAGCATCTGTCTCATGAAAAATAGCTCTGCGTTCAGAATGACCTAGAATTACAGTGTTTACACCAACACTCTTTAACATATCAGCAGAGATTTCTCCAGTAAAAGCCCCAGATTCTGCTTGGTGAACATTTTGTGCAGCCACATCAATATTAGTAAATTCTAAATGATCTACAGCTGAAGCTAAATTTACAAAAGTAGGAGCAACCAATACTTTTACAGTTGTATCTGTAGGTATTTTTGCTATTAACTCATTCAATAAATCTTCGGTTTGCTCAGCATTTTTGTGCATTTTCCAGTTTCCTGCAACAATCTTCTTTCTCATATTAATTATCTTAATAATTTAATAGTTTGCTTTTATGGTTGTTTAAAAAAAATTATTTGAATTTTTCTAGAGTCTCATTAATTTTATCAAAATCAGTTTCAATAGCTCGGTAAAGAACAATTTTTCCTTTTTTATCAACGATTATATATCTCGGTATCCAATCTACGTCTAGTGCTTTTGCAAAAACACCTTTCATTTGATCATTTGCCATAAAATGATCTCCTTTAATTTCGTGTTTTTCAATTCCATTTTTCCATTGCTCTGCAGTTTTATCCATTGAAAGGAATAAGTAAGCAACATCAGGATTTTTAGCTTGTAATTCTTTTATTTTTGGCATTGCTTTGACACAATCACCACACCAAGAAGCCCATACTTCGATTACTAATGTTTTTCCTTTATATTTTTTTAAAATATTTTTAAAAGCAACTTGACTTCCATCAGTTGCTAAAAGAGTTTCTGATAAAGCTTCTTTTGCAAATTCTGTTTTTTGAGCTTTAGAACAAGAAAATGTTGCAAAAGCAATTAAGGCTAATATTGTTTTTTTCATTTCAGGTTGTTTTTAACAAATTTAAACAAACATTCTGAACCTTTCACACACAATATGAATTTTTTGAAACTTTCAAACCCTTACGATTCAAGTAATATCGTTATAGTTAATAAGTAAATGGATTTGTTTTTAAAAAAACATGGTTTTAATTTCTAAAATTAAAAGGTTTTGGAATAGTGTTTAATTAAAAAAAGGATATGAATTACTGCCACTCCAAAAGAGTTATTGTAATTCATATCCTAAAATTGTAAAGTGATCGTTTGTTATAATTTTAAATCGCTAAGATCATTATGATGCGCCTTTTGAGTAACTGTTCCTTTATCAAGAATAACAATACTAGGATTCGATCTTTCAATTGTTTTTAAGGTAATAGCATCACAGAAATAGAAATCAAACGTTAGTCCAAATTGTTTTTTTACAGTATCAATTTCCTCTGGAGTAGAGGCTGTCATTCCCGCTACTTTATATCCTTTTGCCTTTGCTTCAAGATATAGTTTTTCCATTTTGGCCATGCCACCTTTATCTGCATTTACCAAGTCATAAGCAACGATTAGCATTGTTTTTGGTGATTCTAAAAACTCGTCTTTATAATCTGTATCATTTTTTTCCATCGTAAAATCGTGAATAGGCGGAACATAACCTTCTGTAATTATTTTATCTTTACGGTCAACAAATACAGCTCCTTCTGGGATGTTTGCCAAATCTTTTTCGGTATATTCTTTATCAACTCCATTTACCTTGTAGATAAAAATCATTTCAACTACTGATTTTTCTGCATTGTCAGGAATACGCATTCCTTTTTGGATATTATTTCCTACTTTGAATGGTCTAAAATCAATTAGTGGTAAATGATTTAAAACTAAAATTCCCATAAATGAACATAAAAAGATACTAACGTAAATAATTATATTTTGAATACTATTCTTAAATAATGGTCTAATAAGTGTTTTATTAAAAAATAAAATTAAAATAAAGAAAAGCAATACAATATCTTTTGTAAAAGATTGCCAAGGCGTTAGTTTTAAAGCATCTCCAAAACATCCACAGTCTTTTACAACATTAAAGTAAGCAGAATAAAAGGTAAGGAAAGTAAACATTACTATTAAAATTAGTAAACTCCAAATTGTAAATTTAGTTTTGTAACCAATGAGTAGCATAATTCCCAGAACAACTTCAAGAATCACTAAAAATAAAGCAATTCCCAATGATAAGGGAACCAGAAAAGGCATGTTGAAAACAGGTTCACTAAAATATTCGGCTAATTTATAAGAGAATCCTAATGGATCATTTAGTTTTATTAATCCAGAAATTATAAATAGAATTCCAACAAATATTCTAGAAAATTGAGTAATTATGTTTTTCATTATTTTTTATATTTTTATTTTATTGCTAATTATTTTATGATTTGTTACAAACTATAAAAGACAAAAATTTTAAATTTTACGTACTAACTATTTATGTGTTCTTGTAAATAAAATAGAGTAATTTTTATAAATTAAAATCTTACTTGTTTCCAAAACCCATTAATATCAAAGCAAAAATCGAATAGTTAATCATGTCTTGGTAATTTGCATCGATTCCTTCAGACACTAATGTTTTTCCTTTGTTATCTTCAATTTGTTTAACGCGAAGTAATTTTTGAAGAATTAGATCAGTTAATGAACTTACGCGCATTTCGCGCCAGGCTTCACCATAATCATGATTTTTATTCTGCATTAATTCTTTCGTGATTGCTACTTTTGAATCGTATAATTGAGTGGCTCTTTCGACTGTTAAATCTGGTTGGTCCGCAACTCCTAATTCAAGTTGAATCAACGCCATTATAGAATAATTGATAATCCCGATGAACTCACCTGTTTCATCTTCATCTACTTTGCGCACTTCATTTTCTTGTAAACTTCTAATTCGTTGTGCTTTGATATAGATTTGGTCAGTTAGTGAAGGCAGTCTTAAAATACGCCAAGCACATCCATAATCTTTCATTTTGTTAATAAATAATGTACGACAAGTACCAATTACGGTGTCATATTCCTTTGAAGTATTCTTCATTATTGATGTATATTTGTATTCAAATTTCTTCAAAAATAGCAATAATATTCTTGATTGGAGAATTTTGAAGTCTATAAAAATATAAACGAATGACTATTAACTGCAAAGGAATACTGGTTGACTTAACAATCCCCAAAGTTATGGGGATTTTGAATGTGACACCCAACTCTTTTTACGACGGTGGAAAGTATAAAAAGGAATCTGAAATTCTTTCTCAAGTTGAAAAAATGCTTATTGATGGAGCTGCTTTTATTGATGTTGGCGCTTATTCCAGTAAACCCAATGCGGAATTTGTTTCAGAACAGGAGGAAATTTCTAGAATTATTCCTGTTGTAAATTTAATTCTAAAACATTTTCCTGAAACGATATTGTCTATTGATACATTTAGAAGTCAAGTCGCCAAGGTTGCTATAGAAAGTGGTGCGGCAATTATCAATGATATTTCAGCAGGAATGCTAGATTCAAAAATATTAGAAATAATAGGCAAATACAATGTTCCTTACATTATGATGCACATGCGCGGTAACCCGCAAACCATGCAAACGATGACTACTTACGAAGATATTGTCAAAGAAATGTTATTTTACTTTTCTGAAAGAGTGGCAGCAGCACGAAGTTTCGGAATCAATGATTTGATATTAGATCCTGGATTTGGATTTGCCAAAACTATAGATCAAAATTATGAGATTTTTCAAAAATTAGAATTGTTTAAAATGATAGAATTGCCATTGCTGGTTGGTATTTCAAGAAAGTCAATGATTTACAAAACGCTAGATATTGGAATCGAAAATGCTTTGAATGGGACTACAGTTTTAAATACATTGGCATTGACTAAAGGAGTGAAAATTATTCGTGTTCATGACGTAAAAGAAGCCGTAGAATGTGTTACCTTGTTTACTAAAATTAATTTATAATGATGAAATATTTTACTCTTATTGTTCTTTTGTTTTTATTTTCTTGTGGAAATAAAGAAGATATTATGTTGCCAAAAGCGGCAACAACTATTGTCAAAAATGTTGATGATTTATCTCCAATTTATATCTTTTTTCGAACAAATGGCAAAGATACTTTAGCAGAAGTAAACCGAAAAAACAGTATTATTTCTACTAATTGGATCCTAAATATTGACAAACGTTTGCCACTGCGTTTGGTAATTTCTGAGATTATGAAATTACAAAAAAAGAAACGCGAAGAAAAAGCACACAAGAACGAAAAAGCTGAAAATTATTATTCTTATGCCGATACGATTGGAAAAAATTTAGCATTTATTCCTTTTACAAATGTTTATTATAAAATGGAGAAACCTATTGGAACTGTAATTTATATCAACAAGAAAAATGAAATTTTAATTGACAATAATATTGTAAAAAGAGAAGACGTGAAAAAATATTTACTAAAATTAAAAGACGAATCAAAAGAAGTTACTTTTTGTTTTGACAAACAGATGTCTTATGGAAGTTATCTACAAAATAAAATTTTTATAGAAAGTTTGATTCCTTCAAAAGTAAATGTGGAAACAGATGAATTTGTGTTTTAGTGGAATAAATTTTTATTAATCTTAGCGAATGATTCGCTTATAGATCAGGCGATTTTTCTCTATTCATTAAACTGTCTCCATAAAACAAAGTGAAAAGCGCAATTGATAAACAAACGACTAAACCTGTTAAAAAAGCTGTCGGGAATCCCACACTAATTATTGATGCAATAATATAAAGAAAAAGCCCGCTGCCAAATTTCAAAAGTCTTTCTGTTTTATTAATATTTTTTGTCAAGAAAACTATGAATATTGGAATAAAAAAGCTTAAAAGTAATGCTGCAAATCGACTATTCAAATTTGCTTCAGAATCTAAAGTTAACCAACCTATAATTCCCATTAAGACCAAATTTATTACAATTAAAAACATATACTCGAAAAACAATTCAGCATAATTCCTTGTAATTTTATTTTGTTTAAATTCAGAAATTGTATTATTTATTTCTAATACATCAAAGATTAATTTTAATGTGCTTTCGCGTGGCTTATTTTGATTATTCTCAATTCTTTGAATTGTTCTCAAGTTCACTTTAGAAATTTCTGCAAGCTCTTCTTGAGTTATCTTTTTATCTTTTCTAGAATTATAAACTAATTCGCCTATTGAAATCATGACACAAGTTTTTAAAGTTAGTTGTCAAATTTACTGTTATTCATTCATAATTTTAACGACTTTATTTGACAATTGGACGACATTACTTAGTCAAGACTTTCTTTTACTGATGATGATACGGTTCGTTCTTCAAAATCGTAAATCCTCGGTATAATTGTTCAATAAAAAATAATCGGACCATTTGATGCGAAAATGTCATTAACGAAAGTGAAATTTTACCTTGAGCTTTGGCATAAACCGTGTCTGAAAAACCATAAGGACCACCAATTACAAAAACTAAAGTTTTAACGCCTGAGTTCATTTTTTTTTGCAATTCTTCTGAAAAAGTGACACTCGAAAATGTTTTTCCGTTTTCGTCTAGTAATATAAGTTGGTCTGTAGCAGTGATTTTAGACAAAATCAATTCTCCTTCTTTTTCTTTTTGTTGACTTTCCGATAAGTTTTTTACGTTTTTGATGTCAGGAATAATATCCAAATCAAATTTGATATAAAAAGACAATCGTTTCGTATAGTCGTCTATTAAAGTTTGTAGAGCTTTGTTATCAGTTTTACCAATAGCAATGAGTTTGATATTCATTTTTATTAAATTTCAGAAATGCAAATATATATAAATTACAAATTTTGAAATGTACTTTAATGATGCAAGTTTTTTGAAAACATTTTAAAAATGACAGGAATTAAAAGGTGTTAATTTATTTTATCAGAATTTGATCAATAAGCAATTCAAAATGTTCTCTTTTTTTATTGCCTATTAAAAATGCAATTTCCTCTAAATTTGAACCATCATAATTAGGTAAGTCTAATTTTCTACCTCTAAAATAAGGTTGGAATTCAGTGATTGGAATTTCAATGTTTTGCCAATCTCCATTGGTTTCAAAACTATAAATATAGGAATGAGAATCACTTTTACTGTTTTTTAATCTAAACTGATATATTTTTCCATCGCCTTTTATGTAAAGGCAAATCATTTTGTTTTTGTCTAGAATAATGGGCTCAAAAGCATATTTAACAGAACAAAATCCACCATTGTTTTCTAATGAAACCATTCCTTCAAAAGAACCATGATGTTTAATATTTAAATTTATTTTACTTTCTGATATGCCTCCCATTACACTATCATTTACCACTTTCCAGAGGGAAATTTCACAGTTTTCATGAAATTTAAATAGTGTAATTGGTTGCATTTTGATAGCGTATTTATAGTTATAAATTTATTCTTTAGGTAACGGTTCACCAACAGCAATGTCACATCTATGATTGGCTTGACCGTGTGGTGGGTTCATTCCTTCAGCAGTAACAACTGTTTCAGAAGGTGTAGCAGTAGTAGTGTAAGTCATTGTAGGAGCAGGAGCACTTTGCTGATTTTTTGCGGCAGCAGGAGAATTTAATGGTGCACCAACTGGAATATCACAACGATGTCCTGGTCGTCCATGTTCTGGATTCATTCCTTTTGCAACGGGAGCTGCAGCAACTGAATTATTGGTTACCACTTGTTGCTGTTGTGCGTTTGCTTGAGATTGTTGAGCTTTCATTTGAGTGCCCACTTCTGTAAAAGGAACAACAGTGGTCTTAATCGTATTGTTATCTATGGTATCTTCTTTTTTACAAGAACTCATTAATAGTGATGTTGCAAAAATTAGAGTTAAATAATATCTCATTAAATGTTTTTTTTAAAATGGGGTTTAAATTACTATTTTCAAATATATGATTTTAAACAGTAAACCCAAAAATATTATAATTCATTTTGCTTTTCTTATTTCTTAAATTGTTTTGTTAGAGAGATTTTTAAAAATTTGTAGCATTTCTAACTTTACAAATTTTCAAATCCACAAAATATACATTACTTTAGCCTTCCATAAATTTTATGTAAAAATGATTAGCGAAAAACAATTCAAGCAAGAATTAGATCTAATAATAAAAAATGCTATTCTCGAAGATGTAGGTCCTGGAGATTATAGTTCTTTGGCATGCATTCCAGATTCAGCTACAGGTAAAGCAAAATTACTGGTCAAAGAAGACGGTATTATTGCTGGAGTAGCTTTTGCAAAAATGATTTTTGAATATGTAGATCCTAATATGCAAATAGAGACTTTTATAGCAGATGGAGCTACTGTTAAAAAAGGAGATGTTGTTTTTCATGTTTCAGGAAGTTCACAATCAATATTAAAGGCAGAAAGGGTAGTTTTAAATTCGATGCAACGGATGTCGGCTATCGCAACAAAAACAAAAAAATACGTGCATTTGTTAGAAGGTACCAACACTAAAGTATTGGATACTAGAAAAACAACACCAGGTTTTAGAGCTTGTGAAAAATGGGCAGTTAAAATAGGAGGTGGAGAAAATCACCGTTTTGCTCTCTATGATATGATAATGTTAAAAGACAATCATATCGATTTTGCGGGTGGAATTACTTTGGCTATAGCCAAAACAAAAAAATATTTAAAAGAAAATAACTTAGATTTAAAAATAATAATTGAAGCTAGAAATTTAGATGAAATTGATGAAATATTAAAAAGCGAAGGGGTTTATCGTATTTTGATAGACAATTTTAATTTTGAGGATACTAAAAAAGCTGTCGCTATGATTGGTAACAAATGCTTAACAGAATCATCCGGTAATATAAATGAGAACACAATTCGGGAGTATGCAGAATGTGGAGTGAACTATATTTCTTCTGGTGCCTTAACGCATTCCGTATATAATATGGATTTGAGTTTAAAAGCAATATGAGTGTAGAAATTGAAGCTAAAATTGAAAAAATTCCAATCATTCGGAATCTTGTTCATGGTCTAAAAAAGATAAAACTTCCTTGGTTGGAAGGTTTGTCTTTATATGATTTATTAGAACTCTATGGTTTAGGAATTGTAGAAAGTGCTTTGACTTATCATGCGAGCGCAATTGCCTTTAGTTTCTTTATGGCATTATTTCCATTTGCTCTTTTTATTTTAAATTTAATTCCTTTTATACCTATTACAGGCTTTCAGGAAGATTTTTTAATGTTTGTTAAGGATGGTGTTCCTCCAAATACTTATGATGCAATTTATAAAATCATTAATGATATTCTGAATAATAGTGATTCGGGATTATTGTCTTCTGGATTTATGTTATCCATTTTTTTAATGGCAAATGGATTAAATGGAATTTTAGGTGGTTTTGAAACTTCAAGACATGTTCTCGTAAAAAGAGGTTTTGTACGCCAATATTTAGTAGCATTGAGTATGTCGTTGCTTTTGTCCTTGTTATTAATAGTTACGGTATCTACAATTGTAGTTTTTGAGGTTGTTTTGCAACAAACAGTATTTAGTGATCAAGTACAACTCATTGTTTTAGGACGTTATGCATTTGTTATTTTGATGATTTTAGTTACCACTTCAATCCTTTTTAAGTTTGGAACAAAACAAGTTAAAAACAGAGCTTTTATATCTATCGGATCTGTATTTACAACAATCCTGATAGTTTTAGATTCTTATTTTTTTGGAATTTGGGTAACAAAATTCTCAAAATATAATGAATTATATGGGTCAATAGGAACATTATTGGTTTTGATGTTTTACATTTGGATCAATTGTATGATCTTATTATTAGGCTTTGAACTAAATGCGACCGTAAATAAATTAAAAACAAAAAATAATAACTAACTAAATTAAAATAGCTTTTACTATTAGGAGCTATTTCCTGTTTGAGAAAGATTGAAATCTTGGCATGATTATTTCATTTACCAAATTAGGAGAAAAATTTCTCAACAATCATAGGAACTTCAGGACTTAAAAAACAAAAAAAATGAAAAACACAATCACAATCCTCTCTCTATTTGTTTCAATGGCTTTTTATGCTCAAGGGAATACGGTCATGGGAAAATGGAAAACTATTGACGATGAGACTGGTAAAGCTAAGTCTATTGTCGAAATCTATGAGCATTCCGGTAAAGTTTACGGTAAAGTTGTAGATATTTTAGATGCAGACAAGAAAAAAAACTTATGTACTAATTGTACGGGCGAAGATAAAAACAAGCCTGTAATGGGACTTTTAATTATAAAAGGTTTGTCAAAAGATGGTAGCGAATACAATTCAGGAAAAATTCTAGATCCTGTTTCTGGAAAGACTTACAAATGCTTTTTAGCCTTAGAAGGAAATGATAAATTAAAAGTGCGTGGTTATATTGGTCTTTCTTTATTTGGAAGAACGCAAACTTGGCAAAGAGTAAAATAAATTTAAATTGTGAGTTATGAGTTTAGAGTAAAGATTCAATTCATAACTCAATTCATAACTCATAATTAATTATAGATGTATTTTGTAGAGGTCATTTTGCCACTTTCCTTGGCTAAAACATTTACTTATAGTGTTTCTGAAACAGAGTTTCATTACATTAAAATAGGAATGAGGGTCGCCGTTCCTTTTGGAAAAAGTAAAATATATACGGCTTTAGTTATTGAAATTCATCAAAACAAACCTGCGTTATACGAAGCGAAAGAGATTCATCAAATTTTAGATGAAAGACCTATAGTTACTCCAATTCAAATAGCCCATTGGCAATGGATTGCTTCTTATTATATGTGCGCTATTGGAGATGTTTATAGAGGGGCAATGCCTAGTGCGCTTTTACTAGAAAGTGAAACCCTTATTTCTCAAAAAACGGATCTTTTTGTCGATACTAGTCTGCTTTCTGATGATGAGTTTCTAATTTATGAAGCTTTACAGCAGCAAAATTCATTAAAAGTTCAAGATATTATTGCAATATTAAACAAGAAAAATATTTTTCCTGTTATTCAAAAATTAATAGATAAGAATATCTTAATTATTCACGAAGAAATACAAGAAAGCTACAAACCTAAGCTCGTTCGGTACATTCGTTTGCATCCTAAATATGATTCTAATCAAGGTTTAAGTGAATTGCTTGAAATCCTTAAAAGTGCTAATAAGCAAAAGGAAATCGTAATGCGTTATTTTCAATTAAGCGCAACCGAAAAAAAACCTATAACAGTCAAAAAACTAGTAGAAGAGGCTAATTCTTCTTCTGCAATTGTTAAAGCTCTGATAGAAAAGGAGATTTTTGAAGATTATTTTTTGCAGGAAGACAGAGTAAATTTTAAAGGCAAGATAAACGAAAAAGAATTAGAATTAAGTGAGGCACAGCAAAATGCCTTTGTTGCTATAAAAGATAGTTTTATTCAAAAAGAGGTTTGCTTACTTCATGGTGTTACTTCCAGTGGAAAAACTGAAATCTACATTAAACTTATTGAAGAATATCTAGCAAGCGGAAAACAAATCTTGTATTTATTACCAGAAATTGCTTTGACAACACAATTAGTAGGTCGATTAAGAGCTTATTTTGGAAACAAAGTAGCTGTTTTCCATTCGAAATACAATAACAATGAACGCATCGAAGTTTGGAATCAAGTATTGCAAAATTCTGAAAAAGCACAAGTAGTAATAGGAGCAAGGTCTGCTTTATTCTTACCATTTGATAATTTAGGATTTATAATTGTTGATGAGGAGCACGAGCAAACTTTCAAGCAAGTTGATCCTGCGCCTCGTTATCATGCGCGTGATGCAGCAATAGTATTGGCTCATTCGCACAAAGCAAAAGTTTTATTGGGTTCAGCGACGCCTAGTTTAGAAACCTATTTTAATGCTACATCTGAAAAATTTGGTTTAGTAGAAGTGTCAAAACGATACGGAAATGTTATGATGCCTATTATTGAATTAGTAGATCTTAAAGATAAATATTTCCGAAAGAAAATGACTGGGCATTTCAGCGATGTTTTAATTGCTGAAATTACAACTGCTTTGTCATTAGGCGAACAAGTTATTTTATTTCAAAACAGAAGAGGCTATTCGCCCATTGTAGAGTGTATTACTTGCGGACACGTTCCGCAGTGTCAACAATGTGATGTCAGTTTAACGTATCACAAACATAAAAATCAATTGCGATGCCATTATTGCGGTTATACGATGGCAAAACCAACGAATTGTCATGCCTGTTCCAGTATAGATTTGACCACTAAAGGTTTTGGAACCGAACAAATAGAGCAAGAATTACTTTCTATTTTTCCAAGTTCAAAAATAGGGAGAATGGATCAAGATACGACTAGGGGAAAGTTTGGTTTCGAAAAAATTATTGATAGTTTCAAGAATAGAGAAATAGATATTTTAGTAGGTACGCAAATGCTAGCTAAAGGATTGGATTTTGATAATGTAAGTTTGGTAGGAGTTATGAATGCTGATAATATGTTATACCATCCGGATTTTAGAGCTTTTGAGAGAAGTTTTCAAATGTTAACACAGGTTGCAGGAAGAGCAGGAAGAGCTGAAAAACAAGGTAAAGTTATTATACAAACTTACAATCCGAATCATAATACGATACAACAAGTGGCAAATAATGATTATGTAGGAATGTATAAAGAGCAGCTTTATGACCGACAAATTTATAAATATCCACCGTATTTTAGGATCATCAAATTAACATTGAAACAAAGGGATTATGACAAATTAAAAGAAGGTGCAATGTGGTTGTATCAAGTAATGAGTCAAAATTTGAATATGCCTGTTTTAGGCCCAGAAGAGCCACTTATAAGCAGAATTAGAAATGAATACATTCGTACCATTATTATTAAAATACCTCAAAATACTTCTATAGGTGCTACAAAAATTACTATTCAGAAAATGTTGAATAGTTTTGAAGCGGTTGCTCAATATAGGGCTATAAAAGTAATGCTGAATGTTGACTTTTACTAAAAAAGATTATTTGATATTACTACTATTAAAAATTATTGATGACTTATAAATAAAATCCCCCATTTTTTAATTAAAAAAAATGGGGGATTTATAATTAATTACTATTGGTCAAAGTCTTTTAAGAGAATGAAAGCGCTTTGACTAAGTCTTCTTTCTTGTGTCTACTTAAAGGTATTTTAGTCATTCCAATTTCGGCATACTTGCTATTAAAACGCTCTACTTTATCAATATTGATGATGTAAGACTTATGTACTCTGACAAATTTTTCTTTTGATAAATCATTCTCAAAAGATTTCATCGTCGAAAGGACTAGATTGCTATCGTCTTCGGTTACAACTCTAACGTAATCACCAAAAGCTTCAATCCACTTAATTTTAGAAGTGAAAATTTTTAATTTTTTTAAATTACTTTTAATAAATATATGTTCTCCTTCTTCCTCTTTATTGTCTTTTTTTAATAAGTGAGAATCAATAGCTCTTTTTACTGACGAATTAAAACGATCAATGGCAATAGGCTTTTGAAGGTAATCTGTTGCATCATAATCAAAAGCTTTCATAGCATATTCAGCCTTAGAAGTGATAAAGATAATTTGAGGTTTTACTTTTAAACCATCAAGAAAATCAAAGCCACTAATAACAGGCATCTCAATATCAAGAAAAATCAAGTCAACGTTATGTATAGCCATACAATTCTTCGCTTCAATAGCATTAGAGAAGTCGCCTATTAAGTTCAAATTTTGATGATTATTAACTAACTTAGCTATTATCATTCTCTGGATAGAACTATCATCCACTACGACACAGTTTAGTTTCATAAATAATGAATTTTTAGATTTGGCTACGTAAACATACTTTTTTTATTTGAAAAAAACCAAGTGAATTTCCTTTTTTTTAGTCATTCGTCGAATAAAAGGAGTTAAGACTTGTTTGTTTAAAAATATTGATTACTTTTGCACCCAAAATAACATATAAATATATTTTTATGAATCATTATGAAACTGTTTTCATTTTAAATCCCGTTTTATCTGACACACAGGTAAAGGAAACAGTAAGCAAATTTGAAGATTTTCTTACTAGTAGAGGAGCAGAAATGGTATCGAAAGAAGATTGGGGTCTTAAAAAAATGGCTTACGAAATTCAAAACAAAAAATCTGGTTTTTACCATTTATTCGAATTCAAAGTACCAGGAGAAGTTCTTATTGCTTTTGAAACTGAATTTAGACGTGACGAAAGAATTATGCGTTTCTTAACTGTAAGTTTAGACAAACACGCAATTTCTTGGGCGGAAAGAAGAAGAACTAAATTAAAAGCAACAAAAGCGTAATCATGGCTACACTACAACAATCGGCTTCAGGAAAAAAAGACGGAGATATTAGATATCTTACGCCTTTGAATATAGAGACAAACAAACAAAAAAAGTATTGTCGTTTCAAAAAATCAGGTATCAAATATATTGATTATAAAGATGCTGATTTCTTATTGAAATTCGTAAACGAACAAGGAAAAATTCTTCCACGTCGTTTAACTGGAACTTCATTAAAATACCAAAGAAAAGTTTCAGTTGCTGTAAAAAGAGCTCGTCACTTAGCTTTAATGCCATACGTGGCGGATTTACTAAAATAATATTTAACAAAGTTTGTTGGTTTTCTGAAATATGAAACCTAACTTCTATAATACAAGGACAACAACATGGAACTTATTTTAAGACAAGACGTTCAGAATTTAGGATTTAAAGATGATATCGTTACGGTAAAAAATGGTTACGGTCGTAACTTTTTGATCCCAACTGGTCAAGCACATTTAGCTACTTCTTCTGCAAAGAAAGTATTGGCTGAAAACCTAAAACAAAGAGCGCACAAAGAAGCTAAAGTAGTTGCAGATGCAAAAGCATTAGCAGAAGCTTTAAAAGCTATCGAAATTAAAATCTTCGCAAAAGCAGATGGTGAAAAATTATTCGGTTCAATCACGAATATTGATATCGCTGCAGCTTTAGCTAAAGGTGGACAAACAATCGATAGAAAATTCATCACTAGCGGAATCGTTAAACGTACTGGTAAATATACTGCTAACGTTCGTTTACATAGAGATGTAATCGTTGAATTGGATTATGAAATTGTTGCTGAAAAAGCATAATTTCTATATTTAGATATCTAAATCCCGATGAAAGTCGGGATTTTTTTTGTTTTAATTACCTCAAGAAATACCGAAGAAATTGATTTTTTTTCTTGAAAATAATTTTATTTCAACACCATTCTAAAATTCTTTTCAATTTCGTGAAAAAGTGATTATAATTACAAGTCATAAAAAATTGCTTCGCGCTTTAATGCCTTAGCGGCAAAATTTACTATTATGAAATACTCCAGATTAACTAAAGAACAATTTGAGGAACTAAATCAGGAATTTAGTACTTTCCTAGCGACGCAAACTATTGATAAAGCAGAATGGGATACCATTAAAAAAGAAAAACCAGAAGTGGCTGAACAAGAATTAGATGTTTTTTCTGATTTGGTTTGGGAAGGCGTTCTTACAAAAGCAGAATTTTTAGAGCATTTTTCTAAAAATCATATTTTTCTTTTTCAATGTTTTGATACCCACGTACAATCTATCGTGTTGAAGTCTTTGGTTCCCGAGACTGACTTTTTAACTAAAGAAGGATTGCAGTGGTTAAGCGACAATATGTTTACCGATACTATTGAAATGAAAATAGGAAAGAAAGAATTTACAGAAGATCGAAACACTTCTCTTTTTGCATTGATTCAGCAAGGTGCATTTTTGAGTGATGGACTTTTGTACAAACAAATAAATTCGATTATTGAGTCGTAATTTTAGTGTTTTTATTTTTAAATTGGTTATTTTAGTACGCTTTTACAGAAACTAAAATAGCCAATTTTTATTTTATATGGACATCCAAAATACAATTCAGACTCTCAGAGAGGAATTAAATCAACACAATTATAATTACTATGTGTTAGATGAAGCATTAATTTCTGATTATGATTTTGACTTGAAATTAAAACAACTTCAAGGACTTGAAAATCAGTATCCTGAATACTTTGATGAAAATTCTCCAACACAAAGAGTAGGTGGTGCTATAACCAAAAACTTTCAAACAGTTGCGCATCAACAACGCATGTATTCTCTTGATAATTCCTATTCTAAAGAAGAATTATTAGATTGGGAAAAACGAATTCAAAAAGTATTAGGAGACGTTCCTTTAGAATATACGTGTGAATTAAAATACGACGGCGCATCAATTAGTATTACTTATGAAAATGGAATTCTAAAACGTGCGGTAACTCGCGGAGATGGTTTTCAAGGTGATGATGTTACCAATAATATTAAAACTATAAAATCAGTTCCATTAAAACTGAAAGGAAATTTCCCTGAAAAGTTTGATGTTCGTGGAGAGATTATTTTGCCATTTGCTGGGTTCGAAAAAATGAATCAGGAATTGATTGAAATAGGTGAAACACCTTATTCTAATCCTAGAAATACAGCTTCAGGAAGTTTAAAATTACAAGATAGTGCCGAAGTAGCAAAACGTCCGTTGGATTGTTTGTTGTATTTTTTAGTAGGTAACAATCTTCCTTTTAAATCTCAATTTGAAGGACTAGAAGTCGCTAGAAACTGGGGGTTCAAAGCGCCTAAAGAAGCTAAATTAGCTCGAAATTTACAGGAGGTTTTTGAATTTATTGATTATTGGGATACACATAGACACAATCTTCCTTATGAAACGGATGGAGTAGTGGTAAAGGTTAATTCTTTTCATTACCAAGATGAATTGGGTTTTACGGCTAAATCACCACGTTGGGCAATTGCTTATAAGTTCAAATCAGAACAGGTTTCTACAAAATTAAATTCAATTTCTTATCAAGTAGGACGCACAGGAGCAATAACTCCCGTTGCTAATCTAGAGCCTGTACAATTAGCAGGAACCATTGTAAAAAGAGCTTCTTTACATAATGCTGATCAAATTGAAAAACTCGATATCAGAGTTGATGATACTGTTTTTGTAGAAAAAGGAGGTGAAATTATACCTAAAATAATTGAAGTAGATTTAAATAAAAGACCACAGAATTCAGAACGCACAAAATACATTACGCATTGTCCTGAATGTGAAACTTTATTGGTTCGCAATGATGGTGAGGCTAATCATTACTGTCCTAATTTTTATGGTTGCCCTCCGCAAATTATTGGCAGAATTCAACATTATATTTCTAGGAAAGCAATGGATATTGAAGGACTAGGTGGTGAAACCGTTGCTCTATTATTCAATAACGGCTTGGTTCATAATTATGCTGATTTGTATGAATTAACAGTGGATCAAATTCTTCCTTTAGAAAGAATGGCTCAGAAATCTGCAGAAAATTTGGTTAAAGGTGTTCAAAATTCAAAAAATATACCATTTGAAAGTGTATTATTTGCTTTGGGAATTCGTTTTGTGGGTGAAACTGTAGCTAAAAAATTAGCAAAACACTACAAGTCTATTGATGCTTTAAGGAATGCAACTTTACCAGATTTGATTTTAGTAGACGAAATAGGCGAACGTATAGCAAAAAGTGTAATTGAATTTTTTGATAATGCTGAAAATAAAATTATTATAGAGCGATTGAAAAATTATGGAATTCAGTTTGAAATTATAGAGAAAATAAATCTAAATGCGACCAATAAACTTGCAAATAAAACCTTTGTAGTTTCTGGTGTTTTTGAAAAATTCTCACGGGATGACTTAAAGAAAGCAATTGAAGATAACGGAGGAAAAGTGGGAAGCTCTATTTCTACCAAAACGGATTATGTGGTTGCTGGAGAAAATATGGGACCAGCAAAACTGGAGAAAGCTAGTAAACTCAATATTCCGATTATTTCAGAAATTGAATTTATGAAATTAGTAGAATAATAATTTGTACATTTATTATTAAATTAAACTTATTTACTCTAAGTCGCTCTTTATGAGTGGTTAATGGTAAATTGGTGTATTTTATAAATTGAAAAAAAACAAATTATTATGTTTACTCTTAAACATGAAAATAGGATTGGAAAAAGCTTGTCTTTACTTTTTTTTATCATAGTGATAATTGAAGTAGTGATAGAATTCTTTTTTGATAAAGGCTTGTTGTTTTTTTTTAAACCATTATTGTCAATTGGGATTATGTTTCTTTATTGGAACATGTCTAAAAAACGAAATTGGCTCTTTTTTATAGTTCTCTTTCTTTCCTTAATTACTAATGTTTTGTTTATACCCAATACTCAATATTTATTGTTTTTAGGTCTACTCGTTTTCTTAGTGCACAGAATCCTTTTAATTTATTATGTTATTCAATTAATTAAACTCAAAGATTACATTCCTTTTTTTATTGCTATAATCCCTTTTGTATTTATTTTTTTCTATCTCTTGTTAATTTCTAATGGTATCGACACCAAAAGTTACGTTCTACTAGTGTTTCAAAACATACTAATATCTGTAATTGGAGGTCTCGCTTTATCAGAATATCTAATGGATCCTAACAAAAAAAATGCTTGGTTGTTTATTTTTGGATTATTGTCTCTGACACAATATTTTATTGTTTTTATAGAAAAATATTATTTATCTAATTTAGCGCCAATCGTGTTTAGACCATTGGCGATGTTGCTAAATGCGGGTGTTTATTATGTTTTCTATCGCTTTGTTATAGATGCAGAAACGAATGCTATGAAAAACATTAGTTAAACCACGATTGATCTTCCTTGGTGTGTTTTATTTTTGTCCGAATCAAAAAACACATCAATTCTTCCAAGATTAATTCCGTAACATCCTACTTGGTTTACTAGTACGTCTTTGTCCTCAATATTTTTCACAATAGTTGGTTTATCTAGAAAGGTGTGCGTATGTCCACCAATTATCATGTCAATATCTTTTGTTAAAGTAGCTAATTTTAAATCACATATTTTATTAGGTTCATTTTTATAACTGTAACCAATGTGAGACAAACAGATAACCAAATCGCATTTCAGTTCTTTTTTTAATATACGAACCATATCTTGAGCAGTTTCTACAGGATCATTGTAAACTGTTTCTCCGTACATTTTTTTATCAACCAAACCTTGTAATTCAACTCCCAATCCAAAAACACCCACTTTTATTCCGTTTTTATCAAAAACTTTATAAGGTTTTACAAACCCATTCATAACCGTATTTTTAAAATCGTAATTAGCCGATATAAAATCGAAGGTAGCATGCGGAAGTTGAGCGTATAAACCTTGTAAACCGTTATCAAAATCATGGTTTCCTATAGCAGAGGCATCATATTTCATCATGCTCATTAGTTTAAATTCTAATTCTCCTCCATAATAGTTAAAATAAGGAGTTCCCTGAAAAATATCTCCTGCATCAAGAAGCAGTACGTTTGGATTTTCTTTTCTAATTGTTTCTATCAATGCTGCTCTGCGGGCTACACCTCCCATATTTGCATTTCTGGGATGATTTGCCGGAAATGGATCAATATAACTGTGTACATCATTGGTATGTAAAATGGTAAGGTGTTTGGTCTTTGCGGTTTCAAAACTACTTAAGGAAAGTCCTAAACTCAATAAAGCTGAAGTTGCAGCTGTTTTTTCTATAAATTCTCTTCTTTTCATTTTATGTATTTTTAGTGATCGCCAGTATAAGGCAAATAACAATCAGGAGCTTTTTCCCGCTTTACGCTGTATCCACGCTAAAAAGCGTGGGATGCCGCTTCAATCGGGGCTAGGGGGTAACGTTTCTAAAGAATATCTTTCTTTCAGACTTCTTTTATCTATTCAACAGTTATTCTAACATCAGTAATTACTGGAATGGTATCTACTTGCTTAAAATAGTCAATAAGTATGTCTCGTAACTTGTAATCTAAATAAAATTTCTGAACTGCTTTTTTAAAGAAATTCATATTATCGCCACCATCAGATAAATAATCATTTGTTCCTACATAATAAATAGTCTCTTTTTGAAGTGGTTTTCCTTGGACTAATATATTTTTAGACTGATTGTTTTTATCAATTGTAAATGTTATTCCAGAAAGAGGATGTGGCTTTTTATCAGCGATAAAGAAATCAACCATTTCATTGATTTGCTCTCCTTTTAAAGCAATTACAACCATACTGTTTTCAAACGGCATAATCTCAAAAGCATTTCTAGCGGTTACATTCCCTTTTGGAAGTATAGAACGAACACCGCCACTATTTAGCAAGCAAATATCTATTTTTTTGTTTTCTCTTGCTTCAAATACAAGATTCCCACGCATTAAAGAAACATCTGCCATAAGATTACCAATAGTAGATTGCCATTTTCCGCTTTTATCAAGTGTTACTGGGCAGTAAGCAAGAATACTGTCTAAATCCTTATTAATATGTTCTCTGTATGGTTTTATAAAATTCTCAATTTCAGCAACTTGATTTTCCTTCTCAGTAATAGGAAATTGTTTACCAACAATCTTAGTGACTTGATAATTTTGTTTACTACACGATGTGACTAAAAATAATGTTAAGAATATAACAAAAAGTTTAGAAACGTCATTATACTTTTTTAGATTTACCATTTAAATGCAACTTAATTAATTAATTTTGTAACCAAGTAAAAGTAATATGTTTTTAAAATATATAAAGGATTTTATTGTAAAAAAAACATTTAAAAATAACTTGGAAAATACAATTGCTATTTTCTCTGATAATAGAATTCAAAAAGTAGGTTTATTGATTGATAAAACTAATTTTTCTGAAACAAAAAGTCTTGTTAAGGATTTGATTAGTAATGGTTTTTTGTCTAAAAATATTAAAATAATCATGTATTGCGATACGATTAATAAAACAGAAATAGAAACCTATCCTACCTTTGGGTCCAGTGCGATTTCGTGGAACGGAAAAATTGTCGATCCAGTTGTTAGTGAATTTATAAATGAAAAAACGGATCTATTGATCAGTTTTTACGAGGTAGAAAGAGCAATTTTATTGCAAATTACAAAACAATCAAAAGCCGAATTTAAAGTTGGTTTTGCAACAATTGATCAACGATTGAATCATTTTATGATCAACACAACTCTTACAGATTATGATATTTTTGTAAAGGAGTTATTTAAGTATTTAAAATTATTAAATAAAATATAAGACTAATATGCAATCATTAATAGGAACTGGTGTAGCTCTTGTAACGCCCTTTAAACTCGATTTTTCAGTAGACACAGAAGCTCTAAAAAGAATTGTAAAATATTCAATTGACGGAGGAATTGAATATCTGGTAGTTTTGGGTACTACCGCAGAAAATGCTACGTTATCAGTAGAAGAAAAAGAATTAGTGATTCGTACAGTAATCGAAGCTAATAAGGGAACTTTACCATTAGTTTTAGGCGTTGGCGGAAACAACACAATGAAAGTGGTAGAAGAGCTAAAAACGAGAGATTTATCAGCATTTGCAGCCATACTTTCCGTTTCTCCTTATTATAACAAACCTACTCAAGAAGGAATTTATCAACATTTTAAAGCGGTTGCAGAGGCATCTCCAATTCCTGTTATTTTATATAATGTGCCAGGAAGAACAGCCAGTAATATGCTTCCTTCAACTGTATTGCGCTTGGCTAATGATTTCAAAAATGTAATTGGTATAAAAGAAGCAGCAGGAGACATTGTTCAAGCCATGCGAATCTTAAAAGATAAACCTAAAGATTTTCTTGTAATTTCAGGAGATGATATGATTGCTTTACCAATGGTTTTAGCTGGAGGTTCAGGAGTTATTTCTGTAATTGGTCAGGGTTTTCCAAAAGAATTTTCTGAAATGATTCGTTTAGGACTGAATAAAAAAGTAGATGAGGCTTTTAAATATCAATATCTATTATCGGATTCTATTGATATGATTTTTGAACAAGGAAATCCTGCCGGTATTAAAGAAGTCTTCCTGTCATTGGGAATTTCAGAGAACACTGTGCGTTTACCACTTGTGCAAGTAGATCATTCTTTATCGGAAAGACTGCATGAATTTGTTAAAAAAATCAATAAATAAGTTTAAATAAAGACTGTTTTTTTAAACGAAAAATATATTTTGAAGTCGCTAAATTAATAACTAAATTTGCCACCGAAACTTCGGTATGATTTCGTAGGTTGTTTCAATCAAGAAATCATGAAAAAAGTAAAAAAATGAAAAAAATAATATCTCTATTGCTTCTTGTTGCTATTTTTAGTTCTTGTAATGAGTATCAAAAAGCATTAAAATCCGAAGATGTTGCTGTAAAGTTTGAAATGGCAACTAAATTATATGATTCAGGTAAATATACTAAAGCAATTCGAATTTTCGAACAAATTGCTCCAGCTTACAGAGGAAAACCGCAAGCTGAAAAATTATTTTACATGTTTGCTCAGTCTTATTATAAAACTAAACAATATTATTTAGCAGGATACCAATTTGAAAGTTTCGTTTCAGGATATCCTAGAAGTGAAAAATTGCAAGAAGCAGCTTTTTTAGGTGCAAAGAGTTATGCGATGTTATCTCCCGTTTATAGTTTAGATCAAACGAGTACTAATAAAGCTTTGGATAAATTACAAATGTTTATTGATAATTATCCTAATTCACAATATTTAGCGGAAGCAAATAGTACTGTAAAAGTGCTTAGTGAAAAAACAGAAAAAAAGGTTTACGAAAACGCTAAAGGATACAATACAATTTCAGATTATAAATCGGCTATTGTTGCTTTAGATAACTTTGTTTCTGATTATCCAGGAACACCTTTTAAAGAAGATGCATTGTTTTATAAGTTTGATTCTGCTTATCAACTAGCGATTAATAGTATTCCTTCTAAAATGGAAGAAAGACTACTTGTTGCTAAAGCGGCACATTCAAATTTGATTAAATTTAATGCTGAAACAAAATACAAAAAACTTGCTACTGAAATGTTAGCGAGAATTGAAAAAGATTTACAAAAATTTACTAAATAAATAAAGTCATGGATTTAAAAAAGACGAATGCTCCAGTAAATACAATAACTTACAACAAAAGTGTTATTGAGGAACCTACTGGTAATGTGTATGAAGCAATAACCATTATGGCTAAAAGAGCAAATCAAATTAACTCTGAAATCAAAAAAGAATTGACAGAGAAATTAGAAGAATTTGCTACATATAATGACAGTCTTGAAGAAGTTTTTGAAAATAAAGAACAAATTGAGGTTTCTAAATTTTACGAAAAATTACCAAAACCACATGCTTTAGCAGTTCAAGAATGGTTAGATGGTAAAATCTATCACAGAGATTCTAATAAATAATAGTACGATGTCAGTTTTAAACGGTAAGAAAATTTTACTAGGTATTTCTGGTGGAATTGCAGCCTATAAAACAGCTTCATTAGTACGACTTTTCATAAAAGCAGGTGCACATGTCCAAGTGATAATGACACCTGCTTCTAAGGATTTTATAACTCCACTTACGTTATCTACGTTATCTAAAAATCCTGTTTTTTCTAGTTTTTACAATCAAGATGAGGAGAACGAAAAATGGAATAATCATGTTGAATTAGCACTTTGGGCTGATTTGATGATTGTTGCGCCTGCAACAGCCAATACGTTATCTAAAATGGTAAATGGGACTTGCGACAACCTTTTGCTTGCTACTTATTTATCTGCTAAATGTCCCGTATATTTTGCGCCAGCAATGGATCTTGATATGTACAAGCATCCTTCTACTATTGCTAATTTTGCAAGGCTTTACCAATTTGGAAATATTATAATTCCAGCGGAGTCTGGCGAATTGGCAAGTGGTTTATCTGGAGAAGGAAGAATGGCAGAACCAGAAACTATAATTCATTTTATAGAACTTGACTTAAATAATAAATTGCCGCTTAAAGGGAAAACCATTTTGGTAACTGCGGGTCCAACTTATGAAGCAATAGATCCTGTTCGTTTTATTGGGAATCACTCTTCCGGTAAGATGGGTTTTGATATAGCAAATAGTGCTGCGAATTTAGGCGCACAAGTAGTATTAATATCTGGACCTACTCATTGTAAGGTTGTAAATTCATCCATCCAGTTGGTTGAAGTTGTTACCGCTGAAGAGATGTATGAAGCTTGTCACAAATTTTATCCTGATGTTGATGTTGCTATTGCTGCAGCTGCTGTGGCGGATTACAAACCAAAAAACGTTGCGTTACAAAAAATAAAAAAGGCTGCCGATAGTTTTGTTATTGAATTGGAAAAGACAAAAGATATTTTAGCCTCGCTAGGAGATCAAAAGAAAAATCAATATTTAATTGGTTTTGCACTAGAGACAGAAAATGAAATAGAAAATGCAAAGTTAAAAATCAAGAAAAAAAACTTAGATTTGATTGTATTGAATTCTTTACAAGATGATGGTGCTGGTTTTGGTAAATCAACAAATAAAGTTACTTTTATTGATAAAGATTTTAATATTGAGCCAATGGAATTGAAATCAAAAGAAGCCGTTGCCGATGATATTTTGAACAAAATAATAGCTCATTTTAATATTCTTGATAGGGAATAACAAATACTTCTTTTTCGCAGCTTCGATTTAGACAAAAATAAAAAACTAGAAATGAATAAAATATTTACTTTTTTACTACTTTTTATTCTTGGTTTTGCCCAAGCACAACAACTGAACTGTACTGTTACTGTTGATGCACAACGTTTGAGTGTTACGAATCAGCAAGTTTTTAAAACCTTAGAGACTTCAATAAATGAATTTGTCAATAAAACAGATTGGACTGGTGTTGCGGTTAAGCAAAATGAGAAAATAAATTGCTCGATGTACATTACTATTTCCTCTAATAGCTTAGATCAATTTTCAGCAACTATTCAGGTGCAATCTTCCAGACCTATTTACAATTCCTCTTATTCCTCGCCGATTTTAAATTATAATGATAAAGACTTTAATTTTAGATATACTGAATTTGAAAATTTAATATTCAATCCAACCAGTTTTGATTCTAATTTAGTTTCTGTTTTAGCTTTTTATAGCTATATTATTATTGGTATGGATGCGGATACTTTTGTTTTAGAATCAGGTGATCCTAATTTTGAAATAGCACAAAATATTTCAAATGTTGCTTTACAAGGTGGATCAAAAGGATGGAGTCAAGCAGACGGAAATCAAACGCGTTATTTTTTGATAAATGATCTTTTATCACCAACATTCAAACAAATCAGGCAAACTACCTTTGATTATCACGTTGGTTTAGATTTGATGAGTACAGATCTAAAAACAGCTAAAGAGAAAATTAAAAATTCGATAAATAATCTTTCTAAGTTAAATGCTTCAAGACCTAATGCTTTTTTAACACGAGTATTTTTTGATGCAAAATCGGATGAAATCGTTTCTATATTCTCTGGCGGACCCAGTATTACGGTTTCAGACTTAACAGAGAACCTAAATAAAATTTCTCCTTTGAATATGAGCAAGTGGTCTCTGATAAAATATTAATTTGTTTTTCAAATTTTAGTTAAAACCTTGTTCCGCATTTCTAATAAACAACTATAAATGATAAGTTCACTTTCGATAAAAAACTATGCTTTAATAGAAAAATTAACTATTGATTTTTCTAGAGGTTTCTCTACTATTACTGGTGAAACGGGTGCTGGTAAATCAATAATTTTAGGTGCTATTGGTCTCGTTTTAGGAAAAAGAGCTGATCTTACTTCCTTAAAAAATAAAGAAGAAAAATGTATTATTGAAGCCCATTTTGAAATAGCTAAATATAATTTGAAACCTTTTTTTGAAGCCAATGATTTAGATTACGAAGAGGAAACTATAATTAGACGCGAAATTCTTCCTTCTGGTAAATCTAGAGCTTTTATTAATGATAGTCCTGTGAATCTTCAAGAGCTTCAGGAATTAAGCATGTTTTTGATAGATATTCATTCGCAGCAACAAACTCAAGAACTTTCTGATGAAAATGTTCAATTCAAAATAATTGACGCTATTGCTAATAACAAAGAGACAATTATAGAGTATCAATTGCTTTTAAAAACTTTTAAATCCGATCAGTCTAAATTAAATTCTATTTTAAAAAGACAAAGTGAATCTAAAAAAGAGCAGGAATACAATACTTTTTTGTTAGACGAATTGGTTACAGCAAAATTGAAAGTAGGTGAACAAGAAACATTAGAAGCAGATTTTGAAAAATTAAATAATGTTGAAATTATTAAAGAATCACTTGATAAAGCATTAGCAATTGCTAATGAAGAACAAATTGGGGTTCGAAATAATTTGAATGAAATAAAAATTTCGTTACAAAAAATAGGCAGTTTTTCAACTGATTACAGCGCATTACTGGAAAGAGTTTCAAGTTTAACTATAGAGTTTGATGATATTTCTCAAGAGATGAATCGCTTTTCAGAAAAACTAATAAATGATCCAGAACAATTGGACTTAATTAGTCAAAAATTGCAGGTAATTTTCAACCTTCAAAAGAAACATCAAGTCTCTACGGTTGGGGAATTGCTTGATATTCAGCTTAATTTAGAAAACGCTGTTCTTGAATTAGGAAACATGGAAGAAGAAATTACTATGTTGAACAAATCAATTGATTCTAAAAGAGTTGAACTCGACGAATTGGCAGATAAAATTCATTCCAATAGAGAAAAATCTATTCCTGTTTTATCTCAAAAATTAATTACTATTTTAGAAACTTTGGGAATGCCTAACGTAAGTTTTAAAATTGATATAACAGGAAGTGAGAATTACTTTAGTAATGGTAAAGACGAACTAGAGTTCTTATTTTCTGCTAATAAAGGAACTGATTTTGGTTTGCTGAAAAAAGTAGCTTCAGGAGGAGAAATGTCTCGAATTATGTTGGCGGTAAAAGCAATATTGGCTCAATATTCAAAACTACCAACATTAATATTTGATGAAATTGATACCGGTGTTTCTGGTGAAATTGCTATTAGAATGGGAGAAATCATGAAGGAAATGAGTCGTGAAATGCAAATATTTGCAATTACTCACTTGCCTCAAATCGCTGCTAAAGGAGAGGCGCATTTTAAAGTTTCAAAAGCAACAGTTGGAGAGGATACACAATCAGAATTAAAGTTATTAAACCAAGATCAACGAATAGTAGAGATTGCACAAATGTTATCTGGTACTGTTGTTTCTGAGTCAGCCTTAAATCATGCAAAAGCATTGCTTAACTAATATTTTCCTTTATATTTGTTTCCTTTTGGAACATTTGGCGGAAGCTTATAAAAAAAATACAAAATATTAAATTTAAAGAATTACCCAATATGATTATAGAACCTAGAATGAGAGGCTTTATTTGTACGACATCTCACCCAGAGGGATGCGCTCAAAATGTTAAAAATCAGATAGAATATATAAAATCAAAAGGAGCTATTAATGGCGCGAAAAAAGTTTTAGTAATTGGTGCCTCGACTGGTTTTGGTCTGGCTTCTAGAATTACAAGTGCTTTTGGTAGCGACGCCGCAACTATTGGTGTATTTTTTGAAAAAGAGCCTGCTGAAGGGAAAACAGCTTCACCAGGTTGGTATAATTCTGCTGCTTTTGAAACAGAAGCTCATAAAGCAGGTCTTTATGCAAAAAGCATCAACGGAGATGCTTTTTCTAATGAAATAAAAAGACAAACACTAGATTTAATTAAAGCAGATTTAGGTCAAGTCGATTTGATTATTTACAGTCTTGCTTCACCAGTTCGTATGAATCCTACAACTGGAGTATTACACCGTTCTGTTTTGAAACCAATTGGTGATGTATTTACTAATAAAACTGTAGATTTTCATTCTGGTAAAGTTTCTGAAATATCTATTCAGCCAAGTAGTGGTGATGATATTGAGAATACAGTTGCTGTTATGGGCGGTGAGGATTGGTCTATGTGGATTGATGCTTTAAAAGCAGAAAATTTATTAGCGCCAGGAGCTACAACTGTTGCTTATTCTTATATTGGGCCCTCTTTGACAGAAGCAGTTTATAGAAAAGGTACCATAGGACGCGCAAAAGATCATCTTGAAGCTACTGCATTTGCCATCACTGAAAAGTTAGCAGACATTGAAGGAAAAGCATTTGTATCTGTAAATAAAGCATTAGTTACTCAAGCAAGTTCAGCAATTCCTGTCATTCCATTATACATCTCTTTGTTATACAAAATAATGAAGGAGGAAGGAATACATGAAGGATGTATCGAGCAAATTCAGCGTTTATATCAAGAAAGATTATTTACCGGAAAACCAGTTCCTGTGGATGAAAAAGGTAGAATTCGCGTTGATGATTTAGAAATGCGTGCTGATGTTCAGGAAAAAATAGCTAAATTATGGGTTGAGGCAGTAACAGAAAATTTATCTGAAATAGGAGATTTAGAAGGTTATAGAAAAGATTTTTATAACTTATTTGGATTTGATGTTCAAGGTGTAGATTACAAAGCCGATGCAAACGAAATGGTAAACATCGAAAGTATAGGATAATTTATATTTATTTCTATACAAGGTTACGTATAGAAATGCATAAAAATATTTAAAAACCATCAACTTATAGTTGGTGGTTTTTTTATGGATAAAGATTATATTTGTTAAAATTTTCAAGCCCCAAAAAATTAAAATAATACCCAATCTAATTTATGTTGTTTTCCTTAATTATTCCTGTTTACAATCGTCCTGATGAAGTTGATGAGCTCTTAGAAAGTTTGACTCATTCTACCTATGATGATATTTTTGAAATTGTGCTTGTAGAAGATGGATCCTCTTTGCTGTGCAAGGATATAGCTCAGAAATATGGTGATCGTCTTGATATTTCCTATTATTACAAGGATAATTCAGGCCCTGGTGATTCAAGAAATTACGGAATGAGAAAGGCGAGAGGTGATTACTTTATTATTTTTGACTCTGATTGCATCATTCCAAAAGAGTACTTAAGTGAAGTTGATAAAGCTTTAGAACAAAATTATGTCGATTGTTTTGGTGGTCCAGACAAAGCGTTAGATAGTTTTTCGGATATTCAAAAAGCAATTAATTTTGCCATGACCTCTTTTCTTACCACGGGAGGAATAAGAGGAGGTTCTGAGAAAATTGGTAAATTTCAACCTAGAAGTTTTAATATGGGATTGTCTAAAAAAGCTTTTGATGCTTCAAAAGGTTTTGGAAATATCCATCCAGGTGAAGATCCCGATTTATCCATTCGTTTGTGGAACTTAGGTTTTGAAACCAAACTTTTTACAAACGCATACGTCTATCACAAAAGAAGAATTGACTGGGATAAATTCTCTGTACAAGTAAATAAATTTGGAAAAGCGAGACCGATCCTTAACAGTTGGTATCCAAGATACAATAAATTGACCTTTTTTTTTCCTTCGCTTTTTATCATCGGATTCTTTGTATCTATTGCATTACTCTTAATTTTTAATTTTGATTATTTATTACAGCTTTATTTTATTTACTTTTTACTTTTATTTTTAGTTTCTTCTTACCAAAATAAGAGTATCAAAATAGGATTTTTATCTTTAATAGCGGTTTGGAACCAATTTTATGGTTATGGTTTAGGTTTTATAAAGTCCTATTTTAAAGTGATTATTCTAAAACAAAAACCACAAGAAGCTTTCCCTGAGTTATTTTTTAAAATATAGTTATGACAAAGATTATAGGCTTAACAGGCGGAATAGGAAGCGGAAAAACAACTATTGCGAACTATTTGCATTCTTTTGGTATTCCAATTTATATTGCTGATGATGAAGCTAGAAAATTGATGCAATCTAAGGAGATTACTGTCGCTCTTGAAAATACTTTTGGAGAAGCTATTTTTGAAAACGGAATCCTCAATAGAGAAAAACTGGCAGCCATTGTGTTTAATGAGCCAGAGAAATTGGAACAATTAAATGCAATTGTTCATCCTGTGGTGAAAAGACATTTTGAGAATTGGCTTACTGAAAATAATAAAGCTTCTTATATTATTTATGAAGCTGCTATATTATTTGAAAGTGGAAGTTATAAAAAATGTGATATAATTATCACTGTGACAGCACCATTAGAAACAAGAGTTGAACGGGTTATTAAAAGGGATAAAACCAGTCGAGAACTTATTTTAAAAAGAATTAAAGCACAATGGACTGATGAGCAACGCATATCAAAAAGTAATTTTGTTATAGAAAATAGTTCATTAGAAGTTGCAAAGCAAAAAGCAGACGAAATTCTTAAAATTTTAGCGATTACACAAAAACACTGATAGGTGTTAATGTTTGGTTAATGTATTATTTAATATATTGTTAAAATACTAATTTTGTCACGATGAATAAACTTTTTTTTAGATTACTTGTTTTGCTAATGAGCTTATCCCTAATTGGGATAATTCTTGTACAGGTGTATTGGTTTAATACTTCTTTTAATAACAATGATGAACAATTTAAGTTTCATGTAAAGCAAGTTATTAGTGATGTTGCTAATAAAATTCAGAAACAAGAAGCCTATAATTTTTATGATAAGATAAATCATTATAAAGATAGTACGGGTAATATTCCAAAAAAGAATGAAATAACAGAGTTTTATTACGTTCAAAAGAATCCAAAAACTAATAAAACGATAGTATATTCTAATAGTATAACATCAGAAGATTTTAATATTTCACCTACGTTCTTTGATAAGAAATTTGATAGCGAAAAATTTAGAAGCTTTAGTTCCAAGCGTGTAACTGAAGTTTATAATAATAAATCTATCGATAAATCTGGCGTTTCTCAAAGTTTGATTCCTGATGTTAGAATTGAAAAAATGGGGAATTTGGATGCTTTAGATAATGCTTCCTTCGAGATATATTATAAAGATTATGCATCAGCTTTGCCCATTCAAGAAAGAGTTTCAAAAGAAACTTTAAGTAAATTGATTAAAAAGGAATTAGAAGAATCGGGTGTGAACACCAAATTTGAGTTCAGTATTTATAGCAATAATTTAGCAACAAATGTAAAATCAAGTGATTTTAAATACGATAAAGACGCAACTTATTCTATTCCTATTTTTTCAGATAATGAAGGAAATAGTAAATACCAGCTTTTAGTAACTTTTCCTTATAAAAAGAAATTTTTGCTATCACAGTTGGTTAGTATTACTATACTTTCTATCATTTTTACATTGATTATTTTGATTGCTTACACTAGTGCTTTAAATCAATTAGTGCGTCAGCGTCAGATTTCTGAAATTAAGAATGATTTTATCAATAATATGACGCATGAGTTTAAAACTCCTATCGCCACGATAAACTTAGCTTTGGATGCTATTAGAAATCCAAAAATTATTGATGATAAAGAAAAGGTTCTTCGATACCTTCAAATGATAAAAGATGAGAACAAGCGAATGCATGCACAAGTTGAAAATGTGTTACGCATATCAAAATTAGAAAAGAAAGAGCTTGATATTACTAAAGAGCCTCATAATGCGCATGATGTAATAAATGATGCGATTGAGCATGTGAATTTAATATTAGAAGACCGACAAGGAACGATTGTTTGTCACTTTAATGCCTTAAGAAATACCATTTTAGTAAATGATGTGCATTTTACTAATGTAATTGTAAATATATTAGAAAATGCAATAAAATATTCTCCGAATATTCCTGAGATAGAAATTTTTACAGAAAATATCAAAGATATGATCATTGTTAAAATTAAAGACAAAGGTTTAGGAATGAGTAAAGTAGCTCAAAAAAGAATTTTTGAAAAATTTTATAGAGAACATACTGGAGATATTCATAATGTAAAAGGACATGGACTAGGTTTAGCCTATGTAAAAAGAATAGTTGACGACCATAATGGTCAAGTTTATGTAGAAAGTGAAAAGGGAAAAGGAAGTACCTTCATTATAAAATTACCACTAATAAATTAGTATATGGAAAATGTAAATAAAAAAATACTTCTTGTAGAAGACGATCTTAACTTTGGAGCAGTTTTAAAAGATTATTTAATGTTAAATGATTTTGACGTTACCTTAGCTAAGAACGGAATGGAAGGATTTGAAAAATTCAAAAAAGATGCTTTCGACTTGTGTATTCTAGATGTGATGATGCCTTATAAAGACGGATATACACTTGCTAAGGAAATTAGAGAAAAAAATAATGAAGTGCCAATTATTTTCTTGACTGCAAAATCTATGAAAGAGGATGTTTTAAAAGGATACAAAGCAGGTGCGGATGATTATTTAAACAAACCATTTGATTCTGAAGTATTGTTGATGAAAATTAAAGCAATCATTCAGAGAAAATCATCAGATGTTAAAACAGAACAAGTACAGTTTGAATTTAATATTGGTAAATTCCATTTGAATTCTAAATTGCGTTTCTTGACGTTTAACAACGAAGAACCAATAAAACTATCTCCTAAAGAGAATGAATTATTAAAGATGCTAATTCTTCATGAAAATGATTTAATGCCAAGAGAGTTGGCTTTGACTAAAATATGGAGAGATGACAACTATTTTACTTCAAGAAGTATGGATGTTTATATTGCTAAGTTGAGAAAATACTTGAAACTTGATGAAGATGTTGAGATTTTAAACATTCACGGAGAAGGATTTAGATTAGTTGTTAAAAACAAAGTAAAGGAATAAATAAAAAAAGGCTTCAATTTATTGAAGCCTTTTTTATTTACTGTATTTTCTATTATCTTACTTCCAATTTAGTTGGAGCGCAAAGCTTGTCTTATCTTCTTTAGTGATACTAAAAATAGTTTCGCTCTGAGATATACTTTCATGAATAAGTACATGATCTTTTAATGATAATTCTTTTAAAAAGTTCATTTCAAAACTTTCTATTTTTTGACTTAAAATTAAATTTTCATCTACTAAATCCATACACCATTCTAAATATTTTACATTATTTACATGGTTTACAATATCTAAATCGGATAGGAAGACCTTTTTTTCAAAAAGAACTTCTTTTTCATGATTCAAATTAATTTTTGAAAACCCGTGAATAGTAGCTTTTTTTTCTGGATATAGGTCAAAGTGTTCAAAGGGCAATGCTAACGCTTCTGGACGACGTTTTTGTGTATTGAAAACAGCCCAAAATGTCTCAGAGCCAATTATTTTTTCACCATTCAAGTGCATTTCTAAGGCACGAACAGAGCGTGAATTTTCAAGAGAGTTAATCCATGTGGTAACCGTTACTTTATCACCAGATTTAGGTAGTTTTTTGATTTCTACACGCATTCTGCTTAAAACCCATGCTTGATAAAATTCTTGCATATCTGTAAAACTAATTCCTCCAGTTTCAGAATGCGCTGCCGCTGTTAATTGTAAAAGATTACATAAATCTGTATATTTTAAATATCCGTTTGGAGCACATTGTGTAAAGTTGATATCCCAATCTTTGCTTAATATTGAGGTGAAATTTGAAGCTATTGGCATTGATAGTTTTTTAAGAATTAATTATTTAATTATTGTTTAATGGAATTGATATATGAAATTACTTTTTCAATTGGAGTTTCAAAATCAAACCATTTTGTTTTTTCATTTCTTTTAAACCAAGTTAATTGCCTTTTAGAAAACCTTCTCGTGTTTTTCTTTATTTCTTCGATGGCAAATTCCAATGAAATAGCATGATCAAAATAACTAAATAATTCTCTATAACCTACAGTTTGAAGTGCATTTAAATCTCTGTGAGCATATAATTTTTTAGCTTCGGCTAGTAGTCCTTCGCTCATCATAGTATCTACCCGTTGGTTGATTCGGTTATATATTATTTTTCTATCTGCTTCAAGACCTATTAAAATAGGAGTGAAGTTTCGAGTTTTTTCTTTTTGATTTAAAAAAGAAGAATAGGGTTTGCCAGAACCCAAACAAACCTCGACAAAGCGCATCATGCGTTGCGGATTTTGTAACGTTTGTGGATTTTCAAGGTTTAAAACAGCATAATATGTTGGGTCAAGTTCTTGTAGTTTTTGCTGCAAATAACCAATTCCTAATTTTTCGTAATTTGAATTTACTGCTGTTCTTACTGATGTATCAATTTCTGGAAATTCATCAAAACCTTTGAGAATGCCATCTACATATAGTCCGGATCCACCCACTAAAATGGCATAATCATTTGTTAAAAATAATTCGTCTAATTTTGAAAGGGCTTCTTTTTCATAGTCGCCTACCGTATAATTTTCGAAAACTGATTTATTTTGTATAAAGTGATGTTTGGCTGCTGCTAATTCTGAAATGCTTGGTACAGCTGTTCCAATACTCATTTCTTTGAAAAATTGTCGGCTATCGCAAGAGAGTATTTCGCAATTAAAGTAATTGGCCAAAATAATACTCCAGGAAGTTTTTCCGATGGCTGTTGGTCCGACTATAGTGATTAGATATTTCATACTTTTTAGCCCAGATAGAAACGAAAACCCCGGAAGTAGTACAGTTTTTTTTCTTGGTATAAAAGAGCGATCGGAGTGAGCTCCTTTTATGCCTTAGAAAAATTTCTGTAATAGTGAGGAGTTGTAGTGTATAGCTGGATTGGCTTCTGGTTAATAAATTAAAGTGCTACTCCACAATGATAACAAAATTTTGCATTATATTCTTGTCCCTCAGTACCACAATTGGGACAAGGATTTGTTGCTTTTGGAATTCCTTTTTTTGCATTATAATTGGCAAATTCTGCCGATACAATTCCTGTGGGAACTGCAATTATTCCGTAACCCATGATCATAACAATTGATGCAATTGATTGTCCTAAAGGTGTTATAGGAGATATATCGCCATAACCTACGGTTGTTAATGTTACAATTGTCCAATAAATACTAATAGGAATACTACTAAATCCGCCTTCTTTTCCCTCTACAACATACATGAGTGAACCTATAATTACGCTACTTATGAGCATAAAATACATAAAAATGAGTATTTTTCCTTTGCTGGCAACCAAAGCTTCTTTTAGATTAATAGATTGATTGGAGAATTGTGGATGTTTTAATATTTTAAATAATCGTAAAAGACGTACGGCACGCAAAACAGATAAAACACTGGTTCCTACGAAAAATAAGGAAAAATACATAGGCAAAGTAGCCAGTAAATCGATTATTCCGTAAAAACTAAAGATGTATTTTACAGGTTTTTTGAGTGATATAATTCGGAGAATATACTCTATTGTAAAGAAAACAGTAATTACCCATTCTAGTGCAATAAGTTCGAAATGGTATTTTTGATCGAATCCTTTTACGGTTTCTAACATTACAATGATGACACTTACGACTATTACTCCCAGTAATACGAGATCAAACAATCTTCCGTAAGCTGTATTAGTTCCGTATATGATAATATTTACTCTTTGCCTGAAGGTGTCGAATTTTGACTTTATTCTTTCCATAAATTAGGTGTTGATTAATATATGTTTAGAATTTTAGAGTTTTAATTGTTTTATTTTTTCGAACATGTGCCTGAATAATATTCTTGGTGTCTCGGTTATTTTGCATCGGAATAATAATATTTCTCAGTATATCGATATTATTAATTTGATAGTTTAAATCGTAAAAAGCATATCCTTTATAGATTCCGTTTTCTATTAAAACTGCCGATCTTTCACTAATAGTTCTCCCTTTGTCTTGGATAATCATGTTTTGATTTTCAAAACTGTTTTTATTCATAAATTCAGTTACTCTGGCATTGTAAACTTCGGGACTTACCTTATCAATACAAGCTCCATCACATTCTTTTATGCTGTATTGAAAACAACTTGTTTTAGTCTCATAGAGACCAGTAAGTTTTTGACACAAATTATAATGGGATGTAATTCTAAACAAGGCATTTTTGGCTTCTTGCAAAGAGGCAAAAGAGGTAATTTCTTTTTTGCGACCGTCTGCTTTTTGTATTTTTAAGTTTAGATATCCTTTCTCATCCTTTTCAGAGTACAAAGCATATTGAAAAATACTTTTTCGCTGTGCTCTGTTTAAAATAGGTTTGTTTATTTTTATTTCTTGACTTTCTTTCAATAAGGCAATCAATTCGCTTCCGGTTTCTTCATAAGTAACCGTAAAAACTTGTGTTTGAATTTTTTTGCATTTAGCAGAAGTTCCAGTAAAATGCTGGTTGATTCGCTTTTTTATATTTCTACTTTTACCAATATAGATTAAATTGCTCTTTACATCATGAATGTAATAAACGCCTGTTGTTGTTGGCAATTTTGAAACGATATCTAGTAATTTTGGAGCTATTCCTTTCTCTACTTCTAGTTTTATGAAATCTTTTACAATTTCTTTTTCTATGTCTTTTTCTAAGAGTATTTTGAATAATTTAATAGTTGCAAGTGCATCTCCACTGGCTCTATGTCTGTCTGCCATTGGTATTCCCAGTGCACGAACTAACTTACCTAAACTGTGTGAAGGTTGTTCAGGTAATAATTTTTTAGATAATTCTACGGTACATAATGTTCTGGCTTGAAAATCATACCCCAATCGTCTAAATTCTGTTCTTAAAATTCGGTAATCAAAAGAGGCGTTGTGGGCTACAATAACGCAATCGTTTGTTATTTCGATGATGCGTTTGGCTACTTCAAAAAATTTAGGAGCAGAGCGCAACATGGCGTTATTAATTCCAGTGAGTTTAACTACAAAGGGTTGTATTGGAATTTCAGGATTTACTAAACTAATGAATTGATCTATTACTTCATGACCATCAAATTTATAAATGGCGATTTCCGTAATTCCTTCTTCGTTAAATTGACCTCCTGTGGTTTCTATGTCTAGTATTGCGTACAAATTTCAGTATTCAGTTTTTAGTAATCAGTGTTTGGTGATTATTCTTCGGGATTAAAAATTTGTTTTTCAAAATCTGAAATCAAAAATAGTTAATCAGAAATCACCAATCAGTTTCTTCCGCCAAAGATACTACTTCCTATTCGAACCATTGTGCTTCCGCAATCAATTGCCATTTGATAATCACCAGACATTCCCATAGAAATAGTATTAAGTTGAGAATTTTTAGGATTCATTCTTTGTAGATTTTCAAAAATATTTTTTAAATGCGAAAATTCTTTTTTCACTTGGGCTTTATCATCTGTAAAAGTTGCCATTCCCATTACACCTATTATTTGAATGTTTTTCATTTCCTCAAACAAAGAGGAGGAGACAAGAGCTATTAGTTCCTCTTGGTTTAGTCCAAACTTAGTTTCTTCTTCTGCAATGTGAATTTGTAACAAACAATCAATAATTCTGTTGTTCTTTTTTGCTTGTTTATCAATTTCTTGTAACAATTTTAAACTATCCACACCATGAATTAAATGAACAAATGGCGCCATAAATTTAACTTTATTGGTTTGAACATGTCCAATCATATGCCAGAGTATGTCTTTTGGCATTTCTTGATATTTCTCGGCCATTTCTTGAATTTTGTTTTCACCAAAAATTCGTTGTCCAGCCTCGTAAGCTTGCATTAAATCTGATACAGGTTTAGTTTTTGACACAGCAACCAGCGTTACTTGTTTTGGTAAAGTAGATTTTATAGAAACTAGGTTTTCTGCTATTGCCATTTTTTGATCTTTTAATATTGTTTTTTAATATAATTTAAAATTCATAAATCACTAAACCGCTTCTAAATTTAGGCTCTATAAAAGTGCTTTTTGGAGGCATTATTTGATTTTCATGGGCCAAAGCTTTAATTTCTTCAATATTTGAAGGGAATAAAAGGAAGCCAACTTCAAATTCTCCTTGATCAATTTTATTTTTCACCTCTAAAACAGATTGTTTTCCTGAAAGGTACTCAATTCTTTCATCATTGCGCAAATCCTCTATTCCTAGTAGTGGTAATAATACTTTTTTGTATAAAATTTGAGTGTCCAAAGATTCTAAAGAACTATTAATTTCATCCTTCTCTTTTCTTAATATTAAACTATAAAATTCAGAATCAAGATACATTCCAAAATGATGTTTTTCAAGCGGTTGAAAAGGCTGCTGGTATTTGTTTTCGATAATGAAATTATTTTCTAAAGCCTTAATGAAATCCTGTTTTGACAATCCATTAAGATCTTTTATCAATCTATTGAATTCGTATATTTTTACATTATTTTCTGAAATTAAATAACTTAAAATATGGTTTTTTGAAGTGTTCTGTATGTCTTTATTTTCTTGAGAAAGCATTTTCAAGGCTTCGGTACGATGATGACCATCAGCAATATAAAGACTTTCCGTTTTTTCGAAAATATTTTGCAACCAATTAATTTCTAGAGTGTCTTCTATTTTCCATAGATAATGAATTTCTTTTTTGGTTGTCGAAAACTCAAAGTCAGCCAATTTTTGGCAACAATTAAAGATCCAATTTTCAATGGTTTTATTATCAGGATACGTCATTAGTACAGGTTCTGTATTGAACTCTGCATGTTGCATATACTCTTTTAATAATCGCACTCTAAAAGCAATTATATCTTCGTGTTTTTTTATAACATTATTGCAATAATCCTCTACACTTGTTCCTACGATAATACCTGTGAAGGAATGTGTTTTGGTTACAATTTTATGAATATAAATAGCAGGTTTTTTATCTTTAATTAAAATAATTTCATTTTTAAATTCCTGATACTTTTGATGTACTTGTCGGTATCTTTTTTCAAAAGAAACGGTTTCTTGATTGGTATAGGCTGGTTTTAATATGTGCAAAAAGGACAATGGATTAAAGTCTAATTGCGCTGCTAATTCCGCATTTACATATTCTTCGTAGGAACGACAAGTCACTAAGCAGACTTTGTCTCTTGTAGGTCTGACTGCTTGAAAAGGAACAATTTTAGCCATAAATCATTAGAAATTAAAAATTAAAAGTCAAAAGTCTCTGTACAATAATACAAAGACTTTTGACCTTTAAGAATGAAAATTATATAAATTGTTTTGAAATTTTTTCTGCTTTTTTATTTACAGAATAATCGTAAAAACCTTCACCAGATTTAACACCCATTTTTCCTGCTCTAACCATATTTACCAATAGTGGACAAGGAGCATATTTAGGGTTTTTGAAACCATCATACATCACATTTAAAATAGCCAAACAAACATCAAGTCCAATAAAATCGGCTAGCTGCAAAGGTCCCATAGGATGCCCCATTCCCAGCTTCATTACCGTATCAATTTCATAAACACCTGCAACCTTATTGTATAAAGTTTCGATTGCTTCATTGATCATTGGCATTAGTATTCGGTTAGCAACAAAACCTGGATAATCGTTTACTTCAACTGGTGTTTTTCCCAATTGAACAGACAATTCCATAATCGTTTTTGTTACTTCGTCAGAGGTATTGTAGCCACGAATAATTTCTACCAATTTCATAATAGGAACTGGATTCATAAAATGCATACCAATTACTCTTTCAGGATGCGTTACAACGCTTCCAATTTGAGTAATAGATATAGAAGAAGTGTTGGTGGCTAGTATCGTATTGTGAGCACAAGCCTCATTGAGTTGTTTGAAAATATTCAGTTTTAGTTCTACATTTTCTGTAGCCGCTTCTACTACTAAATCTACTCCAACAACACCATCTTTAATATCAGTATAGGTGATAATATTGGTGATTGTTTTTGCTTTGTCCTCATCAGTTATTGTTCCTTTAGAAACCATTCTGTCCAGATTCGCAGCTATAGTAGCCATTCCTTTATCCAATGATTTTTCGGATACATCAATTAATTTAACTGTAAAACCACTTTGAGCAAAGGTATGTGCTATACCATTTCCCATTGTTCCTGCGCCAATAACTGCTATTGTTTTCATTATTTATTTAAATTATAATATATGATTAGTTTTTTTTTTGAATATTATTTATCAAAACAGTCAATAATTTGATAGGCCACTCTTAAAGCTTCAGTTGCTTGTTCTAAAGTTACTATGGGACTGGTATTGTTTGTAATTGCATCGGCAAAAGACTCTAATTCATCCAAGATAGCATTGTTTTGCTCTACATCAGGATTAGAGAAGTAGATTTGTTTTTTTACTCCTTCGGCATTTTGCAAAATCATATCAAAATCTCCAGGAACTTCTGGTGCATCTTTCATTTTTACGACTTCACATTTCTTTTCTAGAAAATCAACAGAGATGTAGGCATCTTTCTGGAAAAAACGAGATTTTCGCATGTTTTTCATCGATATTCTGCTTGCCGTTAAATTGGCAACACATCCGTTTTCAAATTCAATACGAGCGTTTGCTATATCTGGAGTATCACTAATTACGGATACACCGCTGGCGCTAATTTTTTTTACTTTAGACTGAACCACACTCAAAATGGCGTCAATGTCATGGATCATTAAATCTAAAACCACGGGAACATCGGTACCACGAGGATTAAATTCTGCTAAACGATGGGATTCTATAAACATTGGGTTATCAATCATGTTTTTCGTTGCAGAAAATGCAGGATTAAAACGCTCCACATGACCAACTTGACCTTTTACATTATATTCTTTTGACAAAGCAATTATTTCCTCGGCTTCTTCAACAGTATTAGAAATGGGTTTCTCTATAAAAACATGTTTACCCGATTTAATTGCAACTTTAGCACATTTATAGTGAGAGAGAGTAGGGGTTACAATGTCAATAACATCAACAGCATGTATTAGAGTGGCAATAGTACTGAAATTTTTATAACCAAATTCTTTAGAAATTTTTTCTGCATTTTCTTGATTAGGGTCGTAAAAACCCACTAATTCATATTTTTCAGATTGTTGTAATAAACGCAAATGTATTTTTCCTAGGTGACCTGCACCTAATACTCCAATTTTTAGCATAATGATGTTCTTTCTACAAAAATAGGAATAAAAATTAAAATTCAATTTTTTAAAATACCAAATTGTATTGAAATCATAATAAATTCATCTGTAATTTGCTACTTGCTTATTGGTTTTATTACTTCTATTTTTACCAAAAAAATAATATTTAATTTTGAAAGATACAGCCAAACATCAAGGACTTCGGAATCAATTAGTAAGCGTTTTAGAGCAAAAAGGTATTACTGATAAAAGTGTTTTGGATGCGATAAAAAAAATACCAAGACACTTATTCTTAGATTCAAGTTTTTCGGATCATGCCTATCAGGATAAAGCATTTCCCATTGGCGCAGGTCAAACTATTTCTCATCCCTATACCGTAGCTTTTCAATCCCAATTGTTAGAGGTGCAAAAAGAAGATAAAGTCCTAGAAATAGGCACGGGTTCAGGTTATCAAACAGCGGTTTTATGTAATATGGGTGCAAAAGTGTATAGTATTGAGAGACAGAATGAGCTGTTTAAGAAAACATCTATTTTGTTTCCAAAACTAAATATTAGACCCAAACATATTTCATTTGGAGATGGTTATAAAGGATTACCGGGTTACGCTCCTTTTGATAGTATTATTGTAACTGCTGGAGCTCCTTTTATACCACAACCTTTGATGGCACAACTTAAAATAGGAGGTAGGCTCGTTATTCCACTTGGTGAAGAGGTGCAAATTATGACATTATTAATTCGAGTAAACGAAACTCAATTTGAAAAACATGAGTTTGGAGAGTTCCGATTTGTTCCTTTATTAGAAGATAGAAATTAATAAAAATGCCCAATTCCTTTTTTTAAGTAGTTGGGCATTTTTTTATTGACTAATAATTCCGATGTAACGAGCTAAGTTTTCTTTTTGAGTTTGAGCAACAAATAGCATAAAAGCTTCTTTATTGTTTTTATTTTGAGCGGTTTCTAGTGTTTGATTGTATTGTATTCTACTTTCGTAATCTCCTTTTATATTTGTAATTACGTAACCATTTTGCAATAAGATTAAATTCATAACTAATCGAGCGGTTATTCCGTTTCCATCAATAAATGGGTGAGTTTTTGTTAAACGCTCGTGTAGTTCTGCAGCCAAAACAATTGGATGAATCTTATTTTTATTGGCATCATACCAAATAAAAAACGCTTCCATTTCATTGGGAATAGCATTTGGTTGAGGCGGAATGTAGGTACTTCCTTTTATCATTACCTGCACTTTTCGATACCGTCCAGCCTCTTGAGGAAGAATTCCTCTCAAAATTAAATTATGAATGGATAAAAACTCCGCTTCATTAAACGATATTTTTTTTTGAGCCAAATCTTTTATAAAAGTTATAGCTTCCTGATGATTAATTGCTTCTAGATGTTCTCGCATGCTTTTTCCGGCAATTGTTATGCCTTCATTAATCACTAAATCCGTTTCGCGAAGCGTCATGGTATTTCCTTCCAGGCGATTACTCTCATAAGTATATTCTAACTCTAACGCTGTAGTAATGCTAGAACTTTCATACTGACGGAATGTGTCTAATTTTGCTTTTAATATATCTATCTCAGTTAAAATTTTCTGTAGTGCTGCAGATAATATAATGGTTGTTGATTTATTTTGAGATCTAATTTCTTGCTCTGCGACTATCAAAGCTTTTAATGCAAATTCATCTTGACCAATTTCGTGAAGAATTTTTTCTTTGAGCCATACAATCATTATGGTTTCTAAATCAATTTCTAATAAAGAAGCTAGTTTAATAACTTGATCTCTGGTGGGTTTACGAGTTCCGCTTTCAAACTTGCTGATTAATGCTTGATCAATCCCTAATATTTGTGCTACTTCTCTAGTTTTGAGATCTTTTATTTCTCTTGCGTTTTTAAGTAGTGTTTTCATTATTAAGTATTGATTGTGTTTGTCTTGACAAATTCAGTCAATTTTTTAACTACAAAGAATCGATTTTATGTTTTAAAATTAAATTTAAAACGCTTTTTTTATTCTATCAAGATCTCTTTTTGTGTCTTGTTCTTTCAAGGATTCTCGCTTGTCATACGTTTTCTTTCCTTTACAAAGACCAATTTGTAGTTTAGCTAATCCTTTTTCATTGGTAAATAATTTCAAAGGAACAATTGTTAACCCTTTTGCTTGGACACTTTTCAGTAAACCTTTGAGTTCCTTTTTTTTCAAAAGTAATTTGCGTTCACTTCTGGCTTTATGGTTGAATTGATTACCAAAAGTATATTCTTCAATATAAGTATTAATAGCAAAAAGTTCATTATTACTAAATTCACAAAAACTCTCTGTGATATTTGCCTTTCCCAATCGTATCGATTTTATTTCGGTTCCAGCCAAGACGATTCCAGCAGTAAATCTTTCGATTATTTCATAGTCGAATTTAGCTCTTTTATTGAATATGTTTATAGTTTTTAGCATAGTGTTGCAAAGGTATAATAAAAAAGAAAAGATCCTTAATAATCAATAATAATTAGATTTTAGAAGCATTCTTTTAGCGTAATTTTAAGAGTTGATAATTTATGGCCTCTCCAACTATTGTTACAATATAAAGATTTCCAAAAGTGTTTTCCGGAATATCAGTATAAATATTTTGGTCAATTATTTGATTAACAAAATTTGGTATGGTATTACTATGACCAACAATCAAAACTTTTTTGTCTAAATTTTCTTTTTTAAAAGATTCAATATCAATCATTTTAGGATTGTATTTTGTAATACTGAGTTTTTGACTTAAAGCTGTTGGTGTTACCGTTTGTAGGGTTCTATTATAATCAGTTGCATAAATGGCATCGAAATTTATATTAGAAAATAATTCGTTCCATATTTTGGCTCTTTCAGTACCCATTTCAGATAAATTAGTATTTTTAGAATCATCTACTTTCTCTGCATGTCTAATAAAATAATAGGTAGTTACTTTGTTTTGTGCAAAACTAACTTGCAAAACAAAAAAAGCCACTAACCATAAATATTTTTTCATTTTTACTAATTTTAAAATTTGTTCTTTATCGTTTTATATATTTGCAAAATGGAAAATTCAAAATCAAAAGATCCTCTTCACGGAATCACATTATTAAAAATAGTAGAGCAATTAGTAGCACATTATGGCTTTGATACCTTGGGCGAGCTGATAAAAATTAAGTGTTTTACAGATAATCCAAGTGTTAAATCATCTCTGACTTTTTTACGAAAAACAGATTGGGCCAGAAAACAAGTAGAGGAATTATATGTTAGTTCACTACCAAAATTCAGTTAATTTAATTTGTAGGAAACCATTACACCGCCACGATACGGAAGCCATTCGCCACTTTTGTTATATTTTTTAGCACCATCATAGCGGATTTCTGTATTAAAATCATATCCTTTATAAAAACCTTGATGTGATCCGCCTCCTAAAAAGCAATCCAACATAAATTTTTCATTTATTTTTACCTGATACCCAACAGTTGCTCCAATAAAATAGCCAAAACCTTTCTCGTATTTTGTGGTATTTAAATAATTCCATTTTTGAAAATTGAAAATACTCATACCGATATGAGCACCAGCATAAAAACCATTATATTTTTCTTTAAAATGGAAGCGATATTCTGGTGTAAAAGTGTAAAACTCTCTTGGTTTTCCATTTACAGATTTCCATAAAGAGGCTAAAACATCAAATTGTAACGTTGATTTTTCTCCAATACTTGTTTCAATACCAACATTTGGAACTGTTAATAAGGTAGTCAAAGCATTTGCTTTAATGTAAGTTTGACCAATTGATAATACAGAGAATAAAAGAAAAGAGGTAATAAAAAAATTTTTCATAAAAAGTAATAGCTAATGCTTTTGAATTATAGGTATTAATAAAAGCGCTACAAATATAAAGATTTATGTTTTGTTTTTGGTTAAGGAATATAATTTAGTGTTATCCTTATTATTTATTTAAAATAGTATAAACGGCACTATCCAAAAAGCGTCCATTAAAGAATTCGTTTTCTATGAAGTGAGCTTCTTTCTTAAAATTATTCTTTTCTAAAACTTTTGCCGATCCTAAATTATCAGGATCAATAACCGCCTCAATAGAATGTAATTTCATGACTTCAAAGCCATATTTTACTACTTCTTGAACGGCTTCAGTCACAATTCCCATTCCGTTAAATTCAGGTAATATCATATAACCTATTTCAGCTCTATAATGTTCTGGTTTTATTCTATAATGACCTATAATTCCAATTAGTTTTGGATCTCCTTTGTAAGTTATAGCCCAATTAATTCCCTCATTACTTTCTATTTTCGATTCTATCATTGCTATATGAGCTAAGGCTTCTTCGTCAGTTGTAACTAAAGGTCTTGGGATATATTTCATTGTTTCGGGGTTAGATCGCAATGCGAAAACCTCTTTTAGATCATTATTATCGACTCTTCTTAGGAGTAGGCGCTCTGTTTCTAAATTATGAAATGGAGTAAAATTTATATTTAGCATAACTTTAATTTTTAGAATATTTGGATACTGAATTTTGATTTGAAAGTTTCTGATGCATTTAGAATCTGGATTCCCTCTTTTTCATCTAGCTTTCCGGAACTTTTATTTGTATCGGAATATCCAAACCAAGGTTCTATGCATATAAAAGGCGCATTTGGTTTTGTCCATATTCCCAAATCTGGAAAATCTTGAAAGCAGACCTTTAAACGAGGTTTTTTATTATCTATAATTGTCAATGATTTAGATTGTATGTTTTTAAAAATTAACGCATCATTTTTGAATAGTTCGTAGTTCAAATCTATTTGTTTGTTTTGCAATTCTAGACTTTTTGTTCGATCAGAAATCAAATTATTTTCCAAAAGGTAATATTGTAAAGTATCTTGTTTTTCAAATTCAATTGAGTAATTTTCAAAATGATTTGGTAAAGCAAAAGCAGGGTGAGCACCAATAGAAAATGGCATTGATGTACTACTGTTGTTAAATACGGTATAATCTACTATTAAATTTTTTTCAAGCAAAGTGTATTGTATTTGTAGCTCAAATAGAAACGGATAAACTTTTAATGATTCTTCTGAAGATTGCAAAGATAAAACAACACTATTTTCTTTTTGATCTAGTATTTTAAATTCCATTTCTCTGGCAAAACCATGTCTTGACATGTTATATTCTTTGTTGTTTATAGTATAATAGTCATTTTTTAAAGTGCCAACTATAGGAAATAGAATAGGAGAATGTTTCCCCCAGAAAGCAGGATCTCCTTCCCACATATATTCCTGTGCATTGTTATCTTTTAAGGAACATAATTCGGCTCCCAAAGTTTTAATTTGAGCTTTTAATTTTGAATTTGTAATAGTAATTGTCAAAATGGTTCTTGATAATAGTTATAAAAATAATAATGTAAATATATTTTAATTTTCCTGTAAAAAGAATATAAAATAGGGAGGAATTTTTCATAAAATTTTATTAATTTTTAGGTATTACAATGAATATAATTTAAGATTTGAATTATTTTTCATTAATTTGGTGCTTAAATAACAAAATAAAATGAAAAACATTCGCATCGGAGTCATTTTAAAATTGACTTTATTAATGGTAGTTAGCTCGATCTGGGCTCAACAAAATGCTACTAATGCACCAACGAATCCTATTTCCAAATACGATTATCATGATGCATTTGCACCTTTTTTTTACAACAATAACGGAACAAGTACTCGATCTGCTAGTGGTCAGCCTGGTGCTGAATATTGGCAAAACAGAGCAGATTATAAATTAACAGCTAAACTAAATGAAGCTACCAACGAAATCGTAGGTTCTGGATTAATTACTTATACTAATAATAGTCCAGATAAAATGAATTTTGTTTGGATGCATTTAGATCAGAATTTATTTAAATCAGACTCTAGAGGAAATGCAGTTGTACCCCTAACAGGAAGTCGTAATGGAGCACAAGGACAAGCATTTGATGGTGGTCATAAAATCAAATCAGTAAAAGTAATTAGTACTATAAAAGGTAAAACTACCGAAACAGAAGCTAAATATTTAATTACAGATACAAGAATGCAAGTTTTTCTTCCTCAAGTATTAAATCCAAAAGGAGGAGCAGTTAAAATTAAAATTGATTTTTCTTTTACTTCTCCATTAGAAGGATCAGATAGAATGGGAGTGTTAGAAACTAAAAATGGTAAAATTTTCACAATAGCACAATGGTACCCTAGAATGTGTGTGTATGATGATATTAGAGGTTGGAACACCAATCCGTATTTGGGTGCTTCAGAATTCTATTTAGAATATGGTGATTTTGATGTAAGTATTACAGTTCCTTCTAATCATATTGTGGTGAGTTCAGGAGAATTGCTAAATCCTAATGCAGTTTATTCTGCCGAAGAATTGAAACGTCTAGAACAAGCAAAGCAAAGTGATAAAACTGTTTTTATACGTACTGCAGAAGAAGTAGCAAAATCTTCAAAAATGACTGTGTCGTCAACTAAAACATGGAATTTTAGAATAAAAAATTCACGTGATTTATCTTGGGCCTCTTCTGCCGCTTTTATTTTAGATGGAGCAAAAATTAATTTACCAAGTGGTAAAAAATCTTTAGCCTTATCTGTTTATCCTCAAGAAAGTGCTGGTAATGATGCATGGGGACGTTCTACAGAATATACTAAGGGATCTATCGAGAACTATTCAAAAAGATGGATGGAATATCCTTATCCTGTAGCTACCAATGTAGCAGGAAATGAAGGTGGTATGGAATATCCAGGAATCGTTTTTTGCAGTTGGGAGTCTAAAGGAGCAGATTTGTGGGGCGTTACAGATCATGAATTTGGTCATATTTGGTTTCCTATGATTGTAGGTTCTAATGAACGAATTTTTGGATGGATGGATGAGGGATTCAATACTTTTATCAATTCTGTGAGTTCAGTAGATTTTAACAATGGTGAATATAAAGAACCAAAAGCCGATTTGCACCAAAGAGCAGAATATTACACCAATCCAAATCTTGAGACTATAATGAGTTCTCCAGATAATATGAAAGAAGCTAATATTGGTGTACTAGCTTATGCAAAACCAAGTTCAGGTTTAATTATTTTAAGAGAACAAATTTTAGGAGAAGAGCGTTTTGATCTCGCTTTACGTACTTATTTAGAGCGTTGGGCATACAAACATCCTATGCCAGATGACTTTTTTAGAACTATAGAAAATGTTGCTGGTGAAGATTTGGGTTGGTTCTGGAGAGGTTGGTTTCAAAATAACTGGCGTTTAGACCAAGGAATTAATAGTATAAAATATGTAAAAAATGATCCTAAGCAAGGAATTGTAATAAATATTGAAAACTTCGAAAAAATGGCAATGCCAGTAATTTTAGAGGTGAAAACTAAAAGTGGTAAAATAAGTCGTATCAATCTTCCGGTTGAAATTTGGCAAAAAAATAAATCATGGTCATTTAAACACGAATCAACAGAAGAAATTGAAAGTATTGTAATTGATCCAGATCATATTTTGCCAGATAGTAATGTTACAAACAATACATGGACAGCAGATAAAGGTTTAGTAGAAAAGGATATAATATTGGATGGTTATTTAGGTGTTTATTCTACTAAAATGTCCCCATTAAAAATTACTTTTTCAGAAAAAAATGGTGCTTTAAAAGCATTAATAACAGATTATCCTGCCTTTACAGTGCAACCAACTGGTAAAAATAGTTTTGAATCAAAACAAGCTGGTCTTAAATTTGAATTCAATGAAAACCTTAAAGGTTTCAATATGATCACTTCGGATGGTCAAAAAATTGAATTTACTAAAGATTAGTGTTTTTTATGGAACAAAAAAAAAGACTTGTAGCATTTTGCTACAAGTCTTTTTTTGTTTACTGTATTTTAGAATAATAATCTATTCTGGAATTTGTTGGCTTAAACAGTGTAAAGTACCAAAACCCCAAATAAAATCAGTACAACTAATTCCGATAACTTCTCTATCAGGAAAACATTCTGAAAGTATGTTTAAAGCTACTCGATCATTTGAATCGTTGAAAGTAGGAACCAAGATACAATTGTTTAAAATTAAGAAATTAGCGTAACTAGCCGGCAAACGCAATCCTTCAAAATCCAAACGTTTTGGCATTGGTAAAGCTACAATTATAGGTGATTTACCATTTTCTAATTTGGCATTTTGTAACCTTTTTAAGTTGTCTTGCAAAGGTTTGTAATTATGATCTTTTGGATCTGTTTCCACGATTGTAACAATAGTGTCTTCGTTTACAAAACGACATAAATCATCAATATGTCCGTGTGTATCATCTCCTTCAATTCCATCACCTAACCAAATTACATTTGTAATACCCAGATATTCTTTGAACACAGCTTCGTAATCCTCTTTGGTAAAATTGGGGTTTCGAACCTGAATACTTGGATGCATCAAGCATTCTTCGGAAGTTAATAAAGTTCCTCTTCCGTTGCTATCAATAGCGCCCCCTTCTACAATTACGGGTTTTCCTTTGTACATTACTTGCGTAACAGGAATATTTAGAAACTCGCCTACAGTAGCAGGAACATGTTTATCTAATTGAATGTTTTTATATTTTGCCCAACCATTAAAATTAAAGTTTAATGCTTCTCTTTCATTTCCGTTTTTAACAATAATAGGACCTGAATCACGCATCCAACTTCTATTGGTTTTCTGAATGATATAGGAAATATTAGTCAATACAACATGAGCCGTTTCAAGCATTATATTGACTTTTTCTTTTTGATTCTCATCTGCAACAACTAAAAAAACAGACTCGAAAGAAGCCACTTTTTTAATAAATTCTACAAAAGCCCATTTAACGGCTTCATATTTCCCAGGCCAATCATTACCATTGTGAGGAAAACAAAGTAATACACCTTGTTGTTTTTCCCATTCAGCAGGAAATCTTCTGTTAGTTGTACTCATAATTAGTCGATTGCTCTTTTTGTAATATCCCCAAAAGCGTCAATTCTTCGGTCTCTAAAAAAGGGCCAGTTCTGACGTACGTTTTCTTGTAAATCCAAATCAACTTCTGCAATAAGGATTTCCTCTTTATCATGTGAAGCTTGTGCTAAGATTTCTCCTTGAGGTCCTGCTATAAAAGAAGCGCCCCAAAACTGAATTCCAGCTGTATCAGGTAAATATTGTTCTAAACCAATTCTGTTTGCAGCAGCAACATAAACTCCATTCGCAACTGCATGACCTTTCATAACGTTCATCCAAGCGCCATACTGGTTTTCGCCATATTGCTCTTTTTCTTGTGGATGCCATCCAATAGCCGTAGGATAAAATAAAACCTCAGCACCTTTAAGCGCAGTCAATCTTGCTGCTTCAGGATACCATTGATCCCAACAAATTAATGTTCCAATTTTTCCTTTTTGTGTAGGGATTGTTTTGAAACCTAAATCCCCAGGGGTAAAGTAGAATTTCTCATAAAAATGTGGGTCATCTGGAATATGCATTTTACGATATAAACCTGCTTCAGAACCATCTGTATCAATGATGTAAGCACTATTGTGATAAATTCCAGCCATTCTTTTTTCGAAGAAAGGAACAATGATTACCACACCTAATTCTTTTGCTAAAGCGCTAAAAGCTATAAACGAAGTACTGTAAAGAGGTTCTGCTAAAGCAAAATTATCTACATCCTCACTTTGACAAAAATAATGACTGCTGTATAATTCGGGTAACGAAATTACTTCGGCACCAAGTTTTGCAGCATCACGAACCCAGCTTATGCATTTTTTTAAGTTGTTTTCGGCAATATCATTTAGGTTCAATTGAATGACTGCTATTTTGTATTTTTTGTTTGGCATGACTAAAATATTTAAGTGCAAAAATAGTGAATTTTATAAGGATAAGAAAATAGGGTTAATTTGTTTTTTAAGTTAATTATTTCTGGTTGTCTAAAAAATAATATTAGAAATTAGTTAATTCATTTTGCAACCAATACTGTTTCTGCAGAACCGATTTTTTAAACAATAAATTTAAATTATTTATTTTTATAATAATATTATTGATAATTATGTATTATTCGTATTTTACTGCCTATATGGTATTTATTATAATAAAAATTAAAAAAAAATGAAGTTTTTCGCGTAAAAATACAAATAAATATATATACTTTTACAGCCAAAAATTAACGAATTTTATTACATGAGGAATCTCTATTTTCTTGCTTATCTTTTTTTGTTACTGAATGCGTTCTCTATTTTTGCAAACAGCAAAAGAGTTGAAAAAATTGAAAAAAAAATAGAAGCCGACACAATTTATAACAAAGCATTCTTAGCTCCAGGAGTTTCTTTTAGTTTTGCAAATGATAATAGTTGTTCTGGTTCTCCAATACTATTTAAGTCAACCGTAAGTGGTGATGCTCCATTTAAATATTTATGGGATTTTGGTGATGGCAATACTTCTACTGCCATTAATCCTACTAATACATTCACATCGGTTGGTTGCGGTGTGCAAAATTTCAATGTAAAACTAACGGTTACTGATGCTAAAGGGATTAGTACATCGGTGACTAAAGTTATTTTGGTAAAACAAAAGCCAGATTTAAAATTTATAAATTTAAATGCTTTGTCAGGATCCAATTTATCTTTTGAAAGATGTGGTGATAATAATTTCAATCCAAAATATACCATTAATGTAGGTAACTCTTCTAATTCTATTTCTTGTATTTCGTCTTATACTATTGATTGGGGTGATGGGAATGTAGAAAATAATGTTACTTTCCCACGCGCGCACACTTACATGAAATTAGGTTCCTATAATATGATCATTACAGGAGCTGGAACGAATGATTGTTCTAGTGCAATTACTTATGTAGTTAAAAACTCTAACAATCCAATTGGAGCTCTTATTGCACCAGGTAATACAACAAATTTTTGTATACCCGTTGCACCAATGGATTTTGCCATAGGTTCATGGGCATTAAACCCTTCCGATACAAATTATCAAGTGAATTATGGAGATGGAATCGTTACGAATTACACTCAACAAGATTTAGAAAGTTCACCTTATTATAATTCTCTAATTCCATCGGCTTCTCAAAATTTTCCCATACCACATACTTTTACACGTTTTAATTGTCCATCTGGTAACAATGTAACCCTAACAATAACTACTTCTTGTGGCAGTACTTATTTGATTGCTGGCCCAATTATTATATTAGATGTACCAAGAGTAAGTTTTTATGCAAATGATATTGCTTGCGTTGGTAGTGGTGTCACTTTTCATAATAATTCAATTGCTGGGTTTACAAATGGTTGCAGTACTAACAATGTGTACACTTGGGATTTTGGTGATGGAAGCGCTTTTTCAAGAGCAGTTGAGCCTATTCATTCTTATTTAACGCCAGGGACTTATACTGTTACTCTATTTGCTGAAACGCCTTGTGGTATATCGAGTAAAACAACAAAAACCATTTGTATAGAACCTGTATTAGAACCAAATTTCACCTTTGAAAAAGCTTGTGCTGGCAGTCCTTTGCAAATTACAAATACGACAGATACACGCCTAAATTGTGCTGCTGAAAGCTATTTTTGGGATATAAAAGGGTATTATGAAAGCTACTGTGGTAAAAAACCTGTGCAATGGTTTTTTACTAATGGTACGAATTCTTATTCTAAAGATCCAGTTATTAATTTTATAACACCAGGTACCTATGAATTAAGTTTGAGAACTAGAAATTCTTGCGGAATAGATCGTTATTCAAATAAAATTATAATGGTTAAGCAACCACCAGTAATTATTTTGAAACCCATTTCAGATTATTGTAATTCTGCAACAATATCACCTGTAGGTGAGGTGGTGCAAAGTTGTTCACCCGATAGTGAACTTACTTATTTATGGACCTTTCCAGGAGGTACACCATCTACATCAAACTTATTAAATCCGGGTCAAATAAATTATTCTGTCACAGGAAATTATCAAGCAATTTTTAGTGTTAGTAATAGTTGTGGTACAACAACAAAAACAGCAAATTTTTCAGTAAACACAGTATTATCTCCTATCATAAATTCAAAATCATTAGAAATTTGCAGTGGCGGATCCTTTTTAATACAACCCTATACTAATGCTGTTGATAATGTACCTACAAATACAACTTATACTTGGTCAGATCCAATTATTAGTCCATCAGGTTCTATATATGGTGCCTTCTCACAAAAAAATCCTGTAACCAGTATTGGTCAAACACTAACTAATTACAGTAGTAGTCCAGTAACAGTTACCTATACCGTTTCTCCAAGCTCTGGGAGTTGTGCAGGCCCTAACTTTACCGTTACTATAATTGTTAATCCATTAATAATGGTTGCTGAGACGATCAAAAAAAGCAAATGTTTTGGATCTGATGATGCCAGTATTAACATCAATGTTTCAGGTGGCATTCCATTTCCGACCTCCAAACCCTATGTTTTTTCTTGGTCGGGTCCTAATGGATTTACCAGCACAGAAAAAGATATTAGTAATCTTAAACCAGGAATCTATACTTTAAGTATTACCGATAATGGTACTTGCCCCTTTTCAAAATCCTATTTTGTTATGGAACCGGATAAATTTATTTTTTCTGGATTTAAAAATGATATTAGTTGTTTTGGACTTAATGATGGGAATATTAATCTAACCACTTCAGGCGGAACTTTGCCTTATAATTTTGTTTGGACTAAAAACGGAAGCCCATATGCCACAACAGAAAATATTGGTAATTTGTCTCCAGGAGTTTATAAAGTAAGCATCACTGAAGAAAATAATTGTGAGACGCTTACGAATACATACACTATCATCGAACCTTCAATTTTAGAATTGAACCTTGTAAGTCAAGTTAATATTTTATGTTATGGAGATTATACAGGTGAAATTAATGTAAAAGCAAAAGGCGGTAGGGCTACTGAAATTTCAAGTGGTGTTTTTAATTATATTTACAATTGGAGTGGGCCAAATGGATTTTCTAGTACTAGTCAAAACTTAACAAATTTAGCAGCTGGAATATATGACTTAGTCGTTACCGATAATTCTGGTTGTAGGACTAATTTACAAGTCATTTTATTACAAAATAGCGAAATATTTTTAGAGTATACAAAAACAGAAATAGCTTGTTATAATGATGCCAATGCCTCTATTACTATAACCAATATTAAGGGAGGTATTCCTTTTACAACAGGGGTTCCTTATCTTATAAAATGGAGTAATTTAGGAACAGGACGTGTACAGAATAATCTTTCTGCGGGAGATTATGCAATTACTATTACAGACGCCCTGAATTGCGAAAAAACATTTACTATTATCATTGATAATGCACCTGTATTTACTATCAATCCTGATGTTAAAGATGTTTCGTGTTTTGGGTCAAAGGATGCTCACATTAGACTGAATTTAATTGGAGGTAAAGCGCCAGTAGTACTAGTTTGGGATGACGATCCAACTGCTGGTATAGATAGAAATAATATTGGGCCCGGTAAATATTCGGTAACAATTACAGATGCTAAATTATGTACAATCAAACAAACATTCATTATTAATGAACCTTTGCAATTAGAATTAAGTGCCGATGTTTCAAACCCACTGAATTGTTTAAATGCTAATACCGGAGCAATCAATTTAATTGTTACAGGTGGTCAGTCTCCATTTAAATTTGAATGGTCCAATGGTGCTACAACAGAAGATTTACAAAATCTTTTACCTAATAATTACACCGTTATCGTTACAGATGCCAATGGCTGTAAAAAAACAGAATCATGGAAAATTATTCGTTTTGAACAACTTACTCCTTCTATTGATGTGATGACTGATTATGATTGTAATACAAAATACGTTCATCAGACGTTTTATGGAAAAGTCAAAGGAGGAATTCCTCCCTATCAATTAACTTGGTCAGATGGTACCGTTACCGGTGCTAATAATGAGATAATGAATACAAACAACAATGGTTTGATCATTTTTAGCGTTAAGGATAGTTTTGGTTGTACTGCAGAAATTACTTATAATGTTAATACACCGGTTTTGGGTAAAGCTAATTTTGAAACGAGTTCGTATGGTAATGATGTTTATGGTTTGTATTCTATTTATGACCCAATTTTATTCAAGAATTTAGCAACTGGAGACTTTACCCAAGTTTCTTGGGATTTTGGAGATGGTAATTTTTCTGATGAAGAAAGTCCCAAACACATTTTTACTAAAACCGGAAATTACTCCGTCAAACAAACGGTTACTTACCCTTTTGGTTGTCAATATACCCAAACACTTGTACTAAAAGTTGAAAAAGGATATAGTTTAAAAATGCCAACCGCATTTACACCAAATGGAGATGGAATAAACGATTCTTTTTCACCCGTTTTTTTAGGTTTTGTAGAAATGACCATAGACATTTATGACACATGGGGCAGTATAGTATATACTGAAAAAGGTGAAACTTTAAAAGGATGGAATGGAAAAGTGAAGGATCTAGACGCAGAAAATGGAAATTACTATTTTAAACTTACTGCTAAAACATTTTATAATCATACCATCATCGAAAAAGGTACTTTAACATTAATTAAATAAAGCGAAAAGGCCAACTAATGAAAATTAAACTATTATTTATAATTATATCTTTTTGCATTTATTCTAAAGCAAAAGCTCAAGATCCTGTTTTTACACAATATTTTCTAGTTCCAGAAACTTTAAATCCTGGTTTTTCGGGCTTTATGGAAACTACATATACTGGTATTATTCATCGTGAACAGTGGCCAGATTTAGATTTAAAAATTGATACGGACTATGCTTTTTTAAATACTTGGAATGAAAACATCAGTAGTGGATATGGAATTAGTGTTTTAAACCAAAGAGAAAATGCGAGTAAATATAATTTTACTCAAATTAATGCAAATTACGCTTACAGAGTTAGAATTAATGACGATTGGTATTTTAGACCTGCTCTTGAAGTAGGGTTTGGATTGAAATCATTTGCTTTTCAAAATTTACTATTAGAAGATCAAATAAATATTAGAACGGGAATAACAAATGCAAGCTCTATAGATCCACTTTTAAGAAACGATAAAATTACTTTTTTTGATGCTAGTGCTGGAATGGTTTTTAATACGGATAACATGTGGATTGGATTGTCTATGAAACATCTTAATAAACCTAATATTTCATTTTCTGAAGATGGAAACTTACCTTTAAATACTTTTTTTTCATTGAGCACGGGTTATGAATTTCTTTTGGCAAATTATATTGATGTTCAGTTTTTTCCTTATGCAACCAAAATGTTTGTTACATCAAACTATATGCAACAAGGGCGTTACAATCGTCTTGATCTTGGTGCCTCAATACTTTTTGAAAAAATGTTTTTTGGCGCTACTGCGGTTACTAATCCTGCTAAAAATGCGTTGAATAGCCAATTGGTTACCTCTGTAAATCTTTTTACAGGATTGCAATACGAACATTTAAGACTCGGTATTGCTTATGATTTGAATACCTCAAAAATGGGAAAAACCGGTGGAGTCTATGAGTTGTCATTAACCTATCAATTTAATCTTGATAGAAAATGTTTTGGTTGTCCTAATTATTCAGGTAAATAGTTCAAATAAAAATAAAATGTCTTTTAAATAAGACCTATTAAGTTAGATTTCTAAATTAATTTAAAAAATAATAACAATAAATTTTAATATTTTAATTTACTATAAAAATTAATATAAAATTGGCACAGTGAACTTAAGGAGGTGCTATTTTTGTGAAGTATTACAAAGCTTAAACATAGCTTATGTTTTGCAACATGCAAATTTTTTATAATTAATTAAATTTTTACAATTATGACAGATGGATTTAACATCATTGATAAAGAAGACGTAGCGCTTCTTAAATTTCCACAAACAGATGTTCTTACTGATGATCAAGAAATAAAAACTAGATTGAGCGAGATTAATAGAGCTTTATCTTTGGGTAATTTAGAACATTCAAAAATTAAAATTTTCTTTGAGGATACCGAATCTAAAAAAGTAGTCGATACTACAGTTTGGGCTGTTACTGATAAAAATGTGATTTTAAAGCAAGGAGTAATGATTCCGATTCACAGAATTCATAAACTGTTTTAAGAATATATTTTTGAAATAATTTACAATAGCTCTAGATTGCAACCGTTTTATTTTACATTAAAAAAAAATCACCAATCTTTCGACTGATGATTTTAAAAAAAAATTTGCCAAAGTTCAATCAATTGGCAAAGTTTTTTATTTTAAATTCATTATTATTGAACTAATTCCGTTTGATTTCTAAAAACTAGTTTGCCATCAAACGCATCAATTAATACAATGCTATCAGTAGTTATTTTACCAGATAGAATTTCCTTAGAAAGTTCGTTAAGTACCTCTCTTTGAATGACTCTTTTTACTGGTCTTGCTCCAAATTGAGGATCATAACCTTTCTCCGATAAATAGGCAATTGCATCTGGAGTAGCATCCATAATAATACCTTGTAATGCTAGCATTTTAGTAACACTTTTTAACTGCAAACCAACAATTTGTGCAATATTTTCAGTAGTAAGTGGGGTGAACATTACTATTTCGTCAATACGATTAATAAATTCTGGGCGTACCGTTTGTTTTAATAATCCCAGTACTTCTACTTTTGCTGCTTCGGTTGCTGCTTCAACACTACCTTTTAAATTCTCAAATTTATCTTGTATAATTTGGCTTCCCATATTAGAAGTCATGATGATAATCGTATTTTTAAAATCGGCCAAACGTCCTTTATTATCCGTTAAACGTCCTTCATCTAATACTTGAAGCAAAATATTAAAAGTGTCCGGATGTGCTTTCTCAATTTCATCCAATAATATCACAGAATATGGTTTTCTTCGAACGGCTTCTGTTAATTGTCCCCCTTCATCGTAACCAACATATCCTGGAGGCGCACCCACCAAACGGCTTACGCTATGGCGTTCTTGATATTCACTCATATCAATTCGCGTCATTGCATTTTCGTCATCAAATAGATATTCGGCTAATGCTTTTGCTAATTCGGTTTTTCCAACTCCTGTTGTTCCAAGGAAAAGAAATGTTCCAACAGGTTTTTTCATATCCTGCAAACCAGCGCGACTTCTTCGTACTGCATCACTCACAGCTTCGATTGCTTCTTCTTGTCCAACCACTCTATGGTGTAACTCATCTTCTAGTTTTAGCAATTTTTCACGTTCGCCTTGCAACATTTTCATCACTGGAATTCCAGTCCATTTTGCCACAACTTCAGCAATATCTTCTCGAGTAACTTCTTCTTTTATTAAAGAAGTTCCAGATTGATTTTCTTGTAATTGTTTCAACAAAACATCCAATCGTTCTTGGGCCTCTTTAATTTTTCCATAGCGAATTTCAGCTACTTTTCCATAATCACCATCGCGCTCTGCACGTTCTGCTTCATATTTAAAGTCTTCGATTTCTGTTTTTACCGCTTGAATATTATCTACGACATCTTTTTCTGATTTCCATTTAGCATAGATCTCGTTGCGATCTTCTTTGAGATTGGCCAAATCCATTCCCAAAATTTTGAGTTTGCTTTCGTCTTTTTCTCTTTTGATTGCTTCGATTTCAATTTCTAATTGCATGATTTTTCGATCTAAAACATCCAGTTCTTCTGGTTTAGAGTTGATTTCCATGCGCAATTTTGAAGCGGCTTCATCCATTAAGTCAATCGCTTTGTCTGGAAGAAAACGGTTCGTAATATAACGTTGTGATAATTCAACCGCAGCAATAATAGCATCATCTTTTATTTGAACTTTATGATGCGTCTCATATTTTTCTTTAATACCACGCAAAATAGAAATAGCACTTTCGGTATCTGGTTCTTCCACTATTATTTTTTGAAAACGTCTTTCTAGGGCTTTATCTTTTTCAAAATATTTTTGATATTCGTCTAAAGTTGTCGCACCAATCGCACGTAATTCTCCACGAGCCAACGCTGGTTTCAAAATATTAGCAGCATCCATAGCACCTTCGCCACCACCAGCTCCTACAAGCGTGTGTATTTCATCTATAAACAATACAATATCACCTTCTGAAGAGGTAACTTCTTTAACGACTGCTTTCAATCGTTCTTCAAATTCCCCTTTGAATTTAGCACCCGCAATCAGCGCTCCCATATCCAGCGAATAAACAATTTTATCTTTCAAATTGTCCGGAACATCACCATCTACAATTCGGTGTGCTAAACCCTCTGCAATAGCCGTTTTACCAACTCCTGGTTCTCCGACTAACATTGGATTATTCTTGGTTCTACGAGTTAAAATTTGCAACACACGACGTATTTCTTCATCTCGACCAATAACGGGATCAAGTTTTCCATTTCGAGCTAATTCGTTTAAGTTTTTAGCGTATTTATTTAGCGAGTTATAGGTTTCCTCAGCAGATGCAGAGGTTACTCTTTCTCCTTTACGCAATTCCTCAATTGCTGCTTTTAATCCTTTGCCAGTTACACCTTGGTCTTTTAATATTTGTGCCGCTTTAGTCTTTGAATCAAAAATGGCTAAAATTAAATGCTCAATAGAAACGAATTCATCATTCATTTTCTTGGCAATAATTTCTGCTTCATTAAGCGTTGTATTTGCTGTTCTAGACAGCATTATTTCACCACCAGAAACTTTTGGAAAGCTCTGAATCGTACTATCCAATATCTGGATAAATAAAGGCACATTTACATTGAGTTTTTTAAGTATAAAAGGAGCAACATTTTCATCGACTTCAAAAATTGCTTTGAAAATATGTTCATTTTCTATTTGTTGTTGCCCATGGCTTTGCGCCAATTGTTGCGAAAGCTGAATGGCTTCCTGCGACTTAATAGTAAATTTATTTATGTTCATGATTTTATATGGTTTTGTTGTAATTTGATTAACTTTGAAAACTAGTATTCAATTTATATTCCATCACAATAATACAGGCAAAATGACAGAATTTTCATGATTTTTATCATATTAAAATGTCAAATTGACTTAAAACAAGACAATTATGAGCTTTTTTAAAAATATTTTTAGCAGTTCAGAGGAAAAAGATTCAAAAGAAAGTAAAATCGATTGGATTGAACTAACAGATTTAGGACAGTTAAATGAAATTATTGCGTTATCCAACGAAAAACCAGTCGCTATTTTTAAACACAGTACGCGATGCAGTATAAGTAGGATGGCCTTGAAACAGTTTGAAAATGAGTTTGATAGCTCAGATAAAGTTACGCTTTATTTTTTAGACTTGATAGCCCATCGCGATGTTTCTAATGAAATAGCGAGTCGTTTTGGTGTAACGCATCAATCACCACAATTGATTTTAATCAATCAAGGGAAAGCGGTTTATCATGTTTCGCATAGTGATATTGATGCAGAAGCATTAGTTAAGCAAGTTTAGTTTCATACTAAAAAAGGATACCGCATTTCATAAATTTATTTGAATATAGATTTATGAAATGCGGTTTTGTTATTTTAAAATTCACCACTAGATCCGCCTCCGCTAAAACCACCTCCACCAAATTCTATAGGAGAATCTTCAACTTTAACTTCAGGTTTTACTCCTAATTGCGAAGCAGAGACAATAATTTGAAGGTTTGCAAAAGCATCAGGATTTGTAAAACGATCTACTTTAAAAGTAATTCCTGTCTCCTTATATTTAGTTTTCTTTATAGCAAAATAAGTAAAAGCAAACAACAATAATCCGCCAATGCTTAAAGCCACTTCTGTTGGTAAAATATGATAATAGATTCTAAAAGAAAAAATACTAAAACAAAAGGCTAGGAAACCAATCCAAAGCATCATTCTGTCTTTGTTTTTCAATGAAAAAAAGAGATAGGCGATAGGGGTTATTATTGTAAAAGCCCAAAACAGTAGGGCAAAAGGAATTTCTGGGCTTCCTCCTTCAAAATAACTTTCAGATAAAGATGCATTCAGTTCTCTAACTACATAATAATTGCCAGCGAGATAAAATAAAATGAGACAAAATCCTTGTGCAAGCTTTAATCCTTGATAATAGTACGGTAAAGTTAGATTTTGAAGCGCTTTTTTTGCTAAAAAATAAAAAATCCCAGAATACAATAAAAACACAAAAGGCAATATAGTTTTTCCTATTATTAAATAATTAAATACCGAATAGGCAAGTGTAGCAGTTATTCCCATACAAGCCAATAATGCTAACGTAATATTTAAATAACGCAAATAAGTAACACTCGATATTATTGCCATAACAACAAGAATAGCGAGATAATTGGTATCGTAATTTTTTTCGAAAGTTAATCCCACGGCAATTAGCAAGGCTGAAATAGCTCCTAATATAAATGCATCATCTAAACCATAACCAAAATACAGCAGTGCTTTAGACATATATTCCTTGGTAGCAAAACCAATAAGAGCAAAGAAATAAATAAAGTATAGATATTCATTTTCAGAATTACCGAGTACCAAAAGTGATAGCATTCCACAAATCGAACTGTATAAGAATAGACCTAAAATAAATAGACCTATTCGCATAAAGATATTGTTCTGAGTTTTAAGTTGAGGATGTTTTTTCTCAAATGTATTTTGTTGTTCAGGATTAATAAAGCCTGCTTTTTTTAATACACGTACTTCTTCGTTTAGATAAAAATTGTCTAAAAGTGTTTTGTTATAGGCTATCATTGCTCGTTTTTTTATTGAAATGTTTAATAAGTTTTATAAATCCAAGTATGGATCCAATAAAGTAAAAAGGAGTTAACACTAAAAATAGCGATAAAAAGTCCTCTACATGAATAAGGTCTATTATTCTAACAAAAAAGATATTCATTCCTATGAATCCGTATAATACCGTAAATATAAATAAGGACATCGACTTCGTTTGAAAACTTAAATTGTAAAAATAATAAGCAGCAATTGCCATAATGATTCCAGCAGGAAACCAAAAGTCATCGCACAAATTGACAATGCAAGCAATACCAATTAAATGCAGTGAAAAACTTAGATAAACGAGATTAAAATGCTTTTTTAAATTTATTTTGATGGAATATAAAGACCATAACAATAAAAACAATCCAAATGCTAAACCGATATAACTTAAAGTACGATTGTTAAACATTTCGTTTTCAAAATAGTGTTTTGGATCAACTGATAACCCCAAGTAAGCTGCCATTCCGGTAATTCCTATAGATAGCACACTTTTGTTATCGAAATAATAGCCGCAAAATAGACTAATAACGGTTGGAATTATAGTCGCTAATCCATAATGAGTTCCAAAAGCTTCGTATTGAAACTGTAAATAACCAACAAACGAACAACTTAAAATAACTGCCGTAAGTACTAAATAATCATATAAGGGATTGGAAAAAGGAACTTCTCCCTTTTTGAAACCTTCATGATTTTTAAAACAAAAATAAAAACAAACTAGTGTCATTATTAATAACAGTCCTAGCAAAACAGTATGACCAATGGTATCAATATTTTGATAAATCAGAATACCTACGCCTGTTGTGAACAATAAAATAGATAAGTATAATAAAAACTTTAATTCATTATGAACCGAAAATAGATTTAACGCTCTATAATCCTTAATCTCTTCGAATTGTTGCTTCGTTATTTGATTATGTTCTAGAAGGGTTTGTGCAGACTGTTCTTCGAAATTGACCATTTTCTTTAATTAAGATTTTTCTCAAATATATAGAATTTTTAGTACTAAATTAATAAGCACTTCTACTATTCCTTTACAATTGAAAAGCATTTTGTTTTAATTCCTTTGAGTTTAGGTAATTATTAGGCATAAAAAAACCAATATTTCACAAGCGAAATATTGGTTTTTTCCAGTTTTAAAATAATTATTTATTTTATTTCTGAATTTTTATATCCACAACAATTTTTGGATCATACCCAACTCTTTGTACTGATTTTATGTAAATAGCTCCTTTTTTTCCAGCTGCATTTTTGAACAACACAACATTTGGAACATAGCTATCAGGAAATGATTTGTTATCATCAGCATCGACTTTGATTGCATCAAGATCCGAACCTTTTTCTAATTTATTAAATTGTTCTAAAGTAAGTTGCTCTCTTTGGTAATTAATGTAAAGTGTGGTAGCCCCATTTTTTATTCCGTATTCTACATTACTTGGGCTCACAAAATAGTTAAAAGAAAAACTTCCGCTATAAAAAACAACATCTATTTTTGGTAAAATAGTTGCATCAATTTGTGACTTTTTATAAGATTTACCTAATTCTGTCGAAAAATATCTTCCTGCATCAAAACCTTCAGTAAAATCTAAAGAGAATTTAACGTCTTTAAATGTTTTTAAGGTTGAATTGTCTTTTTGAACTTCATCAGCCGAAGAATCATCTTTTGAACAACTGTTTAATGCTAATGATAAGCTTAGGAATAAAATAATTTTGTAATGTAATTTCATGTTTTTTATTTTTTTTGCAAACGTAAGAAAATTATGTGTAATATTAATGATTATTAAGAAATATTTTTCTGACAATTGTGAAGTATTACATTACCTATATTTTTAATTAAAAGCTGGCTTTCATTTTTTCTTTAATCTCATTTAAACACAAATTGTTAATACTACCTTCATGAGTATGTCTGGTTTGCTTTGGTGAAGTATAAGTGCCGTTTTCGAGTTGTTCTGCAACACCTTTATAGGCATCTCTAAAAGGTATTCCGGCTACAACCATCTCGTTTAAAGAATCTACGGTGAACAAATAATCGTATTTTTTATCTTCTAGGATATGCTCTTTTACTTTGATATCTTTTATCGAAAATAGAGCAATGTCTAGACAAGCTTTCAAATTTTGAATCGCTGGAAATAATCCTTCTTTTAGCAATTGTAAATCTCTGTGATAGCCACTTGGTAGGTTATTTGTGATTAAAGTTATTTCATAAGGCAAGGCTTGAATTTTGTTGCATTTGCCACGAATGAGCTCAAATACATCTGGATTTTTCTTGTGTGGCATGATGCTAGAACCTGTGGTTAGATGTGCTGGTAAACTGATAAAATCAAAATTTTGGCTCATGTACAAACACACATCCATTGCTAATTTTGACAAGGTTGCAGCCACGCTGCTCATAGCAAAAGCAACTGTTTTTTCTGATTTTCCACGGCTCATTTGTGCTGCAACCGAATTGTATTTTAAGGTTTCAAAACCTAATTCCTGAGTTGTAAACGTTCTATTAATAGGGAAGGAGCTTCCGTAACCCGCAGCAGATCCTAATGGATTTTGGTCTACGATTTTTAATGCTGCGTTTAGCATTGTAATATCATCAATTAATGTTTCAGCATAAGCAGAAAACCACATTCCGAATGACGATGGCATAGCAATTTGCAAATGTGTATAACCGGGCAATAATATATTTTGATATTTTTCTGCGGATTGCATTAACAAGTCGAATAGTTGTTTTACTTGCACTTTTAGCTCTATAATAACGTCTTTTAGATATAAGTTTACATCTACTAAAACTTGATCATTTCTAGAGCGTGCGGTATGAATTTTTTTGCCAGCATCGCCTAGTTTTAGTGTCAATAGATATTCGATTTTTGAATGTACGTCTTCAAAACTATCTTCAATTACAAAGTTTCCGTTTTCAATGTCTTTGATAATTGCTTCTAAAGCCACCACTAAAGAAACTGTTTCCGCTTGTGTTAGCAGACCAATTTCTCCTAACATTTTTGCATGTGCGATAGAGCCTAATGCGTCGTATTTAGCTAAAACCAAATCTAATTCTCTATCGTTTCCAACTGTGAATTGTTCGATTTGCTTATCTGTTGGTATTCCTTTTTCCCAAAGTTTCATAATGTTATTATTTTCGATTCAACTACTATTTACTTAAAAGTAGTTTGAAGCAATTTATTATTTTATTAATTTGATATTTTAACGATTTTAGAAACTAAAAAAGTTATCTTTTGACTAAAACCTAGCCCTGATAGCAGTGAAAATCCTTTTTTGAGGTTTTTACCGAAAAAAAGATTGTAGCGGATAGCAGGAAATAGCTCCAGAAAAAATTATTGTTGAAAGAAATCGCTTAGTATTTTAATGTACAATTGAATTCCTTCTTCAATTTCATTGAGGTAAATAAATTCATTTGCTGAGTGCGACCGCAACGTTTCTCCAGGACCTAGTTTTAAGGATTGACAAGTCAAAACCGACTGATCTGAAAGGGTAGGAGAGCCATAAGTTGTTCTTCCCAAGGCTATTCCGGCTTTTACTAGACCATGATTTGTAGGAATAGAAGAAGCATTTAAGTGCATGGAACGAGGATTTACTTCGGCTGAGATGTGATTTCTGACTGTTTCTAAAATTTCGGTGTTAGTGTAACAATCATTTACTCTAATATCGACCACTAAATCGCATTGTGATGGAACAACATTATGCTGTTTTCCGGCGTTTATTTGAGTTACAGTCATTTTTACAGGACCTAAAATTTCGGATATTTTATCGAATTTATAACTGTTAAACCATTCTATAACTGGAACTGCATTATAAATTGGATTGTCAGGATTATGGTGTGCAGCGTGACTTGCTGTGCCTTTTATAACGACATCAAGAACGAGTAAGCCTTTTTCGGCGATGGCCAATTGCATTAAAGTTGGTTCCCCCACAATGGCACAATCTAATTTTGGTAAATGTTTCAAGACGTTATTCAACCCGTTTTTACCACTGCTTTCTTCTTCTGCAGAAGCTACGATGACACAATTATAGGGCAAGTTTTCAGTAGCGTAGAAATACACAAAAGTAGCGAGCAAGGAAACTAAACAACCGCCTGCATCATTACTTCCGAGACCAAATAATTTACCGTCTTGTACAAAAGCTTGAAAAGGATCGTTCGTATAGCCTTGATTTGGTTTTACGGTATCGTGATGCGAATTCAGTAATAGCGTGGGCTTAGTTTCGTCAAAATGTTTATTGAAAGCCCAAACATTATTATTTTCTCTTTTAAAAGGGATTTCGTTTTGTGTAAACCAATTTTCGATTAAAAGCGCTGTTTTATCTTCTTCGCTAGAAAAAGAAGGCGTTTCTATCATTTTTTTTAATAGTGTAATCGCTTGTTGTGTTAGGTTTTCTATAGTTTTCATAGTTTACGGTTTAGTTGCGATGACGCTATTTTTAAAATATGCTTTTCGTCTTTTATAGCTTAATTGTTGTTCCAGCACAATCAGTATTTTGTAACATACTGTGATGACCAATTTTTATATAAGTGACTCCTTTTTTTAAGCTATTGAAACAGTTTTCTAATTTGGGAATCATGCCAGAATGTATTGCTTTTTCTTCTTTTAGTTTAGAATACAGTTCTTCATTGATACTTATAATTAGGGATTTGTCATCATCAGCATCCAATAAAACGCCAGGTTTTTCAAAACAATAATTTAGAGTCACGTTGAATGTTTTTGATAATGCAATAGCTAATTCGCTTGCAATGGTATCTGCGTTGGTATTTAATAATTGTCCTTTTCCGTCGTGCGTTATCGCGCAAAATACAGGAACAATTGTGTTGTTTAGAAAATTGGTTAAAAGCGTTCTATTTACCGATTTTATATCCCCAACAAAACCATAATCAATAGTTGGATCATTTCTTTTTTCAGATTGAATTAGATTACCGTCTGCACCGGAGAAACCCATCGCATTACAGTTGTTCGCTTGCAGTTGTGCAACAATGTTTTTATTTATCTGTCCTGAATAAACCATCACAGCAACATCAAGCATCGGCGCGTCTGTGATACGTCTGCCATCAATCATCTTTGGCTTTAATCCAAGATTTTCAGCCATTTTTGTTGCTGATTTTCCACCGCCATGAACCAGTATTTTTGGTCCTTTAATTTTTGAAAATGCTACTAAAAAAACAGCTAATTCTACTGGATTATCAATAATGTTTCCTCCAATTTTTACAATACTTAGCTCGTCTAAAAAAGAAGAGTTTGGTGAAGTGGAGAGAGGCAATTGCTGACCTTTTGATTCTTTAGATGATAAATTCATTCTTTGATTCTTTATTTTTTAGACTTTTTTGTTGCCTTCTTAGGATCTAGATGGGTTTCTAATATTTTTTGTAGCACTAATTGTGCTGCAAATGTTCTATTATTGGCTTGTTCGATGACAATTGAATTCTCGCTATCCAGAACCTCATCAGTTACAATTACATTTCTTCTTACTGGTAAACAGTGCATGAATTTTGCATTATTGGTGCGTTTCATTTTCTCGGCAGTAATGGTCCAACTGGTATCGGAATTAGTGACTTGTCCGTAGTCCTTATAACTACTCCAGTTTTTGGCATAAATAAAATCAGCATTTTCAAAGGCTTTGTTCTGATCGTATTCTACAGTAACTCCTTTTGTGATGTCAGGGTTTAGTTCGTAACCTTCTGGATGTGTCAAAATAAAATCCGCGTCCTGTAACTGCATCATTTCCAGAAAAGAATTAGCTACAGCTTGTGGTAACGCTTTAGGGTGAGGCGCCCAAGAAAGCACTACTTTTGGCTTGTGTTTTGTTTTGTACTCTGCCATAGTAATAGCATCTGCCAAGGCTTGTAAAGGATGTGCAGTGGCACTTTCCATATTTATGATGGGAACAGTAGCGTGTTTTATAAAACCAGATAATACGGTTTCGGCATTGTCTTTTTCTTTGTCTATCAATCCTGCAAATGCTCTAACAGCAATAATATCGCAATATTGAGAAACTACTTCGGCAGCTTCTTTAATGTGTTCTGATGCACCTGAATTCATTACAGCACCATCTTCAAACTCAAGTGTCCAACCTTCGTTTGTGAAATTCATTACCATTACATTCATTCCTAGATTTAGCGCTGCCTTTTGAGTGCTTAAACGGGTTCTTAAACTCGAATTAAAAAATAACATTCCTAAGGTTTTGTCTTTGCCTAACTTTTTGTTTTTTAATGGTTTTTTCTTGATTTTTAACGCTTGTTTTACCCATTTGCTGAGTGAATCGATATTTTGTATTGTAGTGTAGTTCATGATTTAAAAGTTTAATTGGAGTAATCTTAATTTAAATAAAACCTACCTCGATTAAATCTGTGAGTCGATTTTTAGATTTGATTTTTAAAATGTATTTTAATTTTTTTAGTAGAAATAATGTCTTTATTTTATGTTTAAATACTCAATTTCATTTAGATTTTTAATTAACTTCTATTAAAGATTCTTTTAAAGCGATGATAAAAGTATCGATATCTTCCTTGTTGATTGTCAATGGTGGAAGGATTCTTAATAAGTTTTTATTGTTAGCATTTCCTGTAAAAATATGTTTGTCAGTAATCATTTTTTTACGAAGCCCACTTACGTCAAAATTAAACGCTACACCCAACATTAATCCTCGTCCTTTTACCTGGATTACTTCTGGAACTTGTTTGATTGCTTCTAAAAAGTAGGCATAAATAGCATTTACGTTATCCATTAATTTCTCGCTTTCAATCACATCCAACACTGCTATTGCAGCAGCACAAGCCAAGTGGTTTCCGCCAAAAGTGGTTCCTAAAAGTCCATAGCTTGCTTTGAATTTTGGAGCAATCAAGATGCCTCCAATAGGAAATCCATTTCCCATTCCTTTCGCTATGCAAATAATATCTGCTTTAATATTGTGATGTTGATGAGCAAAAAACTTTCCACTTCTGCCATATCCCGATTGTACTTCATCTAAAATCAGAACAACGTCGTAAGTAGCACATATTTTTTCTAAGCCTTGAAAAAACTCCGTTGTTCCTTGGTCTAAACCTCCAACGCCTTGAATTCCTTCGATAATTACAGAAGAAACATCTCCTTTTTTTAGTTCGGCTTCTACTAATTCAATAGCATTCAAGGGTAAAAACGTAACCACTTGCTGCGCGTTTATAGGTGCGACAATTTTTTTGTTATCGGTAACTGCAACTGCTGCTGAAGTTCTTCCATGAAAGGAGTTATCAAAAGCAATTACACGGGATTTATTATTGTGAAAAGAAGCTAATTTTAATGCATTTTCATTGGCCTCGGCTCCAGAACTACATAAGAATAAGGTGTAGTCCTCTAATCCTGATAATTTCCCTAGTTTTCTAGCTAATTCTACTTGTAAAGGATTCTGAATGGCATTAGAATAAAAACCAATTTTATCCAATTGATTTTTCAACTTAGCAACATAATGGGGTTGGGTATGACCAATAGAAATTACGCCATGACCGCCGTATAAATCTAAATAATCAATTCCGTTTTCGTCTGTTATGGTACAATCCTGTGCTTTTACAGGAGTAATGTTGTATAATGGGTAAACGTCAAATAAGTTCATATTGTTCCTCCCCCTAACCCCCTCCGAAGGAGGGGGAATAGATAACAACGGGGGGTGTTGCTTTTAAAATAAATTAATATCTATGATTTAATTTTTAATTTTTTATCAATAATTATGTTCAGTTACTCCTTTGGGGATTAGGTGATTAAAACCCTGATGGTTTCAAATGCAATCCGGTACTTTCCGCTAAACCAAACATTAAATTCATGTTTTGTATCGCTTGTCCTGAGGCTCCTTTTACTAAATTATCAATAATGGAAGTAATCAGTAAGCGGTTCCCTTTTTTCATTAAGCTAATAATACATTTATTGGTTTGTACTACTTGTTTCATATTAATCCCAGTAGTCGTTACCGTTACAAAAGGTTGGTCTTTATAAAAAGCTTCATATTTTGCTACTATACCTTCTAAGCTTTCTTCTACTGTAGTGTATAAAGTGGCAAAAATTCCTCTAGCAAAATCTCCTCTGTTAGGAACGAAAATCAATTCGTCTTTATATTCTGATTGTAATTGATTGACAGTTTGATTTATTTCTTTCAAATGTTGGTGATCAAAAGCTTTATAATGCGACATATTATTGGATCTCCAACTAAAATGTGTCGTTTCTGAAGGAGAAACTCCAGCTCCTGTGCTTCCTGTTGTAGCATTAATATGCACATCATTATGCAATAATTTGGCTTCTGCCAAAGGCAATAGCGCTAATTGAATGGCAGTTGCAAAACAACCTGGATTAGCAATAAACTGAGCGTTTTTAATATCAGATTTATTCAATTCAGGTAATCCGTAAACAAATGATTTTCCATTAAACTCTTTATCTTTTAGCAAACGAAAATCATTTCCTAAATCGATGATTTTAGTATGGCTTGCCAATTGGTTTTGTTCTAAAAAGGATTTCGATTTACCATGGCCTAAACATAAGAATAGCACATTAACATTTGGATTCACGGTATCGGTAAAATCCATTTCGATATCGCCCAACAAATCATGATGTGCTACCGAAAGTGGTTTTCCTGCGTTTGTTGTGCTGTAAACAAAATCTAATTTGGCATTCGGGTGAAACATCAGAATTCGAATTAACTCTCCTGCTGTATAACCTGAACCTCCAATTATTCCGATATTAATCATATTTTTGTGTTTTTTAAGATTTCACAAGAAATCTTTTAATTTTTAATCAATCGCAAGAACGAATTCAGCGGATACAAATTTTATTGACTTTAATGTTCCTAAAGTTGGATTAAGAGCACTTTCAACATCATAACTAGCAATATAAAAGGAGTTTGCTTCAATTTTATCGTAAGGATCGTCGTTGGGTACTTTTCTGATGGGAGTTAAAATAAGTCCATCAGCATCATATGTTATTTTATAATTTCCTCTTACTGCAACATTATTAGGATTATTAAACTTTATTTGATAGCGAAACCTAGATGTATTATTACCAGTATCAGGAGTATATTCAAATAATATAACTTCATAAGTAATATTTTTTAATGTCTCTTTTTCAAGTTTGTCATCACTACTACATCCTAAAAAAATAAGAAATAAAGGGATTAAAAAAGCTAATTTAATTTTCATAGTTTTAAATTTAAATTGTCACAAAAGTTAATTAATTATAGTTTTCATTATTCACAGACGAAAATATGTTTTGGGCATTTCCTAAAATCTTAATAAATCCTTTTGCATCATCAGATGTCCAAGCATTATTCATTTCACCGTATTGACCGAAATTAGTATTCATTAAATCATTTTCGGATTCAATTCCATCTAATGAAAAGTGGTACGGTTTCAAGGAAACAGTTACCGTTCCATTTACTGTTTTCTGAGTGTCTTCAAGGAAAGTTTCAATATTTCTCATTACAGGATCCAAAAACTGGCCTTCATGAAATAACATTCCGTACCAGTTTCCTAATTGTTCTTTCCAATATTGTTGCCATTTTCCGAGAGTGTGTTTCTCCAATAAATGGTGTGCTTTGATAATAATTAAAGGAGCAGCAGCTTCAAAACCAACTCTTCCTTTTATTCCGATAATAGTATCACCTACGTGAATGTCTCTACCAATTGCATAAGCATTTGCTAGTTTTTCTAGAGCTACAATATTATTAGAAGGTTTGTCTTTTTTACCATTTATAGCAACTAATTCTCCTTTTAGGAATTCTAAAGTTACTTTTTCTTCTCCTTCTTTTTGTAATTGCGACGGATAAGCTTCGCTCGGTAATGGTTTTGACGAAGTTAACGTTTCTTTTCCGCCAACACTAGTTCCCCAAAGCCCTTTATTAATTGAATATTGTGCTTTTTCCCAAGAATAATGAACCCCATTTTTTGCTAAATAGTCAACTTCTTCTTGTCTCGATAATTTTAAATCTCTAATAGGAGTGATGATTTCAATTTCGGGAGCAATGGTTTGAAAAATTAAATCAAAACGGATTTGATCGTTTCCCGCCCCAGTACTTCCGTGAGCTATAGCGCTTGCACCAACAGATTTAGCATATTTAATGGCTTCAATAGCTTGAAAAACGCGTTCTGCACTTACCGATAATGGATAAGTGTTGTTTTTTAATACGTTTCCATAAATCAAATACTTAATGGCCTTGTCATAGTATTTATCAACAATAGTCAAGTTAACGTGTTGTGCACTTCCTAAATCGTAAGCTCTTTCTTCGATTGCGGCCAGTTCCTCCTCATCAAATCCTCCTGTATTTATAAGTACAGTATGAACTTCGTATCCTTTTTCATTTTTTAGATATTTTAAACAATAGGAGGTATCTAATCCTCCGCTATAGGCTAATACAACTTTTTTCATGATTTCATTTTTTTTCTCTCTAATACATTTGATTTAAAATCGGTGTTCGTTTGTCTAAAGAGTATTATTTTTTATTTAAATTTTTGAATTTTTTTGTTTTTTAGAGGGAATTAATCCTCTAAGAACAAGGCTTGCTTTATTTTTTTTAAACGATTCCATATCCGGACATTAAACGGATGTTTTGGTGGGTTTTTAGGTTTTTCTTTTGGGTCGTAAAGCATTCCAGTACACAAACACATTTTGTTGTCTTTACTTTTTAAAATTTCATAATTGGTGCAAGTTTGGCATCCTTTCCAAAAACTTGGATCAGTAGTTAATTCAGAGAATGGTACCGGTTTATAACCCAATTCCGAATTGATTTTCATGACTGCTAAACCTGTTGTGATACCAAAAACCTTGGCTTCGGGATATTTTTTCAAGGAGTAATCAAATACAAATGATTTAATTTTTTTTGCCAAGCCTAAGTTTCTAAAATCAGGATGAACAATTAATCCTGAATGTGCTACAAATTTTCCGTGTTCCCAACTTTCGATATAGCAAAAACCAGCAAATTCGCCATCAACTAATGCAATGACCGCATCGCTGCTTTCCATCTTTTTCTGGATGTATTCTGGCGTTCTTTTAGCAATTCCAGTACCTCTCAGTAAGGCAGATAATTCAATAGTATCGCATATTTCTTGCGAATATTTATAGTGATTTTCATCAGTTACAAGGATAGAAATGTTCATTTCAAGAGTTGAATTTGTAGTTAAAAAATATACTAGGATTTGTTTTTTGAAATAAACTTTCACAAGAATTTAGTGCTATAAAGAAAATATTGATCAGAGAGCAATACATTAAATTACAGCATAAAGCCAATAAATTACAAGTAGTTATCAGAGCTAATACTCCAATACAAAATAAGGTTGATTTCAAAACGAAAAAATGAAAAATGAATAAAAATATTACAGATTACTGCTGGAAACTATAGTTATAGTGTCCGTACTTCGGGTGAAGCCGTAGGTCTGTTTGTCCGTGAGATAGGAGTTATATTTATATTGTTGTTATTCATCGCGGCAAAAGTACATAATTTTTTGAAATACGAGTCTACAATTATCTTTTGTAACAAAAAAATAAGATATTGTTACTTTTTATTTCAAAAAAAAAATCCTTGACATTTTATTGTCAAGGAGTTAGCTTTAATTTGAATATATATATTTATTGATTTCTAAACCTATTTTGAGTTACAATGCCTTTAATTTTAGCTTTCAAATCTTCGCCTGTATCATAAATCATTTGCTCGCTGCTAGGAAAAGACACTTGTTTTTTATCAAAATAAGAGTAATAATTATCATCAGATGCTCGTCGATCTCCTTTGTAAGTAGCGTAAATATTTTCGAAAACATATTCACTTGTTATCGGAAACGTTTTCAATAATTGGTTGCTTTTAAGGTTTATATAATCAATTTTAGCTGTAATTTGGCAGGATTTAAATTGTCTGTATTCATAAATACTTGCCGTTACAGTTCGCAGATTATCAACCATAACTACTTTTCCTTTATCATCTACTACTTCTTTTCCGTTGGCATCAATTAGTTTTTTTAGACCGTCTTTGATGATGCGCTCTTTTGTAAATTCCTTCTCTTTAATTTGCTCTGGTGAAATATAAATTTCTCTAAAATTAATAAGTAAACCATAATCATAATTAATTCCTTTTTGCTTTGTACTATGATAAACGGTCCATTTGTCATTTAACCCTAACGTGCTAAAATCTAATAAATCATTTTGAAGACGATTAGGAATAACCATATTTGTCTCGTTTTTAGTGTAAACAGATATATAATCAGAACCCTTAAACAAAGCTTCGTCTAGCAATTGCAATACATTTTTATAATTTGGATTTATTTTGTTTAAATAATCCAAGTCATCATACGCTTTTCTAAAATTCATTTTATCAGTAGTAGTCATTAGCTTTTTTGCATTGTTATACAAGTAAACAGACAAAGCATTTTTACTATCAATAATTTGATTATTATAATTTTCAAAAGGAAAAATGGCATTTCGACCTTCTCTCAATAATTTCAAAGGGAGTACTGGTTTTATTTTTTCCTGACGTTGGTTAAGTTGCAAATAAGTAGTATAAATCCTTTCTAATTGTGCAGGATTAGCCTCTTTTACGAGTAAGTTTACCGTGTTTAAATCGCGCTCTTTTGCTTTTGCAAATGCCTCTTCCAATAAATAAACATAATCTTGTTTCCCTTTTTTATCTTTATTAGTTCTCAAACTAGATACCGCATTATCAATGGCTTCATCATAATTTCCAGAACCTAATAAATTTTGAGTTTGCTTTACTCCACATCCTGTAGCAAGGATAATTAAGGAAAGTAGGAGCGTAATTTTTTTCATAAATAATACATTTTAGTAAGTCTCGATAATAAGGACCTCTTTTTGAGTATCCAAAAATAGGAAAATTATTAGAGTTTTTATTTTATTGCTTTATTTAAAGCTGACTTATTTATTTCTTTAAAAGCATATTCCAGCTCTCCATTACAATTTTATTGGTATCAGTTAGTTTTATTAGTCCTAAAAGGAGCTTCTTTTAGTCGCTCTTTTAGGCCTATAAAACGAACCTTCTCCTGCATAAAGATTTTCATTACTATCTGGGCTAAAACAGGAATACAATACCCGTTTTTAATTTAAAGTACCGCACTAAATTAACTTATTAGTATGAAATAGTGTTATCAAAATAATTTTATAGCAATAAATCTAAAATTGATTTTTAGCACAAAAAAAACTCCAAAAGCAAAAGCTAATGGAGTTTTTTTAGGAAGGCTATAATTTATTTTCTTACGAAAGGTGGTAATAATTTACTAGAAACTTCACCGAATCCGATTCTAACGTTTTCGTTTTGAGAATATCCTTTCATAATAACTGTATCGTTATCATTAATGAATTTGCGCTCTGTTCCATCATTTAATTTAATTGGATTTTTTCCGCCCCAAGTGAGTTCCAACATCGAACCATAACTATCAGGAGTCGGTCCAGATATAGTTCCGGAACCCATCATATCACCAGAGTTTACACGACAACCGTTAGAGGTATGGTGTGCTAATTGCTGACTCATAGTCCAATACATATATTTAAAATTAGAACGCGAAATAACAGTTGGTTCTGATTTCTCAGGCTGAATCGCTACTTCTAAATGAATGTCAAAAGAATGTTTTCCTTTTTGTTGCAAATAGGGAAGTGGTGTTGGTTCTTGCTTAGGACCTTTGGTTTTAAAAGGTTCTAAAGCATCCATAGTTACAATCCAAGGGGAAATTGAGGAGGCGAAATTTTTAGCTAAAAATGGACCTAATGGTACATATTCCCATTTCTGAATATCGCGGGCGCTCCAGTCATTTAGCAAAACCATTCCAAAAATATATTCTTCGGCTTCAGTTACCAAGATATTTTCGCCCATTATATTTACATCTGTAGTGATAAAGGCCGTTTCCAACTCAAAATCAACCAAACGAGAGGGTCCAAAAACCGGAGTCGTTTCACCATTTGGTAAAGTTTGTCCCATTGGTCTGTGTACCGGAATACCTGAAGGAACAATTGTAGAACTTCTACCATGATATCCTACAGGAATGTGAAGCCAGTTAGGCAAAAGTGCATTTTCTGGGTCACGAAACATTTTCCCCACGTTAGTAGCATGCTCTTTACTAGAGTAAAAGTCAGTGTAATCACCAATAAGTACAGGCAATTGCATCTCTACATCTTCCATATTGAAAATGATGATTTCTCTATCTTTTGCGTTGTCTTGCAACTTTGGATTCTCAATGTCAAAAATCTCTGCAATTCGGTTACGAACCAAACGCCATGTTTTTTGACCATCAGAAATAAAATCATTCAAAGTATCTTGCATGAACATATCATCAGTAAGTTCGATACCTTCAAAATAGTTTAATTGTTGTAAGGCTCCTAAATCAATAGCGAAATCTCCAATTCGTGTTCCTACGGTTACTACATTTTCTTTTGTAAGAAAAACACCGAAAGGTATATTTTGAATAGGGAAATCACTCTCTGGACGAACTTCAATCCATGATTTTCTATTTATATCGTTGGCTATTATTGGCATATTCTGTTAATTATTTTGTTGAAAATTACTCATCAAATATATTATAATCTAACTATTAACCAAACGTTTTTTTGTATTTTTGCATCAAATTAACGAAAATCAAAAAAATGCAACGCGACGAACAAATTTTTGACCTTATTCTTGAAGAACAAGAAAGACAAATTCACGGATTAGAACTAATCGCTTCGGAGAACTTTGTAAGTGACGAAGTAATGGAAGCAGCTGGTTCTGTATTAACTAACAAATATGCCGAAGGATATCCCGGAAAAAGGTATTATGGAGGTTGTGAAGTAGTTGATGTAGTAGAACAAATTGCAATTGATAGAGCCAAAGAATTATTTGGAGCTGCTTATGCAAATGTACAACCACACTCGGGATCTCAAGCCAATACAGCAGTTTACCATGCTTGTATTAAACCAGGAGACAAAATCTTAGGTTTTGACTTATCTCATGGTGGTCACTTAACTCACGGTTCTCCAGTAAATTTTTCTGGACGTTTATACACGCCTTCTTTTTATGGTGTAGATAAAGAAACGGGATTATTAAACTACGATAAAATTCAAGAAATAGCGACTAGAGAACAACCAAAATTAATCATCGCAGGAGCTTCGGCTTACTCACGCGATATGGATTTTGAGCGTTTTAGAGTAATCGCTGATAGTGTAGGTGCTATTTTATTAGCTGATATTTCTCATCCTGCAGGACTTATTGCCAAAGGTTTGATGAACGATCCTTTGCCTCATTGTCATATTGTAACAACAACAACACACAAAACCTTACGTGGACCTCGTGGTGGTTTGATCTTAATGGGGCAAGATTTTCCAAACCCATTTGGTTTAACAACTCCAAAAGGAGAAATAAGAATGATGTCTTCATTATTGGATCTTGCTGTTTTCCCAGGAAATCAAGGTGGACCATTAATGCACATCATTGCTGCAAAAGCAGTTGCTTTTGGTGAAGCATTAAAAGATGAGTTTTTTACCTATGCTTTACAATTACAAAAAAATGCAAATGCTATGGCAGACGCTTTTGTAAAAAGAGGATACGAAATTATTTCTGGAGGAACGGACAATCACATGATGTTGATTGATTTAAGAAACAAAAATATTTCTGGAAAAGAAGCTGAAAATGCATTGGTAAAAGCAGAAATCACAGTAAATAAAAATATGGTTCCATTTGATGACAAATCTCCATTTGTAACTTCAGGAATTCGTGTTGGTACTGCAGCAATTACTACTCGTGGTCTTGTAGAAGCAGATATGGAAACTATTGTTGACTTAATCGACAGAGTTTTAGTAGACCCTACCAATGAAGATGTTATCGAAGCAGTTGCTAATGAAGTAAACGAAATGATGAGCGAAAGAGCTATTTTTGTATATTAACAAATAGTTCAAAATTTTTAAAGTCGAAAGTCAATAACCTGAAAAAGACATTAATCTGTTCTTTTTTGAGTTTGATTTTCGACTTTATTACTTTATAAATTTAAGATTAAAACTATGTCTGTACTAAGATTAAAATTGCCAACGGATCCTAGATGGGTAAATATAGTAGAAAAAAATATTGAAGAAATATTGACCGATCACGCTTGGTGCGAGCAAAAAGCCGCTACTAATGCGATTACAATTATTACGAATAATTCAGAACATCAGGATTTAGTTCAGGATCTTTTGGCTTTAGCCAAAGAAGAAATTGACCATTTTGAACAAGTTCATAATATTATTATCAAACGTGGACTTAAATTAGGTCGTGAACGCAAAGACGATTATGTAAACGAATTGTATTTGTACATGAAAAAGAATGGTAATGGGAGCCGCGTTTCTAGTTTAGTAGAACGATTACTGTTCTCCGCTATGATTGAAGCTAGAAGTTGTGAGCGCTTTAAAGTACTTTCTGAAAACATACAAGACGAAGAATTGTCTGTTTTTTATAGGGATTTAATGGAAAGTGAAGCAGGACATTACACTACTTTTATTACCTATGCAAGAAAATACGGAACCGGAATTGACGTAGAAAAAAGATGGCGTGAGTGGATTGAATTTGAAGCTTCGGTGATTGCAAATTATGGTAAAAGCGAAACCATTCATGGATAATATTTTACAGTTCAATAATTATAATTGTTATAATTATTGAACTGTAATATCATGTTTATAAAGCAATCCTTTGACTCCTTCTAAAGAAAACAGAGCTTTCTTAATTTTTGTTTTGGTAGGATCAATCGTGTAGTTGTAACTCGTTTGAAAATTGGCTTTGTTAGCGATTGCTTTTGAAAATTCTGAGCGGTACAAATCACAACTATCAAAAACAACTTCAGTTAAATCCGTATTCATAAAATCTACAGCGACTAGACTGCAATTTGTAAAGGAAGTTCTTTTTATTTTTAAAGTATAAAATTTAGAAAAATCCAGAATACAGTTATTAAAGGCGATTTCGAAAATTAGTTTATCGCACATTGCAAAATTCACCTCTTTAATTTCGCAATTATTAAAAACTACGGTTCTAAAGGCTACATAATTAATTTTGGCTTCGCTAAAAATACAATTATTAAAAGTACAATCTATAAAAGTTACCGCGACAAAGATACATTGTGAGAAATTACAATTTGTAAAAGTACAGCATTCAAATTCTTTAAAATTAACTTGCTCTTCAGAATAAGTAATTTCGTTGTATTCAATATCTAAAAAATATTCTGGCATTTTGTATTTTTCAATTCCTAGCAAAGAAACAAATTCTAAATTGCTGTTCAAATTAAACAGTGGTAATCTTCTGTAATATTATACTCTTTCGTAATCGCCTTTCCAATTCTTAATTGATTTTTTGATGGTATCTCCGGATAAATTTTCGGTGACTGCTCTTTGAGTTAGTGCTGCAAGCTCTTCATCTGGTGCAAAACGCAAGCCAAATAATTGTGAATCATCTAATTGATCTTCAAAAGCCTCAAATCTATTTCCAGTTGTGGCAAGATATCGGTATCTCAATTCGAGACGTACGATTCGGTTTTGTAGTGTTAAGGCATAATGTTGTCTCAGCATGAAAGCCAGACAAAATAGCACTATGAAAATAGCACTGATAAACGACCATAATAATACATCAGGAGTTGTGAATGCAAAGTAAATGCTAAAGGCAAGAAAAGCCATTATAATAGGATAATAAACAAAATGATGCGGTGGATAAAAGCGAATGTGATTTTTATAAGACTGGTTTTTCATAGTTTTTTATTTTTTTAAAGATACTTAAAAACAATTAAATGCAAATTAGCCAATCTATATTAGTTTTAATAAAGCTGAAGAATTGCATTTCGTTTTTTCTAATCATAATTATTTATTCATTTCTAAAAAAGTAACTGAAATTAAATTATGTAAATATTATGAATTGCTATTCTGTATAAAACTAATAATTCCATAATTTTAGTAAAAATTAAAAATTATGATACCAACGAAAGGATATGCAGTTCAGGATGCAAAAACAGATTTAGCCCCTTGGAATTTTGAAAGAAGAGAAGTAGGACCTCACGATGTACAATTTGACATACAGTTTTGTGGTGTTTGCCATAGTGATTTACACCAAATAAAGGACGATTGGGGTGGCGCTATTTACCCTATGGTTCCCGGTCATGAGATTGTAGGTAAAGTAGTGAAAGTAGGAACTCATGTCAAAAAGTTTAAAGTTGGTGATCTTGCCGGAACGGGCTGTCTGGTAGATTCTTGTAGAACCTGTGATAATTGTAAAGAAGGCTTAGAGCAGTTTTGTTCTAATGGAAGCACAGGAACTTATAATGCTTTAGGTCAAGATGGTAAAACGCCTACTTATGGTGGTTATTCTAATACAATTGTAGTGCATGAAGATTTTGTACTTCATGTATCCGACAAATTAAATTTTGCGGCAGTAGCACCATTGCTTTGTGCAGGAATAACAACTTATTCGCCATTAAGACACTGGAAAGTGGGTAAAGGGCATAAACTAGCTGTTTTAGGATTAGGTGGTTTAGGACATATGGCCGTAAAATTTGGAGTTTCATTTGGAGCGGAAGTTACGGTTTTAAGTACTTCTCCTGAAAAAGAAGCTGACGCTAAAAAATTAGGAGCTCATAAATTTATAGTAACTAAAGACGAAGAGCACTTAAAAAGTGTAACTGGTTATTTTGATTTTATTTTAGATACTGTTTCTGCACCACATGATTTGAATTTATACCTTTCTTTGTTGGGTGTTAATGGAGTTCATATTTGTGTAGGAGCGCCTCCAACACCCTACCAAATCCACGCTTTTAGCCTTATTGGAGGTAGAAAAAGTTTAGCAGGCTCATTAATTGGTGGATTACCAGAGACACAAGAAATGCTGGATTACTGTGCAGAACATAATATCGTTTCTGATATTGAAATGATAGATATCAAAAATGTTCACGAAGCGTATGATCGAATGATGAAAGGAGATGTAAGATATCGTTTTGTAATTGACATGGCAAGTTTGTAGCAAAATCAAATTCGTAGAACATAAACATAAAAAACGCTGCAGATTACTGCAGCGTTTTGCTTTTTATTATAGATTGATTTTAAATATTTTTTTTGCTTTAATTCCAGACTCATTTTGCATTTTGACAATAGCTCGATTTGCTGATTTCGTTATGAAAATAATTTGATTATCAGGATAATTTAGTTATTTGTATATTAAGTTGATCATTGATTCTTGTTGTAAACAAAAAAATCGCCCGTTAAGGCGATTTTTACAATATTATTAAACTTTAATTTATTGTTTTTATATTTACTGTAACTCCATCTGTAGATGTTATTTTTACTATTAAAATTTGATTAGTTTCTCCGACATTTATGGAAACTTTGTTACTGTTAATTTTTTTTCTTGCAATTAGCAACTTTCCGCTTATATCAAACACTTCAACATGATCAATAACGACTTTTCCTGAATTAATAATTAATCTATTTTCTTGTTTATAAAGCACTATGCTATTTGAATCAAAAAGTGGATTTTCAGTGGACAAAGTAGTATTAGTGTATATTATTTCAAATCGAGAATTAAAACTACCAGCTTGTGTTGCAAATGTATATGCAGAAGTTTTTAAGTTGTGTGTAACACTTGTCAAATTGTCTCGCAAGAAAATATCCTGATTTCCTGTAAACAGTCCATCAACGTGATCGATTGCAATTGTGTAACTTCCGGTAGTAGCCGTCTTGAAGTTTAAAGGAACTACATCTGAATCCGTAAATGAAGCACGTCCCTGAATAATATAATCAGAATTGTCAAGCCATGAAGTAAGTGCTGTAGCCCCATCATTGATATATTTTCCATCACTACGATCAACACCATTATCTGCTGACGGCATGTAAGCTATCAGAGTTTGACCGAATTCTCCAATTGCATTGGTAACATTCAACCAAATTCGACTTCTTTTATCTTTATTTGTAGTTCTGAAAAACTGATTGTCTGTGTTTTCTTTAGTTCTCATTTCATTATTGAACGTAACGTTTCCAGAACCTCCAGCAATTTTCCTAACAAGAAATCCTTGACCCACTTGAATAAAACCCTTTGGGATTTGAGTAGGAGCGGATGCTGATCCGGCTGTTCCTGTCCCACCTGCTTTTGTGTAAGTAGCATAATAGGCACTTGCATCAGGAACTGCATTACGTCTTCGCCAGAAGTACAATGTACCATCAATTTCCGCTGAATTATCAAACAGGAATTTATCAGCATCAATCATAGAAGGGTATGGGTTTGCAAGCATATTGAATCCTTGGTATGGTGCATCTAAAGCTACATTTATTGGTCCATTATTAGGCACTCCGGTAAATGTTCCCGTCCAAGTTTGTGCTAGGTTTGATCCGCCAAACGAAATGTGATTATCAGGCATTCTAATTAAGTACCCCTGCGCTGGCGTAAAAACAGTTCCTTCAGCATTTATTGGTTCAAAAAGGTTTAGTGAAAAATTATATTTATAGAAACGATTCGAAAATGTTGCAGGGGAAAACTGCTTTAAGGTTTGTGATCCTGTTACTGGTGAACCCCACATGGTGTAATCCAATCGGTACAAAGGCGAACTATTTCTATTTACACTAATAGCTCCAGAATTTACTGCATCTGTTAACTGTATTAAATTCGTATTACTTTCAAATGTTAGACTTGCTCCACTAGCAACTGTTATTGCACCATTAATAATTACATCAAAGCCTGCTGGTATTGTAACTACAGCATTATTATTTACAACGATACTACAAGCTTTAATACTTGCTGTTGCAGTGTAATTTGCAGCAAAGATCGCAGTCGTAGTTGGAGTGGGTGACGAATTGGTCCAAGCAGTACCATCCCAAGTAGTACTTGCAAATGTAATTACAGCACTATCAGAAAACACTTCTCCACAATTACCACTTTTAATTGCTGCTCTAAAATAGGTCGGTTCTGTTAAAGGTCCAATATCTGTTCCACTTAAAGTGGTAGTGAATATGGAAAGGTTTTCAAAAGTTGCAAAGTCTGCAAAAGTTGACTTTTGCCAGTACAAAACAGAGCCTACGCTACCGTTCAATACTATATCTGAAGGTGTATTTCCAACGCAAATATTTTGTGTGGGAGTAGCAATAGTACCTCCAGCAGACGCTGGAAAAATCGTAACTGGACTATTATTGTCAATTGCGACAAATCCGTTGGCATCTATAACCTTAAGCGTATAATTTATTGTTCCAACAGTTGAAGTTGGAACTGTAACGACTGCTGCATTTGTTAAATTTGGCGTCCAGACATACGTATAAGAAGCATCTCCACCAGAAGTTACTGCTTCCATTGTTTGCGTTGAACCAATACAAAAATCACCGTATCCATTAACTTCAACATTAAAATCACCTGCTTTTAAACCTGTGAATACAGAATTTTGACCGCTGGTTAATGTAGCATTTGTTGCTACCAAAGTATTACTAGACAATGCACCAAACTTAATCCAAGGATTTGTGGTTAAATTAAAGGTTCCGTTTAATTGTGCAGCAGCAATTTCTGTTTGTGCTCCAAGAAGATCTAAAGTATCATATTTTCCAGTGATTGTTGCAACAACTCCTGTAATTCCTGTTTGAAAAACGTTCCAATATTTTTTTAAATAATTCTGAGAACTATTGTTATTTGGATGTTTAATGTCTCTTACATTTACTCCTACAAAGGCATTAGAGAATGTTCCTGCAGTTACATTTACAGTAATTGGTGCATAACTTGGAGCACCTGTTAATTCTCCGATTGGGAAAAAATAACTTCCAATTCCGGCGAAAGGTCTGCGAACTAAACCAGTCCCATCAGCGACAATCATTGTATTGGTTCCAAAAGTTCCCGCTACTGGATTGCTTCCAAGCGTTAAATTTTTGTCACCGATAGCTATATTTCCTTTTGTAAGTGTCAGTGTTCCGACAACTGCAATATCTTTTGCAAGAATAACTGCTCCGGTTTCTTTGTTCACCGTTAAATTATTAAAATTAATTGCAGCCGTTCCACCAATTGTTTGATCAGAAATACCAGCCAAATTTACAGTTATTCCTGTGAAAGGCACAGCTTGATTTAGAGTCAGATTTCCTCTTACATTTAATGTTGATATTGCCGGTGCAAATGTTGTAGCTCCCGTACCTGAAACTATTAAATGATGGTAGCCACCAAATGCTTCTCCTCCAGGTGCAGGGATTATTTGATTTGTTCCTTTAAATTCTATCGTATTAGGAATTAACGTCGTAAACATTATTCCATTATTAGTCAATGTACCCGCAACGCTCATATAATTCCCGTCCAAAGCACGAAGACCAGCTCCAGTTGAAATTGTTAGATTATTGAAAGTTGTGTTTCCTGAAATTGTAGCATCAAGATTATTGAAAATTACTGTTCCATTTCCAGGATTAAAAGTTCCGTTATTTTGCCAAGCTCCAGCTCCATCATAAACAGTTAGCACTGAATTAACCGGTGTATTTACAACTGCTCCTGTATCAATCGTAATTGTCTTTACGCTTGAATTAGCATCGATTATAGGATATCGATTAGATCCAGTTGATACATTTGGAATTAATACTTTCGTAGTTGATGATGGAACTCCTTGTGGAGTCCAATTCTCAGCAGTTATCCAAGAATCACTTGTTGATCCATTCCAAGTTAAATCGGAAACTGCTCCTTCATCCAAGGTAATATATACTTGATCGAAAGTGTTTTTGAAATACAATCCAATGTTGGCATTTGAAATTTCCACCCAATTATCAGTCGTATTATTGTTTGATCGACCTTGATCAAATGTATTCGAAGGTGAAATCGTATGAGCCCAGAAAGTCAATTTAGATTCAACATTGCTATTTAATTCCGTATCTAAATAATGCTGACGAATAATTGCTTTTGTGTCAACCGCACCTGTTTGAATAATATCAAACTGACGTAAAACTGTTCCTACTCTCCAAGTTGGTGCAACACCAATTGTCAATTTAGCACTCATAGAAGTCGGAAGTGTTCCTGCTGGAGGGAAAGTAATTGAAGAATTTGGATGACCAAAAGTGTATAATTTATTTATCGTGAATGAATTTCTTTTAATAATCCCCGTCACATCACCAATTCCAGTGTTAGTTCCATCAGGTCCCATAAGTAAAGTATATGTCGCCATTGACAAACTTCCCTTTGTTGAGCTAGCATTTGGAGATGGTAAATTTAAAATTCCGTTTACAGTAACATCAGCTGCTGCAGTAGTTCCGCCAGTTGATGATAAAGTTAAATTGTTATATGTTCCAGCAACTAAAGTTTGAGCGGTAGAAGCTGCATTCATATTCAGAATACCAGTACCTCCCCAATTTTTACCTGAGGTAAAAGGAGTTGCAGTAGTATTTTGTGTTTGGATTATTCCATTGTTTTGAATAGAAGTTAATGTTCCTCCTAATGGTATGGATCCTAAATCTAAAGTTTGTAAAGCATCTACTTTTAGAAGTTGGTTTACTGAAAAAGCATTGGCAACCTTAACGGTATTTGGATTTGCTCCAATTAAACTGAAAGAGTCAAAAATATTTGTAGTTCCAAGAGTTGTTTGATCAAAGCTTAATGTTGGGTTTTGAATTCCTCTAACCACTAATTTACTAGTTGCTCCTCCTGTTAGACCATTTGCAGTAAAGTTGATTACACTTCCAGCAATAGTTAGCATTTTATCTTTTATTGCTAATTTACCACCATTGAAAACAAGTCTATTTTGAACTGATAAATCATTTGATAAACTTGCATTTCCTTGTAAAACGAAATCTTCAGCAATTCCATCGAAGGAAACTGTGTTCGGTGCCACGGGATTTGCAATTACTTCAATATCATCGATTGCAAATTCATCTTGAGCTCCACTTCCTGAAACTATTGATCCTGTCCATCTGATATAAAAATAAGCATTATTCGCAATAGCAGTTGTAGGTAAAACTGTTGCAACTCTATAATACGCTTTCCATCCTGGTGCTAAATCTGCTGTAGCTGGTGAAGTTACATCTACAGCATTTATAAAAGTATATGTTCCAGATCCATTAGCAGAAGCCGCTGGTAGATAACTAAATTCAATTTTAGTAGATGCGGCTTGATCATTATATACATATACTTTATAGCCAATATTAAAACTTGTAGCTGCAACGCCAGTTTGATTCTGAATTCTTAAAGTAATAGATCCAGGATTAAAATCGGCAGAAGTTCCAGTGCCACCAGGTTGAATGCCTAAAGTATAATTCTGATCTACCGCTGTACCTACATTAAAAGCATAAATCCCTGTATCAACTTCATCTCCATCAGAAGTGCCATTCTCATAACTACTATCTTCTAAACTTTCGCCACCAAAATTTATTGTTCCGCCAGAAAATCCTGTAAAAGCCCAAGAATCTGAATCTAGTTGTCCTGGTTCTGCAATTTTTGAAATTCCACTACCTTGAAAAGTATCTAAATTTACACCATCAACGGTATTGTCGAAGTCGATTTTATAGGAAGTATTTGGCAATTTAATTTGTAAACCTGCTGGACTGTTTAAAGTAGTAGCGGATCCAATTAAACCTGAAGTACGATAATTTTCAGTTCCGGGAATACCGTTAAATTCTATGATAGAAATATAATATTGTTTATTTGGTTCCAAACCTGTAATTTGAACGAAGTTACCACTGCCTTTGTGCACAACATAGTTATCCGTTCCAATTAGAGATCCTGTTGCAAAAGAAGCATTCGCATTATAAGTTGTAGCATCGACCGGAATTCCATCAACAGCAGTTAAAGGTCTAATAAGTACTATTCTTTGATCACCATTTCCCGAATTCGTCCAACCTAATCTAAAACCGGTTGAAGTTATATTGGTAAAAGTAGGAAGCGTAGCATTTGCAGTTGGTTCTATGGCTAAAACACGACCTGTTAGACCAACTACTTTTGTTGTCAGAGCGCCTGCGGTAGTGTGCGTAATATTTCCTGTATAATTTCCTGCTGGAGCAGTTGATTTTAGTCGAGCGCGCAAAGTTATTGTTCCGCCTGTCAAACCTCCTCCATTTTTTGTCAATATCAAAGAATTCACATAAGTCGTTCCATCACGAGAAATTTCAAAATTTGCTGGTGCAGTTACAGTTGCGTCTGAAGTTAAATTAATTCCACTTATGGTATAAGTATCGGTAGCCGCAGATGCAGTGCCTTGAACAGTAGAAATCAAGGGCAAGTTGTTTTTAGATAATGTCAATACTGGAACTCCTGAAGATTCGATTTCAAAATCTACAGCATTAGATATAAACGATCCATTTCTAACGGTTATTGGCACAATTTCAGGCGCAGGAAGATCAGTTGCCAGAATTGAAGCCGATATTTGTGTTGCTGAAATATAAGTAGTAGTCCTTAATGATCCATTCCAGTACACCTTACTTGCAGTAGTAAATCCTTTTCCATCGACCGTTAAAGTAAATGCGCCAGAATTAGCAATTTTTGAATCGGGATTAATTGAAATTATTTCGGGTGTTACTACACTTACCGAAACGTTATCAAAAAACGCAGTCTGTTTGTTACCAGTAGCCGCATTCCAATACGCTCCTGTCATGGTAAGTGGCTCATTAACAAACTCAGTGTTTGCTATCTTTCCTTGATAAACTAGAGTTCCGCTTTTAGGATCATTAAAGGACGAAGTGTTATCTTTTCTCAAATACAAAGACCACTCATTATTAAGTGGATTATACTCCACACGAATACTAGTATATTCTGTTCCAAAGTCCGCTAAGCCTGATGAGGAAGAACTAAGTTTTGTATAATAGGTTTGTATACCATTATTATATGTCACAAATCGTATTGCATCTTTATTACCAGATTGTCCAAGCATAATGGCGTAACCTTTACCGGCTTTATTCGTCGAGCCTTCCGTACCAGCCAAAATATATCCTACTCCGTAAAGATTGTCTGTTAATCCCGCTGGATTTGTTCGGATTTGACGCATATTAAAAGTCCAAGATACAATACCTGGATTTTGGCTGAGTATAGGATTGTAAGTTGTTAAGAAATTAGATGTGGAGGTGCTTGCTAGTACCCATCCTCTAACGTTTCCTGTGCCGCCAACGTCGTTGGTCAGTGTTAAAAAACCTTGGTCGATTTTTGCACCGAAGTCGTTACCACTTCGAGTGACAGTCCAAAGAGAAGTTCCAATCGGTCCAGTTGTAGTAAAATTTGGATTTTGAGGAGTTCCGGGAGTATTGAAGTTTTCCGTAAAAACGGTTTGCTGAGCATTTATATTAGTACTTATCGTACCAATAAATAAGCTTAAAATGAGAATTATATTTGAAAGTAGTTTTTTAAACATGATGTTATGAGTTTAAATTTAGTGCGAATTATATAATGCTATAATTATTATCTAATATCGAATGAGCTTTATTTTAAGGCATTGGTCTTACTATTTTTACTAAATATATAAAACGCATAAATAATTCCGCAGATTGCAAGCCAAATTAACTTACCGTCTATCGGAAGATCATTTCCCTCTAAATCGCCATCCGTACCACCAGTAGGAGGAGGAGGATTCTGTGCAAAGGAGCTTACATCTAAAATTAAAAATAGTAGTATTACAAAAAAAATCTGTAGGTAATTTTTCATAAATTTAAAAAAAATATTAGGCTAAGCTACTAAGTTAGGTAATTATATTTAAAAGTCTATCAAATTATATATTTTAAAAAAAAATGTTAAAATTCATAATGTCAAATTATTTTATTTGTTTTTTTAGCACAAATTAGTGCTATTGTTTCTTGAATTATCTTTTTTAACTTATTCGCCATTAAGACACTGGAAAGTGGGTAAAGGGCATAAACTAGCGGTTTTAGGATTAGGTGGTTTAGGACATATGGCCGTAAAATTTGGAGTTTCATTTGGAGCAGAAGTTACGGTTTTAAGTACTTCTCCTGAAAAAGAAGCTGACGCTAAAAAATTAGGAGCTCATAAATTTATAGTAACTAAAGACGAAGAGCACTTAAAAAGTGTAACTGGTTATTTTGATTTTATTTTAGATACTGTTTCTGCACCACATGATTTGAATTTATACCTTTCATTATTGGGTGTTAACGGAGTTCATATTTGTGTAGGAGCACCTCCAACACCTTACCAAACACACGCTTTTAGCCTTATTGGAGGTAGAAAAAGTTTAGCAGGATCATTAATTGGTGGATTACCAGAGACACAAGAAATGTTAGATTATTGTGCAGAACATCATATCGTTTCTGATATTGAAATGATCGATATCAAAAATGTTCACGAAGCGTATGATCGAATGATGAAAGGAGATGTAAGATATCGTTTTGTAATTGACATGGCAAGTTTGTAGCAAAATCAAATTCGTAGAACGTAAACATAGAAAACGCTGCAGATTACTGCAGCGTTTTTTTAATTAGGAATGTTTCAATTTTTTATTGTAAATAAAAACATGTTTATAAATTGTTTTTCTTGCTAGGTATCAGCTTGTAGTGCAATGCTAAAAGTACTTCCTAATCCCAGTTCGCTTTTTACACTTATTATACCATTTTGAGCTTCAATAAATTCTTTGCTAATCGCTAAACCTAATCCAGTTCCTAATTTATGACTTCCTGGAATTTGGAAATATTTATCAAAAACTTTATTCTTGTAATGACTATCAATCCCTTTTCCTTTGTCAATAACTTCAAAAAGGATTGTATTATTCTCTTGTCTTACTTTGACAATAATGGTACTGTTTTCAGAGGAGTAGGTAATTGCATTTGTTAAAAAGTTGATAAGAACCCAAGCAGTTTTATCGGTATCAGCCTTTACAAAAGGCAAGTTTTCTTGGGCATCAATAATGATTTTTATTGCTTTTTGATCGGCTTTTACTTTTACAGCCGCTATCGCATAATTTATTATGTCGTAAGGATTGTTGTTTTCTATAGTTAGATGTATGTTTCCCGTTTCTACTTGTGATAAATCCAGTAATTCTCCGGTAATTTTCAGTAATCTTTCGCTATCTTCTTTGATACTTGTAATTAGCTGTTTTTGGTCTTCATTCATCTTACCAGTATCTTCTTTTTCAAGAATTTGTAAACTCATTTTTATCGAAGATATAGGCGTTTTTAATTCATGAGAAACCGTGGCTATAAAATTGGTTTTTGCAAAATCTAGCTCTTTAAAAACAGTAATATTTCTTAGAATGATTACATCACCAATATCAATTGTTTGGTCTTCACCCGTTGGTTTAATAGTAATATTTACAATTTCTTTCTCGAAATAACTTTCTATATTATCTGCAAAAATCTTCATCGGTTCCACTTTCTGTTTGCCATCAAGCAGTGTACTTACTATAAGTGATTTCATTAAATCATTAGTAAGAGCTAGGGTAGTGGCTAATTGTCCTACAACTTCACTAGATTTTAAACCAATGATTTTCAATGCTTCATTATTTACAAATAATATAGTGCCTGTATTGTCCAATCCAATAATTGGATCGTGCATATTATTGATCAAGGTTTCTAATCGTTTTTTCTCAAATGATAATTTGTGTAAGTTACTGCTACTGTATTCTTGTAATTTCTCCGCCATTGAATTGAATGATTTTGCTAAATCTCCAAATTCATTATGATTCATAAAGTGTACTCTTTGCGAATAATTTTTGTTGGCAATTTCCTTGATACTATCTGTCAGTTCTTTAATAGGATTGGCAATATTATTAGGTAAATTTACTAGTAAATTAAAAGCAATCAAGAAACATAACGTTCCTGTAATAGCAATCCATAAGTTGGCCGTTTCAGCAGTATGAGTTGCCACATCGCTTTTTTGCTTAATGGCATTCATATTCAATTTCATTATTTCAAAAATATCTTGCCGAATTTGATTTTTTACTGACTCGTTGCTGAAATCATTTTTAAGTGTGTTGAATTTTTTTTCCAGATTAATGTTAGCATTTTTTTCACCAATTTCAGTTGCATTTTTCATCTGCCTTTTAAGATTTTTTTCGAAAACAGAAAAATCTATATTTTTATCGGCAGTAATTTTTTCTAATGAAAGCAACATATTACGAGAATATTCTAACGTATTATAATTCGCTTTTAATATATTTTGAGTGTCTATTTTTATCAAAAAAACAGAATAAGCACTTATCAAGGAAAGGATAATAATCATTAAGAACAACAATCCGACACCCAGATTCAATTTGGTTTTTATTTTCATAATGATGCAATTAACAGTTAGGACAAAATTACTAAGTCGATATTTGATGAAGATAGATTATTCAGTAATTTATTAAAGATAGTAGTCGATAAAATTACTTTAAATAAATTTAAATGTGGTTTCCCAATACAAACAGTTGTAATATTTTTCTGTTCGACAATTTCTAATATCGCATCGGTAATGCTATTATTTTCTACTTTGATAACTTCAGCATTTAATTGTGACGCTAATTTGAAATTATTAATTAAGTGGCGCTGTTTATCTAACGCTATTTTATTGGAACTTTCTTTCGGAGTTTCTACATACAAAACATACCATTTGCAATTGTAATAACTTGCTAATCGAGCTGTTTTCCGAATCACAATTTTAGCCATTTTATCATTACTACTAATGCAAGCGACTATTTTTTGAGGCTTTAAAGCTAAATTTTTAGGGACTTCATTTTCTACTTTGCGACCTACTTGATTCACCACTTCTTTCAAAGCTAATTCGCGTAACTGTAAAATTTGATCTGATTTGAAAAAGTTATTCAATGCGGTTGGTATTTTATCAGCCGTATAAATTTTGCCCTCTTTTAATCGTGCAATCAAATCCTCTGAAGTCAAATCGATATTAACAACCTCATCAGCCATTCGCAACACATGATCTGGAATTCTCTCTTGTACATCAATAGTTGTAATTCGTTTTACATCTTGATTTAAACTTTCTATATGCTGAATATTTACTGCCGAAATTACATTTATTCCAGATTCTAGAATCTCTAAAACATCTTGCCAGCGTTTTTCATTTTTGCTTCCTTCTATATTCGTATGTGCTAGTTCATCGACAATTACCACTTCTGGACGTAAATTAATGATCGCTTGTACGTCCATTTCTTCCAGTTGCTTCCCTTTATAGAAAATAGTACGGCGCGGAATAACAGGAAGACCAGCTAATAATTCATGCGTTTCTTTGCGATTATGCGTTTCAATATATCCTATTTTAACGTCAATACCGTTCTTTAGTAAGGTGTGGGCTTCTTGAAGCATACGGTATGTTTTTCCCACACCAGCACTCATCCCAATGTAGATTTTAAACTTTCCTTTACGAGATTTCTGAATTAAATCTAGAAAGTGCTTGACATTATTTTCTTTTTCGTTGTCCATTTAGGTTAAATTATTTTTGTCGCTAAGGCACAAAGTCACTAAGAGTTTTTTCTATCAAAATTTAAAATACTTCTTGAAAAATAATATTTTCATTACTTTTTAGAAAAGAAAACTTTGAGTCTTTGTGCCTTCACGGCAAAACTTTTAATTTAAAATTTGATAGCCAAAGCAGTAACTATTGAAAAACTAGTATCTGATACTTCAGCGGTGTTTTTAGCAAAAACGGCATCTTCACTAGTGTAATTTTTAATTTCAGTTCTCCACAATAAATTTGGAGTGATTTTATAATCTGCGTTCAAAGAAAGACCATAAGTTTCAAAACCATTTGGGGTTCCTGATGCAATTATTACTCCTTTTTTATCTTGGTAATATTCTCCTCTTATGGCAAAATTTAATTTTTCAGTTGCCATCAATTGTGCCATTACAGAAGCTCCGTACCATTTGTTATACTCATCACTTTGAGGTGCGGCTTGCTCCCAACCGATATCAAATCCTGCTAAAAGTTTTACTTTACTGGTTAAATCATAAGCTGCATATAAATCATGGAAATAACGTTTTTGACGTACATTATCCGCTTTATCATTTCCTATAAAAGAGCTACTGTTTATGGACATTTTTGACGAAGGTCTGTACACAATTTGATGACCAAAACTCGGTGTTGTATTACCATCGACACGCTGAATTCGTTGCCATCCGTTAAGATACAATCCCGTTAATTCCCATTGTCCACTTGGCGAAATGTACGTAATTTTGGCTCCAGCCTCAAAATAAGGAGAATTTTCAGCCATAATACTTCTAGTTAAGGTAAAGCAATCGGCTCCAACAGCACTTTCATAACCAATATGCGAAGGTAAAATCCCTGCTGTAATCCATAAATTTTGGTTCTTGGCCACTTTAAATCCTACATTGGCTTCGTAAACATTTTTTAAAACTCCAGGTTCTGCTGCATAATTTGCATTCATATAGGAACCCGCTGCAATAGCTATGTTGGCACGTACCTTTTCAGTTTCATAATTTGCTTTTACAAATCCAAGGTTCAAACTAACCTCATTGTTACGGTTGTGGCTGTATATGAATCCTGGACGCGAATTATTGTCGGGATTATTAGCATCATATTGAAAATAGGTTTCAGCATATCCACTGATTTTCAATGGATTTTCAGATTTTTCTTCTTGCGCAAAAGCTACTCCTGAAAAACATAAAGTTAAAGCAGCTAGACTTATTTTTGTATTCATTTTGTATTTATTAAGTTGATTTTTTAAAAAAAAGGGGAGGTATGGCACAACCTCCCCAGCTCTGATTACGGTTTTATTTTAGTTGGTCTAGAGCAATATTTAGTTTTAGAACATTAATTTTTGCTGGTCCAAACATCCCTAATAAAGGTTGTTCAGTATTGGCGTCAATCAATGTGTTTAATTTTTCAGGATCTATATTTCTTGCTTTCTGAATTCTTGCAATTTGTATTTTAGCGCTTGCAACTGAAATATTAGGATCTAATCCACTTCCGCTTGCTGTCACTAAATCAACTGGAATCTCCGACTTTTTCACACTTGGATTTTTAAGTAAAAAAGTATCAATTCGACCTTGCACTACGGCTAGATATTCTTCATTTGAAGCTCCTTTATTACTGGCTCCTGATCCAGCAGCATTATAGTCTACGGCTGATGGTCTTCCCCAGAAGTATTCGTCTTTCGTAAAGCTTTGTCCAATGTTAGCGTATCCTTTGGTTTGTTTGTAAGACACGATTTCGCCTTTTCCGTTGTTAGGAGCTAATTGAGCAACTGCCCATACCGATAGTGGATAAATTACTGTGAAAAGCACCACTAGCACTACGGTCATTCTAATTCCTTTTATTAAATTATTTTTCATGGTTTCTATTTTTTTAAATAAATAATGCAACTACAATATCAATCAATTTGATACCGATGAAGGGAACGATGATTCCACCAACACCAAACAGCAATAAATTTCTTCTCAATAAAGCACTAGCGCCAATTGGTTTGTAACTCACTCCTTTTAAAGCCAATGGAATCAAGAACGGTATAATGATCGCGTTGAAAATTACTGCTGAAAGTATTGCACTTTCAGGACTGTGTAAATGCATTATGTTTAATCCTTGAAGCGCTGGAATTGCAGTGATAAACAACGCAGGAATGATGGCGAAATATTTGGCTACATCATTTGCAATACTAAACGTAGTAAGCGTTCCGCGAGTCATTAATAACTGTTTACCAATTTCTACGATTTCAATTAATTTGGTTGGATCATTGTCTAAATCAACCATATTTCCGGCTTCTTTTGCTGCTTGTGTTCCGCTATTCATGGCAACACCAACATCAGCTTGTGCAAGGGCAGGAGCGTCATTAGTACCATCTCCCATCATAGCAACCAAACGACCAGCCATTTGCTCTTGCTTGATGTAATTCATTTTATCCTCTGGTTTGGCTTCGGCAATAAAGTCATCAACACCTGCTTTTTCGGCAATAAATTTGGCAGTCAAAGGATTATCACCTGTTACCATTACCGTTTTAATTCCCATTTTGCGAAGTCTTTCAAATCGCTCGAACATCCCAGTTTTAATAATGTCTTGCAATTCGATTACTCCAAGAGCCACTTCATTTTCAGAAACTACTAAAGGTGTACCTCCATTTTCAGCAATTACTTTTACTTGGTCCAAAAGTTCGGTTGGAAAGGTATTTCCAGCATTTGTCACCATGTTTTTAATGGCATCTGTAGCTCCTTTTCTAATACGAGTACTGTCAAAATTGATTCCTGAACTTCTAGTCTCGGCAGTGAACTTGATAAATTGTGCGTTACTATTTTGAAAAGTTAAAGGATCTATTTTTGACAATTCAACAATCGATTTTCCTTCTGGTGTTTCATCAGAAATAGAACTTAAAAATGCCGCTTTGATTAATTGTGCTTCTGTAATTCCAGGAGCAGGGTAGAAGTGAGTTGCTTTTCGGTTCCCAATCGTAATTGTTCCCGTTTTATCCAACAGTAATACATCAATATCTCCAGCAGTTTCAACCGCTCTACCACTTTTCGTGATTACATTCGCTCTTAAAGCGCGGTCCATTCCTGCAATTCCAATTGCTGATAAAAGTCCTCCAATAGTTGTTGGAATTAAGCAAACAAAGAGTGCTATAAAAGAAGCGATTGTAATATTAACATTCGAATAATCTGCTAATGGTTTTAAAGTCACACAAACAATGATGAATACTAAGGTAAACCCAGCAAGTAAGATTGTTAATGCGATTTCATTTGGTGTTTTTTGGCGTGAAGCTCCTTCTACCAAAGCAATCATTTTATCTAAAAAACTTTCGCCTGGTTCATTAGTAACTTCTACAACAATTCGGTCAGATAATACTTTTGTACCACCGGTAACCGAACTTTTATCTCCACCTGATTCTCGAATTACGGGAGCAGATTCACCTGTTATGGCACTTTCATCAATTGTGGCCAAACCTTCTACGATTTCTCCATCAGTTGGAATAATATCGCCTGCTTCGCACACAAATAAATCGCCTTTTTTAAGTTGAGAGGATGATATTTTTTCGCCGCTTTTTAAAGTTGCAGGAGTTTCTTCTCTTGTTTTTCTTAAACTATCGGCTTGCGCTTTTCCTCTTGCTTCGGCAATGGCTTCGGCAAAATTGGCAAACAACAACGTCAACAATAAGACTAGGAATACCACAAAATTATATCCAAAACTACCTTGTGAAGTTTCGCCTGTTAATGTCCAAATAGAAACAACGAGCATAACAAATGTTCCGATTTCTACTGTAAACATTACCGGATTTCGAAACATAAGTTTCGGATTCAATTTCACAAAAGATTTAACCAATGCTTGTTGCATGATGTCTTTTTGAAATAAGGATTGATCTTTATTCATTTTAAATTCTTTTTAGTAAATGGAAAAATATTCAGCTATCGGTCCTAAGGCTAATACAGGGAAAAAGGCTAATGCAGCAATAATCACTATTACAGTCAATGTTACTACACCAAAAGTTCCTGTATCAGTCCTTAACGTTCCGTCGCTTTCAGGTATGTATTTTTTCTGTGCTAACAGTCCAGCAATGGCTACAGGTCCGATTATGGGTAGAAAACGTGCTAGAATTAAAACAATTCCTGTAGAAACATTCCACCAAACTGTGTTGTCTCCCAAACCTTCAAATCCACTACCGTTATTTGCTGATGCAGAAGTAAACTCGTAAAGCATTTCACTCAAACCGTGAAATCCAGGATTATTTAAAGTTGCCGTACCATATTCTGGCATTGCTGCTGTTAATGCGGTTCCCACTAAGATTAAGAATGGGTGCATTAATGCAATAATCATCGCTATTTTCATTTCACGAGCTTCGACTTTTTTACCAAAGAATTCGGGTGTCCTTCCTACCATTAATCCACTAATGAAAACAGCCAAAATGATAAAAACAAAAAAGTTTAAAATTCCAACTCCAACTCCACCATAAAAACTATTAATCATCATGGCAAGCAATTCATTCATTCCAGAAAGTGGCATTGTACTGTCGTGCATAGAATTGACAGATCCTGTTGATATTACCGTAGTAGCAATACTCCAATAACCAGTAGCTGCCGCGCCAATTCTTGTTTCTTTACCTTCCATGGCACCAAGTGAAGTATCAATTCCCATTTTCTCAATCATTGGATTTCCTTGCATTTCACCGATCACATTTGGAATCGCCAAAGCCAAGAAGCCAATAGTCATAACCCCGAAAATCATCCATGAGAACTTTTTTCTTTTAATGAAAAATCCAAAGGCAAATATCATAGCAAACGGAATAATCATTTGAGCCCACATTTCTAACATATTGGAGAAATAAGTTGGATTTTCTAGTGGATGCGCTCCGTTAGTTCCAAAAAATCCTCCACCATTTGTTCCAATGTGTTTGATGGCAACAAATCCTGCTGCTGGTCCGCGAGAAATCTCTTGTACATCACCTTGCAAAGTAGTAATACTGTCTTTTCCTTCAAATGTCATTGGTGTTCCTTGGAAAGCCAAAAGAGCTGCTACAACAAAAGAAAGTGGTAACAATATGCGAGTGCAAGATTTCATGAAATAGGTATAAAAATTCCCTAGTTCCGTTGTTGTTTTATCTCTAAAAGCTCTAAAGACCACTACTGCAGCTGCCATTCCTGTTGCTGCACTTACAAATTGCAAGAACATCAAATAAAATTGTCCTAGATAACTTATTCCAGTTTCTCCTGAATAATGTTGTAAGTTGCAATTGACCACGAATGAAATTGCAGTGTTAAAAGCTAAATCAGCGGACATACTTGGATTTCCATCGGGATTTAGGGGTAAACTTCCCATAGTCATCAGGATAATCATTCCCAAGACAAACCATATTAAGTTTATGGTTACTAACGCTTTCATGTGTTGTTTCCAGTTCATTTCTTCGGCTGGATTGACACCGCTTAATTTGAAAAATAACTTTTCAAGTGGATTAAATATAAAATCCAGCCAAGTTTTCTCCATTCCGTAAACCTTGGAAATATATTTTCCTAACGGAATAGCGAGTGCTAAGGTGAGCAAGAACATCGCTATAATTCCTAATATTTCTGTATTCATTTTTTAGTATTAAGGGTTAAATAATTCTTTGGTTCCTAAAATTTTTCAGGTTTTAATAGTACATAACAGATGTAGATAAAAACTGCAATTGCTATAATAAATAATGCGGTCATAATTTTTTAGTTTTCTAATAGTGTTCTTAAATAGCCTTGTTTCGATTCTTTTGAAAGAAAATCCAAATGCTTCTTTAAACTTGCTGGATTTTCTTGAGCACTTAATTCAGTAAAGAATTCGTTCTCTATTGCATTTCTAGTGTAGTGATTGCCACTTTCATACAACATGTTGATCACTCTAATAATTTCTCTTGCTGATTCTGACTCAGATTCGTCAAGTGAATCCATTTTCTCCACACAAAATCTAGCAACACTTTTTAATAGTGCATATTGATTAATAGTTTCATCATTAGTAGATGGAAAATCAGTCCAGTTTTTGGAATCGGGAATCCATTGTTGGATAGCCTCGTAGATTTTTGTTTTCATTATTAAATGTTGTCAAAATAATTGATAGAGAGATAGAGCAGCCAAAAGCATAATAAACCGAGAGCGAAAAGGATAGGTGTTAACATAATAAATGGATCTAAGTGAATTAAAATTGAGTAGGAAGAGTATCATTGATTATTATACTCCTAAAGAATTGATTTGCTTGTTATACTCTAATTTCAAATTTTTAGGGAAGAGATTAGAAATGCTACAATGACGGAGTTCCATAAAAGAAGAAACCGAAAAAACATAAATATTAGAAATTACACTTTTAGTTTCATTGCTTCCGCTGTTGAATAAGTATTCTGCGTGCGCTAGACATTTTTTAGCTCTAGCAATATTTCCAGCACTAATCGCTTTTTTTGTGATTTCTGCAAAGCGTTCTGCTTGTTTGTAAATCGTAATGACTTGATTTTTCATAAGGATGAATTTTTATGTTCTCCTCACTCATGCCAAATCCTGTTCCAATAAATATCGATTTCCGTAAAGTATTACTAATGTTGGTTTTAACTAGTTCCTTTAAAAAAAAGACATAAAAAAAGCCTATCATAATGATAGGCTTTTATTGAAATGATAGGTTTTTATTGAATGTTGTATTCTTCTAATTTTCGATATAAGGTAGCAATACCAATTTCGAGTAAACGAGCTGCTTCGGCTTTATTGCCTTTGGTATAATTTAATAATTTTTGGATGTGAAGTTTTTCGACACTTTGCATAGAAAACGCCGACAAGCTTTTAACATTTTTACTGTTTTCTTGCTGCATTTCGTACGGAAGTAAATCTGTGGATAAAACTGTACTACTGCATAAAATTACGGAACGCTCAATTACATTTTTTAATTCTCTAATGTTTCCAGGCCATTGATAGACTTCTAATTTTTGCAAAAAATCACTATCAATTTGTAATGTTTGTCGATTCATTTTTTCAGCAAACTGACTTACAAAATAATGAGTCAATGGTTCAATATCTTTGATTCGTTCCCGTAAAGGCGGAATAGTAATCTCAAAAATATTTAATCTAAAGTATAAATCTTGACGAAAGCGTTTTTCGTCACTTTCTGTTTTCAAATTTCTATTGGTAGCCGCAATCAAGCGGAAATTTGATTTTTTTGGTGTAGAATCTCCAACAGGAATGTATTCACTCGTTTCTAGAACACGAAGTAATTTAGCTTGTAAATCAATTGGCATTTCGCCAATTTCATCTAGAAATAAGGTTCCACCATTGGCTTCTTCTATAAAACCTTTTTTATCTTTTATAGCGCCAGTAAATGAGCCTTGTTTATGACCAAACAATTCACTTTCTAAAAGTTCTTTACTAAACGTGCTACAGTTTAAGGCCACAAATGATTTTCCTGCTCTATTGCTGTTCTCATGAATCGCTTGCGCAAAAACTTCCTTACCCGTTCCAGTTTCTCCAGTTAAAAGTACCGTAGAATCTGTATTTGCGACTTTTTTGGACAACTCGATTACTTGTTCCAATCCTTTTGACTTTCCAATAATAGCATCAAAAGAATACTTTTTTGAAATTCGTTTTTCTAGCTGCTTAATTTTTTGCTGAAGAGTAACCTTCTCAATTGCTTTGTATAAAAGTGGAATTATTTTATCATTATCATCGCCTTTTACAATGTAATCAAAAGCACCATTTTTCATGGCTTGCACACCATCGGAGATTTTACCGTAGGCGGTCAACAAAATAACTTCTGTTAAAGGGAAACTAGCTTTAATTTTCTCGAGAAATTCAACGCCGTTGCCATCAGGGAGTTTTACGTCACAAAGGACAACATCAATTTCATTTTGTTCTAATTTCTTGAAACCAGATTTTAAATCTGCTGCTTCCAAAACTACAAAACCTTCTGACTTTACAATTCGTGCTAGAAGACCTCTTAGTTTTTCTTCATCGTCGATTATTAGAATATTTCTCAATTCGATCACAATTTATTTTTTGTAAAATTAGATATTATTTTTCTTCTTATTTTAAGATCAATACTAAAGTTTTTTATGCATTATAATCGCACATTAATTTTTAAATTTAATTAGAGGTCAAAAGCGTTTAAATAGAAAAATCTGTATCAGATACAGATTTTTCTATTTATTGTAAAATAAATTATCGTAAAAACTTTAATGCTATTTACGAACAGCATCATGATTTACAGCATTCAAGGCAACTTCATTCAATATGCAGTCCGATTCTTTTTCTTCTGCTAATGTTTGTGTTAACAACTTTGCAGCATCATTTTCGCCCAACGCTTTTGCAAACGCTACCAAAGTTCCATAAGTGGCAATTTCATAATGCTCTATTTTTTGCGATCCAGCGATTATTCCAGCATCACGAACAGCCCCTGGCATTGTTTCTTCAAGGATGCTATCTCCCTCTTTTAATAGCCCTGCCATTGCCTCACATTTTTTTCCTTCAGCTTTTTCGCTAAGCAGTTTGAAAACGTTGTCTAAACGAATCACTTGATTCTTAGTTACGGCTAAATGTTCATTGATAGCTGACTTAAGAGTGGGCGAAGTAGCATTTGCAGCCATTTTAGGTAGGGCAGTAACAAGTGCATTTTCTGCCCAGTATATATCTTTTAAACTGTCTATAAATAAATCCTTAAGTGTTTTAGCTGCATCCTTTTTTGGTTCTACTATAAGCTTATTCGTTTTGTCTTTAGCAGTACTTTTGTTTTGTGTTGGGTGGTCTGAATTTTTCATAAGTTTTATTTTTTATTGGTATAAATTTTCTTCTCGTTCCCAGTAACGGTGTTTACCCATTGCTTTTATAAATTCTGTAGCAAAATCTTTTGACGCTTTTTCTTCTTTCATAATAATTCCTTTGTCACTGGTTTTTATTTTAGATGCAAATGATGTCGCTTTTAATAGTTTTTGCCCATCGCCATCTGCTCCTATAACTTTGCAATGTTTGTAAGCATCATTCAAGAATTCTTGTACTTCTTCCTTTTGCTCTAAGACTTTTATTTCTTTTCCATGCGGAATATAAACTGCGTCAAAAAGAACGGATGAAGCGGTAAGAAAACTAAAGTCTACTGGAATAGCACCATCATTTTCGGTTTTCAGGCTTCCTTGATGAGGTGCTATCACAAAACCTTTTGCCCCTTCCTTTAACAATGCGCTTTTTATATTGGCTACACAAGCTTCAGAAACTCCTTCATTACAAATAATAGCTACTTTTCTTGAAGTTATTGTATTAGAGTTTGTTGGGTTTTTAATCATGGTTAGCGCATCCGAAGAGGATACGGATTGTTTAACTGTAGTTGATTCTTGATTTCCCATTTCATTCTCTGGTGAAACTCCGTGGTTCATAGGTTTTTCTGGTGAATCAGGAACTTGTGCTCCTAAACCTAAAGCAACTTTTTCGGCTAATTGTTGGTCTACTTGAGCTAAAAGGCCTAACATGCGAATTCTAATAGCTGCGGTTTCAACTTTTCCTAATTCAAAACGTAAGGCTTTAACGATATGGCTTTTCTCCACCTCAGTTTGACTATTAAAAAATAATTTGGCTTGACCAAAATGATCATTAAAGCTTTCGCTTCTACCTCTTATTTTATGAGAATCGATGCGCTCATTAAAACTTGAAAATCCACCTTCACTTATTTTAGCTTGGTATGGACATCCGCCACCGAGAGAATTAGGATGATAACTTACACGACCGGTATTAATTTCCTGACGCATATGACCATCTCTCTGGTTATTGTGTACGGGAGCAATACTGCGGTTGATTGGTATTTCATGAAAATTTGGACTTCCTAATCTGGATAATTGGGTGTCTGTATATGAAAATAATCGGCCTTGCAAAAGAGGATCATTACTAAAGTCAATTCCAGGAACAAGATGACCGGGGTGAAAGGCAATTTGTTCTGTTTCTGCAAAAAAGTTATCTGGGTTTTTATTCAATACTATTCTTCCAATTATTGTAACCGGCACAAGTTCTTCCGGAATCAGTTTTGTTGGATCTAATAAATCAAATTCATATTTATGTTCATCTGCAGATGGAATAACTTGAACTCCTAATTCCCATTCTGGAAAATTCCCCATTTCAATAGCATCCCATAAGTCTTGACGATGAAAATCAGCATTTTTTCCTGATATTTTTTGTGCTTCATCCCAAGCTACTGCATGTGTGCCTAATTTTGGTTTCCAATGAAACTTTACAAAAACAGATTCGTCTTTAGCATTTATGAGTCGGAAAGTATGAACTCCAAACCCTTCCATCATTCGTAAACTTCTAGGAATAGCTCTATCTGACATAATCCACATGATCATGTGCATGGATTCTGGCATTAAGGAAATAAAGTCCCAAAAAGTATCGTGTGCCGAAGCTGCTTGTGGCATTTCGTTATGAGGCTCAGGTTTAACTGCATGTACAAGATCAGGAAATTTAGAAGCATCTTGAATAAAAAACACAGGCATATTATTTCCTACCAAATCATAATTTCCTTCTTCTGTATAAAACTTAATTGCAAAACCTCTAACATCTCTTGCCAGATCTGTAGAACCTCGAGAACCCGCTACAGTAGAAATACGAGCAAATATGGGGGTTTTTAGTCCTTTGGTTTGCAGAAAGCCAGCCTTGGTTAATTCGGGTATCGGATTTGAGACTTCAAAAAAACCATGAGCTCCAGATCCTCTTGCATGTACAATTCTTTCTGGAATTCTTTCATGGTCAAAATGAGTAATCTTTTCTCTTAAAATAAAGTCCTCTAATAAAGATGGACCACGTTCACCTGCTTTTAAGGAATTATTGTCATCGTTGATTTTTAGACCTTGATCGGTTGTCAAAAATTTGTTGTTTGCATCCGATTTGTTTTTAGCTAAATCGCGATGCTTGCTGTCTTGTAGATTTTCCATAGAATTTATGATTATTAAATTTATAGCTGTATGTAAGTTGATATTTGTGTACGTGTTTATAATTTTATTTTAAATCTTAAAATCAAATTTATTTATTATCTGATCAAATAAATTATAAAATATTTTTAAAATTTTATATAATTTAAAACATTAAGTATTTGATAATGTTGCTATTGAGTTTTATTCTAATGTAGAATTTTTTAATGAAAAAATAATTGAAACAAGACGTTTTTAAGGATTTTGATTGATGATGAGTTTGAATTTTGCAAATATTGTTCGTGATTGTGTAATAACTTTTTAAGTTCATAATGGTAATTTTATTAAAATTTAAAACCACAAAAAATGAGCACAAACAATTCAACTCCGCAAAATTCGAATAACAAAGGATCAGATAACCGAAGTGATATGAGAAAGCATCAATATAAAGATCACGATCAAGTTTTAACGAATGATGAAAACTACGATGAGGATACTCAAAAATTTAAAGGGGAAGCACCCGATTTTGATGATAAACTCAATAATGAAGAAAAAAAATAAATTTTAATAGCGTCTTAGAGCAATCTCTAAGACGCTTTTTTTTTGTAGTATTATTATAAATTTATATTTCTTTCCTCAAATTGGTTTATAAGGCTTTATATAGCGCATACTATTTTTTTTAAGAACTTATATTTCATAAATAAATTGATTTTAAGACAAAAATTCCTTTTTTATTTTGTTTAAGTGGAATTTCATTATCAAAATAACAGATTTCTGCTCTCTATTAAATTCTAGTAATTCTTATAGCATTAAACCCATATCAATTGTTTAACAAAAATTTTTCTTACTTTTGATTGAATTTTTTATTCCTCTTTAAATAATTAATTCAAAAGCGTCATTAAAGAATCTATTTAAAGGAATATTATTATGCAAAAATTATTACTTGCAGACGATGACATAGATGATCGTCTTTTCTTTGAAGATGCTGTAGAAGAGCTCTTTAGTTCTTACAAATTAGCTACAGTTAATGACGGAGTAGAGCTAATGGAATTATTAGCAAAGGAATCAGAACAATTGCCAGATATATTATTTCTTGACATCAATATGCCGCGCAAAACAGGATGTGAATGTTTATCTGAAATTAAAGCAAATGAGACTTTAAAGGATATTCCTGTTGTGATTTTTTCTACCTCATTAGATATTGAAATAGTGAACAAGTTATATGATAACGGAGCGCATTATTATATTCGTAAACCGGGTGATTTTAATGTATTAAAGAAAGTGATTCATCAAGCAACTGTTTTATTACAAGAAGACAAAATTAATCAACCAGAAAGAAACAATTTTATAATTCATTGTTAACATAATATCTTATTTTGAATAATTCCAACGATCAATACTACTTTCTTAAAGGTGGAGGCAAAATGGGCGATTTAATTCGCAAAAAAGATTGGACAAAAACGCCTTTAGGTTTGCCAGAAAAATGGTCTCAAAATTTGCAGGCAGCAGTTTCATTAGTACTTAATAATCCTTTACCAATGTATATTGCTTGGGGAAAAGAATGTACACAAATTTATAACGATGCTTATTTGCCAATTTTAGGAAAACAACAACAATTGGATTCTTTGGCTTTTAAACCTTCAGACACTCTATCAGAAGTTTGGCAAATTACTAAAGATAAGTTTGATTTAGTGATGAAAGGTGAATTTGCAAGTTCGTCTAGCTTTATTTTGACTTTGGATAGAGATGGATCTTTGAAAAACTGTTATTTTGATTTTGCTTACAGTCCTATTTTTTTACAAGACGGAGAAATAGGCGGAACATTAGTAACTATTTTTGAAACTACAGCCAAGCAAATTGCGGATCAAGAATTACAAGAAAGTGAGAAGCGTTTTAAAACATTAGCCGATAATATTCCAAATTTGGCCTGGATGGCCGATGCTGAAGGATCTGTATATTGGTACAACAAACAATGGTATGAATACACCGGAACTTCATTTGAAGATATGCAAGGTTGGGGTTGGAAATCGGTATACAAAGAGAAAGAGCTTGAAGCTGTTTTAAAAGAATGGAATACCTCTTTAAAAACGGGACAAGCTTTTGAAATGGTTTATCCCATTAAGGGAGCAGATGGAGTTTATAATCAATTTTTAACAAGGGCTTTGCCTGTGAAAAATGAGGTTGGAGAAATTATAACTTGGTTTGGTACCAATACCAATATTAACCCACAAAAATTAGCAGAAAGAGCACTAGATGAAAGTAAAAACGAACTAGAATTTGTAATTGAAGCTGCAAAATTGGGAACATTTGATTATGATCCAGTAACGAATAAGTTTACTTCGAATAACCGATTAAAAGAGTGGTTTGGACTTTCCGTTGAACAAGATATTGATCTGTATGATGGAACAAAAGTAATTAAAGAGAAAGACAAATCTAAGGTAATTACTGCTATTGATACCGCACTTCAATTTTCGTCAGGAGGAATTTATGACATTTGTTATGATATCGTAAATCCTATTTCAAAAAAAGAAATAACATTGCATGCCAAAGGAAAAGCCTTGTTTACTAGTGATAAAAAACCTTTTCGTTTTAATGGTACTGTCGAAGATATTACGGAGCAAACCATAGCAAGAAAAAAATTAGAGCAAAGCGAAAACAACCTTCGATTAATAATACTTCAAGCACCGATGGCAATTGCCATTCTTCGTGGACCTAAATATATCGTAGAAATTGCCAATAAAAGCGCTTTAGATCTTTGGACTAAGACCGAGGAAGAAGTATATAATATTTCTGTATTTGATTCGATCCCTGAATTAGCATTGCAAGGAATCCAGAATATTTTAGATAAAGTAAGAACTACTAAACAACATTTTTCTACTACAGAATTGCCCTTAAAGATTATGCGCTATGGAATATTAGAAACTGTCTTTATGAATTTTTCATATGAGCCTCTTTTTGATGATGAAGGAAATAGTGATAAAATTATGGTACTTGGTTTTGATGTAACTACACAAGTTAGAGCACGTAAAGAAATTGAGAAAAGCGAACACGATATACGCAGCATAGTAGAAAGCGCACCTTTTCCTATTGCAGTGTACACAGGTTCTGAAATGCGAATAACACTTGCCAATCAGTCTATGATAGAGGCTTGGGGAAAGGGAAGTGGTGTAATTGGCAAATTATATAAAGAAGTATTACCAGAATTAGAAAATCAAAATATTTATGAACAAATAAGCGGAGTTTTTGCTACTGGAATACCCTTTCATGCAAAAAATCAAAAAGTTGACATATTAAAGAACGGTATTCTAAAAAGTTTTTATTTTAATTACAGTTTTACACCTCTAAGGGATTTATTAGGAACTATTTATGGTGTAATGAATACTGCTGCAGAAGTCACAGAATTAAACGAAGCTAAAAAAAGAATTGAAGAAAGCGAAAAAAGATTTAGAGATTCGGTGCATCAAGCTCCTGTTGCCATAGTTATTTTTAGAGGAGAAGAGAACATTGTAGAAATGGCTAATGCTCCCTATTTAGAATTAGTTGATAAAACGGAATCAGAATTTTTATCAAAGCCCTTATTTTCATCTTTACCCGAAGTAGAACAATCTATTGATCCTATAATTAAGGGGATTTATCAAACCAAAAAAGCTTTTTATGGCTACGAATTTCCTGTAGTTTTAAAACGCTTTGGTAATAAAGAGGATTGCTATTTTAATTTTGTGTATCAACCTTTAATAGAATCCGATACTGTTGTAGGGATTATTGTAGTAGCTACAGATGTAACAGCAAATGTTATAGCAAAGAAAGAATTAGAAAATAAGGAACAGCGATTAAATATTGTTATAAATGCAAGTGAACTAGGTGTTTGGGAATTAGATCTAAAAAATAATGAAACAAAGGTATCTCAACGTGCATTAGAAATATTGGGATTGCCTGGTGAAAAAAAATACAATCGCGAACTACTTTCTAGTAAGATGCATAAAGATGATTTAATCATAAGAAAAACCGCCTTTAAAGAAGCGCTAAAGAATGGTATTCTTTATTATGAGATTAGAATAATTGTTGATGAGGTAATACATTGGATAGAAGCTAAAGGAAAAGTTTTTTTCGATTTAGATAAAAAACCACTTCGTATCATCGGAACTTTGCGCGATGTTACCGATGAGAAAAACATACAAAATGAACTTTTAGAAAGAGAACAAAAGTTCAGACTTTTGGCAGATTCTATGCCTCAATTTGTTTGGACTGCTAATCGAGAAGGAAAATTAACGTATTTTAATCAAGCGGTCTATGATTTTTCAGGATATTCTAAGGAGGAAATGATTGAAAAAGGATGGCTTTCTATCGTTCACGATGAGGAAAAAGAAGAAAATCGAACTAAATGGATTGAAGCAGTTTCTACAGAGAAAGATTTTATAATTGAGCATCGCTTTCGCAAAAATGACGGAACCTACAGATGGCAATTAAGTAGGGCAATTCCGCAGCGAGACAAATCTGGTGTTATTACGATGTGGGTGGGAACGAGTACTGATATTCAGGATCAAAAAATGTTTACCAACGAATTAGAGAAACAAGTATCTGAAAGAACAAAAGAAATCTACGACAAAAACGAAGCTTTAGAAAAGATGAATAGGGAACTACAATCTTTTGCTTATATATCGAGTCATGATTTACAAGAACCTTTGCGAAAAATTCAGACTTTTGCAACTCAACTTCAACAGAGTGAAGCCAAAAACTTATCCGATAAAGGGCTTGATAAATTTCATAGAATGCGATCTGCTGCAGACAGAATGCAAACTTTAATTCAAGATTTGCTTGCTTATTCCCGAACCAGCGTGCAAGAACGCTCTTTCAAAAAAACAAAACTTTCAGATATAATTGATGAGGTAAAAGAAGACTTAGAGGAAGATTTTGAAGGAGAAAATTCAAACATAACAATCAGGAATGACTGCGAAATTGATATTATTCCATTTCAATTTAGGCAAGTACTCTTTAATTTGATTAGTAATTCATTAAAGTTTACAAAACCCAATCAAAATTGTAACATCGTTATAGATTCTCGTTTGGCATTAAACTCAGAAATAGTCACTCATGATTTAGACCCAGATAGAGAGTATTGTTATATTAAATTTACAGATAATGGAATTGGATTTGAAGAAGAGTATTCTGAAAAAATATTTGAGGTTTTCCAACGCTTGCATGGTAAAGAAAAATTTGAAGGTACTGGTATTGGATTAGCAATTGTTAAGAGGATTATTGACAATCATAACGGACGTATTCTCGCTACTGGAGTTTTAAATGAAGGTGCTACTTTTGAAATATTTATTCCGTATCAGAAGTGTTAATTTGGATCAATTACCATATTAAAAGAGGCGTTTAAATAAAATTTATTTAAACGCTTTTTTATTGAAAGTAAGTATACATTAGGATTTTCTATCTTACAATGAACAAAATTTTGTTCCTAATAGAACAATTGATAAGTGATGCTATTTTTTATAAAATATTCCAAGTTTTTATCTTTTATTTTAAATGTTTAATAATACTGAAAATTAGGTATTAGTTGCTTATCGAAATTGATTTCAAATAAAATAAGAATTTTAATAATTGTTTAATCAATAGAATTATAGGAAGTTACTTCTTTTTTTATAAAATTTTAAAATATTTTAAAACTAAACTCTTTATTTATACGTAGATGATTATTGTGATAGTATATTCAAATTACTTTTTATTACTTTCACCACAACCACAAATCATTTTGACTTATAAATAATGAATTTAGTAAAGGATTCTAATTCACGAACTGCTATTCTTCTTTTTGCACAAAGCGAAAATGTTGAAAGTATTATTAAGCCAATTTTTCCTAGCGCTAAGCAAAATTTATTGTTGTGGAAGAAAATGAATGGAAATGCTTTAAAAACCATTCAGAAAACTAAATTATCTTATTTTATATCAACTGAAAAAAATCAAGTTGGAACCAGTTTTGGAGAAAAAATAACAAATGCTATTCAGCATGTATTCGATCAAGGATTCGAGAAAGTTATTGTTATAGGTAATGACTGTATTGAATTAAAATCGCATCATTTATTACAAGTCGATCGAGATTTAAAAACAAATTCTTTGGTTATTGGTTCAGATTATTCTGGAGGTGCTTACTTAATAGGAGTTAGAAAATCTACCTTCAATTCTGCTAATTTTCAGCGTATTCCTTGGCAAAGTAAAGATGTTTTTACTGCTTTACAAAGTCTTTACAAGGAACAATCCATTGCCTATCTTCCATTTTTGAATGATTGTGATGATGCTTCCGATTTTAAAAAAGCAATTCATAAATTGTCATTTTCTGATGATTTTAGAAAGTTATTACTTTCTTTTTTTAATTCATTAAAAGTTAAAAAGAATAGTGAAATAAAATTTATTTCTACTGCTTATCAAGCGGTCAATTTTAATAAAGGATCTCCCTTTCCTTTATAAATACTTTTTACAACTTTTTTTTAATTAATTATTCTCAACCAAATGAAGCAATTTTATATTTGGGCAGTGCTACTTATATCAACAATAGCAGTCGCTCAACAAGATTTAACCGTTTCTGTAATCGATGCAGAAACACAAAAGCCCATTTTTAATATAGCTGTTACTTTAATCAATAAAAGTAGAAATCTAGCAGTAAGCCAGATTACCAATACACAAGGGAAAGCAATTTTTAGAAATTTGGAAGCGCTTGATAATTATCAAGTTAATGCTATGGCAACTCAAGATTATTCAGCCGAAAATTCTAATTTTATAAGTATTCGATCCAATCAGAATCCAAATGTAACTTTAGTTTTAAGAAAAGCTAATGCGCAGGAACTAAATGAAATTGTGGTATCTTCTAAATCAACTTCAAAGATTAATAGGAGTGATGCTGAGGTTTCTTCTGAATTAAAAGCAGCTGAAATACAGGAAATACCAGTTGAAGGTCGTGATATTACAAGAGTTTTATATCGTTTGCCAAATGTTTCGCAGGCTACAGGATTTTTTCCTGAAGCGGCAAATGTGAGTATCAATGGAGCAAGTTCTCAAAACACTTCTTACTTAATTGATGGTTTAGATAATAACGAACGCTTTTTAGGTGGACAAAAATTTGCTATTCCTTCTGGATTTGTCAAAGATATAACCGTTTTAACCAATAATTTTTCTGCTGAATATGGTTTAACAGGAAGTGGAATCATAAATATTACGCCGCGTTCTGGTTCTAACGAAACTTCGGGAGAAGCATTTTTTATCACAAGACCAGGCCCAGCAATTGACGGAAAGTCAAGTTTTGCGCAACGTGATTTATCTGGTAATCAAGTTAAAAACGGATTTGCTCGTTATCAAACTGGTGCGGGAATTGGAGGCGCTTTTGCTAAAGATAAAACGTTCTATTATTTTAACTTTGAACATACAACAGACATTAAAGATAATTTATTAAATGTCCCTCAATTAGGTGTTTCAGAGTCGGTAAGAGGAACCAATACATTTGATTACTTTTCGGCTAAAATAGATCAAATCTGGAATACTAATTTCAATTCCTCTTTTCGAGCAAACGTTGGGAGAGTTGATGTAGAGCGTCAAGGTGGTGGGCTCGATGGTGGTTCTACTTTTAACTCTGCAGGAAATACTCAAGCGCGAAATAGTATTTTAGTTGCCTTGAAAAACAATTATAAATTTGGTAATTTTTCTGGGGAAACAAATGTTCAATACAGCCGTTTTAGATGGAATTATGCAAAACCATTTAATCCTAATCAATCTCAAGTAACGATATTAGGCGTAAATGATGAAACATTAGGTGTGATTGGAAATCCTGGATATGTATTTGATTCGTTTGAAAATACAATCCAATTGCAACAAAAATTGAAATATTATTCTGAAAATCATACTTTTAAAGCAGGTTTAAATTTTATTAGAGGTAATCATCAGCTATTTGGAGGTGGAAATCCAGTGGGTAATTATAGAGTTAAATTGAATCAAAATCAAATAGATATTATAAAAAATAGTGGAGTAGCAGGCGCACTAGATCTAAATGATATTCCTCAGGATGTTCAAGTTTTAGATTATAATGTAGAATTGCGACCAACTTCTTTTGGGACTCATCAGGATATTTATTCGGCTTATATTGAAGATTTATGGTCTGTTACCGATCGATTGAATCTTACCTTAGGATTGCGTTACGATTATGATAATTTATCAAAAGGAGGAAGCGATAAAGGTGATTTTAACAACTTAGCTCCTCGTATTAATTTTAATTATAAATTAAATAATTCAAGTAGTATTCGAGGTGGTTATGGTATTGCTTATGACAAAGTAAACTATGCTATTTACAGTGATGCTCTACAACAAAATACGACTTCTCAAAGCTATAAAACACAATTAGAAGAGCTTAAAAGATTGGGAATTTTGCCTGCAAACACTAACATAGATAAAATTACCTACGACGGAAATTTATCCGCTTCAGTATCGGGAGTGAATTATTTGCAAGGTCCTTCTGCTGCAAGTTTGCAAGTGCAAAGAGAAAATGTTTTTTCTGGTGAACGCAGAATTTTGAATCCAAATGGATACAAAAATCCTTATTCACATCAATTTGTAGTGGGTTATCAACTGCAAGTTCAAGAAGATAAATTATTTTTTATTGATGTCGTGCACAATAGAGGTGAAAATTTAAGTCGTTTGCGCAATCTTAATGCTGCAGCCGAATATACAGTAGATCCTAATAATGTAGTTATTAGAACGCAAGCACAGGCAGATGCTAGTCGACCAATTCCTATTGTTAACGGCAGCGCAACTATAAATGGTCAGAACCTTACTGGAGTTGCTAGAAATGTAATTGTAACAGAAAACGAAGGTAAATCGAGATACTACGCCATGAGCTTGAATTATCAAAAAGCAAGAGGATTGGATAATTACTCTTATCGATTGAATTATACTTTGTCCTCTAGCAAAAACAATACAGATGACATCAACTTTAGACCATCGGATGCCAACAATTATGCTAACGAATGGGGACCTTCTATAAACGACAGAACTCATAATATTAACGGTATTTATAGCTATTACCCTTTTAAAGGTACAGTTATTACGATGGCTGGTTTATTGCAAAGTGGACAACCTATAAACAGAATTCCACTTGGTTTTGGTACTACTGATTTGAACGGAGATGGTTCTAGTTTCTCGGATGCGTATCAAGGAAATAGTGATCGTTTTCCTGGGGAAAGTAGAAACAATGACCGATTGCCGTGGAGTGCTACTTTTGACCTTGGATTGCAACATCAATTTAAAATTTCAGCAAATAATAAATTAGAATTGCGTGCTGATATCTTTAATATTTTTAATGCTGAAAATTTAAGTGGTTATAGTAATAATGCTACTCAAAGTAACCAAATTCAAGGTGGTTCTGTTGCCAGTGGATTATTTACTAAAAGAAATGCTTCGCCACCAAGACAGTTTCAGTTTGGAGTGCGTTATTTGTTCTAATAGCAATTAATATCCTGCAGATTACATTAATTTGCAGGATATTTTTAATTTGCATTAGGGATAGAAGCGGTATCCTTTTGTAAAGCGTTAGCGGAACAAAAGATAAAGCGTATAGCCCGGGCCTTTTTAGGCAATGCCCCAAAAATAGAAAATAATTATGTTTATACTAAACGAAAATGAGCCAACAGAATTGGCTGCTTATTTGCGAGAAAATAATTGGTTAGAAGAAAATGAAACGATTAACTCTATAGCCAAACCAGGAGAGGGAAATATGAATTATGTATTGCGAATCGTGACCACAAAACATTCTTTTATCATAAAACAATCTCGTGGGTATGTAGAAAAATATCCGCAAGTTTTGGCTCCAGCAAATCGAGTGCTTACAGAAGGAGCTTTTTATACCAAAATTGCTGCTGATTTTGATGTTCAAGCTGCGATGCCTAAAATAATTGCAATAGATGAGGCCAATAATTTAATTCTTTTAGAAGATTTAGGAAAGTCAAATGATTTTACTTTTTTGTATGATTTAGAAGAAAAAATACAAGAAAAGGAACTACATCAATTAGTTGGTTATTTGAATGGTTTGCACCAAAATTTTCAAAAAGAAATTATCGATGAGGAGTTGTCAAACTCTGCAATGAGAGCGCTAAATTACGAGCATATATTTGAATTTCCTTATAGAGACGATACTGGTTTTGATTTGAATACAGTGCAAAAAGGACTTCAAGAAATAGCAATAACTTATAAAAACGATGTTGAATTAAAACTTAAAATAGAAAGTTTGGGCTCTTTATATCTTTCTAAAGGGAAATATTTATTGCATGGTGATTATTATCCTGGAAGTTGGTTAAAGACCGAAAACGGAATTAAGATAATTGATCCTGAATTTTGTTTTTATGGTTTGCGCGAATTTGATTTAGCCGTTTTTATTGCGCATTTGTATCTTACGCAGCAAGAGAAATCTAAGATTGCTTATATAAAAAATAATTATCTTTATTTTTCAGAACTAAATAGTGAAATTCTAAATGGTTTTATAGGAACTGAAATTATGCGAAGATTGATTGGTTTGGCCCAATTGCCATTGAAAATGGATTTAGAAACTAAAGCTAATTTATTGACTTTTGCACGGACTTTAATTTTAAAATAAAAAGATGAAAACTAAAATGATATTTTATGCACTTTTGTTTACTTGTGCACTGCAAGCGCAAACAAAAGTGTGGTTTGATACTGATTTGATGATTGGAATGCCAGATAAAACGGCTCGTGAAGTTGATGATGGAATTACATTAATTATGGCTTTAAAGCAGCCTCAAATTGATATTGTAGGAATCAGTTCGATTACGTATGTCGATTATAGCTACGATATTATTCAGAAATTATTAAAATGGCATCATAAAGGAGAATCAATTCCGGTTTATAAAGGTTCTCCAAAAGCAGATGATTTAGGTGTAGAAAATGACGCAACAAGAGCACTTTATCAGGCACTTAAAAAAGAGAAATTAACGATTTTAGCACTTGGTCCAATGACTAATATTGCAACATTAATTCAGAATCATCCTGATATTATTCCGCAAATCGAGAAAATTTCAATATGTGCGGCACGAACTCCTGGTCAAGTGTTTAATCCAGGAAATGGAAAATTAAATGTATTTGACTATAATTATGAATTGGATAATGCTTCTATGAATGTGCTTTTAGAATCAAGTATTCCCTTAGTTTTTGCAGGTTATGAACCCAGTTCTTATACGCATATTGGGAATATTGATTTGGCCAGTTTGGATCAAAATGAAGAAGCAGATAAATGGCTTTTTGATATTGTACAACCTTGGATGGAGAACAATGAAAAATATTTTGGTGTGAGAGGTTTTATTCCTTTTGACTGTTCTACACTTGGTGTAATTACACATCCAGATTATTTTACATATTATAAGGACATACCTATCAAAGTCAATTACAAAAAAAATGATGCACTAGAGATACAACCTACAACACCTTATAAAAATTTTCTAGAGGTTTCATATCAATTTAAATCTAAGAAAAAAGTAGATTATGCCATACGCGCTCTACAAGGATTTGAAGAGAAAATATTAGAAACTCTAAGTGTAAAAAAGTAACAAAACTTTAATACTTGTTCTAAAGCTAAATAAATAAAATACACGTAAATTACTGTATATTAAATTGTTAATAAAGTGTGCCTCAAAATCATCAGAATTATTTTAGATGTTTTGAGGTTTCTTTATTAAAAAAAGACTTTAAGATGAAAATAGTAAGTTATATTATGATTTTAGTATTGCTTGTTAGTTGTACTAATAAAACAGAAAAATTGTCATTAAAACCCAAAAAAGGCCAAGAAGTAGCGATTTTTGCTTCAGGATGTTTTTGGTGTACAGAACATATTTTTGAATCTCTTGTGGGCGTTGATGATGTTATTTCTGGTTACACAGGCGGAACAATCAAAAATCCATACTATGAATATGTTAGTTCTAATAAAACAGGACATGCAGAGTCGGTTGCTGTGTTTTATGATCCAAAGGTGATTTCATACCAAGAATTAGTAAACGTATTTTTTATTTCACAAGATCCCACAACACCAGACCAGCAAGGTCCAGATCGGGGTTCTTCTTATCGTTCTATCGCTTTTTATAAAAATGAAACAGAGAAGAAAATTATTGAGGAAAAAATCAAACAACTTACAGATAATAAGATTTATAATAGTCCTATTGTAACAGAAGTATTACCTGTTGGCGATTTTTACGAAGCCGAATCGTATCATCAAAATTATGTAAAAAACAATCCGAGTCAACCTTATGTTAGAGGAGTTTCCTTGCCCCGATATGAAAAATTTAAAAATGACTATAAAGGTAAATTAAAACCTAATAGCTAACTTTTCATTACCTTTCTTTATACCATTTTTTAATAATTTGTAACGCTGGTTTTTCTTGAGGAGTATAATCAATAGGATTTGACTTTTTATAATAATCATCTGCGTACCATTTCCAAGCAAATCCGCCCGCATACCATTCTTTTTTAATCAAAGATTCAAAGAGTGATTCATAGGCATTGGCTTGCCCAATATTATTTATCTTACTCTGATTTTCTAGCCAAGGTTCTTTTGCAGCATAATCTGAATTTCGGTATCCAAATTCCGTAAAAACGACTTTTTTATTTATTTTTTGTTGGAGTAGAATTATCTTTAAGAGGTGTTTTTGCCAGGCACTATTTAGATCAGATACGGTTGGTGTGATAGCATCCGATAACGGAAAATAAGCATCAATACCTATATAATCTAGTTCTTTCCAAAAAGGAATTTTTTCAAAATCATCCCAATTCGCGGCATAAGTTATTTTACCCTTATATACTTTTCTGATTTTACTAATTAAATCAAACCAAAATTTAGGCCGTTTTGCTATTGGATTTCCAAGTTCTGTGCCAAAGCAAAAAAGAGCTACATTTTCTTTTTGAGCTAATTCAGCAAATTCAATTATATATTTTTCATAATTTTCTTCCCATTTTTCCCATTCTTTCTCTGTTGCAAAGTCTAAATTACCAGTATATAAGCCATTTTTAATCCAAAGATGAGGCTTAAGCATCACTTGTATTTGATATTGATGTGATTTTTTAATAGTTTCTGCTATTCCTTCAGAAGTTTCTCCCCACCATTGTTTATTGTGATTATAAGAAACGGTGGCTTGACTTAAATTGACAAATGCATAAGGAATAAGTGAAATGTAATTGACATTATTTTGTTTTAAGGTTTCAAAGGTTTCATTTTTTAGTTCACTTATAGGAGCAACTAAATTCATTCCCCTGAATTCTATATTTGTTTTCGAATTAGTTTTGTTTTCACTTTTATAAAAAGAATAGCAAATGACCAAAAGAGGTAAAATGATACAAAGTTTAAGTATGATTTTTTTTAACTTCATAATGTTCAATTTTTAAAAAATAAATTACAGAATAAAATAGTTAAAACTGAAAAAGTTAAGCTGTAGTCAATTGAGATTTATTTTTTAATTTAATCCATTTCTCATAGAAAAGTAAACTAAAAACAGCGATATATTCGATAGCAATTAACCAATAATTCTCTGAAAAAACAGTATTAGAATACGCACTATAACTTAAAATGATGGTAAAACTCCACAGGAACGGATATTTATAGGACGTAAAAGTAGCTATTAAAATAAGGTTAATAACATACCAAGGATGCACGGTTGTTGCCATAAAAAAGTAAACAGACAATACTATTAGCATTGTATGAAGCAATTCAATACTACTCTTGTTTTTTTCTCTAAAACTTTGGTAAGCAATATAAAGAATAATAAAAATAGGAATAATTTTTCCAACGGTATGAATGATATTGTATCCTTTAATCCAAAAACCAATTTCGCGAATAATATAATACACGCTAGCATTAAATTCGAAATTAGTAAACCAAAGTCCAATAGTTTCACTGTAATTATGAATTAATTGTCTTGAAAGAAAAGGGAGAAACAAAATAATAGTGACTCCAATCACTATTGCGTAAAAAGAAACAGCTTTTTTCCAACCTAATTTTTTTAAGAATAAAGGAAGAAATAGAAGTGGCAATAACTTTACCGAAATCGAAAATCCTAATACTACAGCAGCAGTTTTCCATTTGTTTTTTTCTAAGAGGTAAAGAGACCATATAAAAAAGAAGAGCATTACTCCTTCAAAATGTAAATTTCCAGAGAGTTCTACAAGTACCAGTGGATTTAGAATATACCAAAAAACACGATTTTTTTCTAACCCTAATCGAGCTAATAATTTTCCTCCAAAATATAATGTTCCTAGGTCTGCAGCAATAATTATTACACGCATCATAATGACAGTTCCTAAAACAGATTGTAAACCCAAAAAGCTTGCTAATGCAAATAAAAATTGATTTACAGGAGGATAATTAGAATAATGTTGCGCACTTAAACTGCCCATTCCTTCATACAAAACATTCGCATTTGGAATGCTAAAGCTGTTTTCTTTAATAAGGTCTTGCGGTAAATGTAAATAAGGGCTTATATTTTGTAAGATGAGATTTCCATCCCATATAAAACGGTAATAATCTTGGGATAAGTTGGGTAAAGCGACCAAAAAAAGCAAACGAAATAGTATTGCTGCTACAATTAGAAAAACAAAATTATCTTTTTGAAGTTTAACGATGTAATAAAAACAAACAAACAAAAAAGTAAAAGAAACTATTAAATTTATAAATTCATTTCTCTTTAAGAAATAAGCAATGTACAAGTAGAGTAATATACTTAGAAGTACAAACAAGTATGTCTTTACTTTATTTGATATTACAAAACTCATCTATTTGTTTGCAATGATTTTATAAATACAAAAGCAAAACCTAGAAAAAGCATTAGATGGATCGCTATTAAACTGTAATCTTTTAATACAAATGCACTGTAAATAGCAAACAAGAAGTAAAGTACTAAACCTCCTTCAACAAAAATATTTTTTGAAATAGTTTTAGTCAGATATGTGTTTTGTTTCCATTTTTCTTTAAGGCCTTCAATATTTAATTTTGGAGTTCTTACAAATTCACTTTTTTTGCCCCATAAGCCTTCGAGTACAGCGATGGTATTGTGAAATGAAAAACCCATTGCAATAGTGTAAAAAGTAAGGAATAAAGAAATGTATTTAAAAAAGTTTTTAAAACCGCCACCATGTATGTTTTTATAAGTGGTCCAATAGCTAATAAAAAACAGAATAGAAGTTATGATGAAAAAGATCAGTATATCAAATACTTTTTCAAATACAGGAAATTCATTTTTAATGTATAGCATTGGTACACTTAACATTGCCATTGTAAAAATAGCTAAAAACATGGTACTATTTAGCAAGTGTAAAATACCATGTGCTTTAGTTTTAAATCCAATAGATTTGGAGGCAATTACTCTTCTGGCATTTTTACTAAAATTTTCAGCGCCACCTTTATTCCATCTAAATTGTTGTGAACGAGCAGCACTAATTATCGCGGGTAATTCTGCTGGTGTAACTACATTTTCTAAGTATTTGAATTCCCAATTTTTCAACTGCGCTCTATAACTTAAATCGAGATCTTCAGTAAGGGTATCGCTTTCCCAATTGCCCGCATCTATAATGCATTTCTTTCTCCAAACACCTGCTGTTCCATTAAAATTTATGAAATGTAATTTTGAATTACGACCCACTTGTTCTAATGTAAAATGTGCATCTAAGGCAAAAGCTTGAATCTTTGTTAATACAGAGTAATCCCGATTTAAATGGCCCCAACGTGTTTGAACAACACCAATTTTGGGATTTTTAAAATAAGGAATAGTTTGGTAAAGCCAGTCTTTTTGTGGTACAAAATCAGCATCGAAAATAGCTATAAATTCTCCTTTAGCATATTGTAAACCTTCTTTTAATGCTCCTGCTTTATATCCTTTTCTATCAGTGCGTGTAATGTGTTTTATATCTAAACCAGTAGCAAAAAGTTTGTTAACTAAAGCTTTAGTTTCTATAATACTATCATCTGTACTATCATCTAATACTTGAATTTCTAAAAGTCCTCTTGGATAATCTATTTGAGAAATGGTATTTAATAATCGCTCAATTACATATTTTTCGTTATAAATTGGAAGCTGAATGGTTACGGATGGAATTTCAGATTCTAGAGAAAGATCAAATTGTAAAGATTGGTCTTCCTTTTTTTTACTTTTCAAATAGTTCAAAAGTAAATTGAATTGGGCTAAACTATATAAAAATAAAAGAAAAATTGCTAGGCTGTATAAAATTACAACAATATAAGAAAGTAGTAGCATGTTATTATTTTACCATTTATGGAAGAATTTATTTAAAGGTATATTTAAAAATCCATCCTATTATTTTTATTCCTGCCATAACGGTTCCTTTTACAGTACCTGAAACTTTTGAAACACCAATTCTGTTTTTATACCGAACAGGAATTTCTAAATAGGACATTTTTTGTTTTAAAACTTTAAGTTGCATTTCTACGGTCCAACCATAAGTTTTGTCCTCCATATTTAATGCTACTAATTTTGAATATTTAATAGCTCTAAAAGGACCTAAATCCGTGTAAGTAGCTTTAAAAAACAGCTTCATTAAAGTAGTTGCTAACCAATTTCCAAAAATTTGCTGAGGAGTCATTGCATGTTTTTCACGCAAGTTTTTTACTCTGGCGCCAATAACAAAATCAATGTTATTCTCAATAATAGGAGTGGTAAGTTTAATCAATTCTTCTGGATAATCAGAGTAATCACCGTCAAGGAAAACTACGATATCGGGCTTTATTGGTTGATTTGAAATGTACTCAAGTCCTTTCAAACAAGCATATCCGTAGCCCATTCTTTTTTCGGTTAGTACTGTAGCACCAGCGTTAGTTGCTACAAGAACTGTGTTATCAGTAGAATTATTGCTAATTACGATGACTTCGGAAACAAAACTTGGTATTTCACCAATTACATTTGCTATCGCTTTTTCCTCATTGTAAGCAGGAATAATTACTTTTATTATATTCATTTTTTATTTATCACGGATTGTCTCTCTGATAACTTGAGATTGAATTCCATTCATTCGTTTTAATTCCTGCATTGTATCGGGCGGCTTTTATGATTTTTCCATTCGTGTAAAAAATACAAAGCCCTTCGGGGAGATTATTTTTGAATTCGACTTTCTTTTGGATTTTTCCATTGGTGTTGTAAATCAACCACCATTTGGTTTTTTTATCATCCGCATAATGTCCTTCTTCTTTTTTTATGCCATTCTCGTAATAATAAAACCAATAATCAACTTTCTTATTATCAGAAAGCCATCCTTCTGACTTCATATTTCCGTTTTCATAATAATTTTTGCAATACGTTTTTTGACCAGAAACGGGTAAAACATAAAATAAAATTAATATGAAAACGGATTTAATCATTTTTTATCAAGTATTAGTCTAGCAAAGGCTATTTTTTTAGATATTATTTTTGGTTCAAAGACCAATCAAAATTATATGTTTTTATTGTAAACTTACTATCTAGTTTTTTTTCTAAAAAGATGTTAATAAAATCGATTTCGTTAAAATAGTTTACTGCGAAATCTTTTTTATACCATTCAAATATTTTTGGTAACTCTACTACTTTTTGTTCTTTCTTAACTATTACGTAGTTTTTAGAGTTAATCACAAACGTAGCTCTTTGTTTTATTTGCTCATCAATTCTTAATGGCATATAAGCGGTATCCAATAAAGGAGCTCCACCATTTGCTGCACTAGATAATGTAAAGTGTATTGCTGGATCAAAGAACAAGTCTCTTAATATAATGTTTTCTATATCATCAAGTGTTAAATCTTGATTACCTACAACAAAATTATTTTCAGTAAAGAAACCTGGTATTTTTTCTACAGAAGTAATAGGATATACATCAATTACTCCTTTTATTACTTGAAGATTATATACGTTAATCCAAAATGCTTTTGCTAATTTTTTATCGCTAAATTTAGTATCAAGTTTTTGAATGTTACTTAATATGTATATTAACTCGCCAGGGCTTTTTTTAATAGTTTCATAGTCAACTTTTCCATCTTCAGTTACATTTTTCTTTAGAAACTCAGTTGCTTGCTCAAAAAATTGCTCGGTTGTTTGAGCTTGTGATAATAAGGGTAAGGCCAAAAAACAAAGCGCTAAAATAATTTTTTTCATTTTAAAAATTTTCTATTTATTATTTATTAAATCTAGTAAATCAACATCATTTCCTAGTAAAATTTCATTAGCATTTATTCTACCTGATACGGAGTTATTTTCTAATTTTAGAACGCCACGAGGGCAAACTGCCGAACATATGCCACAACCAACACAAGAAGAACGCACAATATTTTCTCCTTTTTGAGCGTAGCTACGCACATCAATTCCCATTTCGCAATAGGTAGAACAATTACCGCATGAAATACATTGTCCGCCATTTGTAGTAATTCTAAATCTCGAAAATAAGCGTTGTTGCAGTCCTAATATTGCAGCCATTGGACATCCAAAACGACACCAAACACGATTGCCTAAAATAGGATAAAACCCAACTCCCACGACGCCACTAAATGCAGCTCCTATAGCAAAGCCGTACCATTCTCTCAATGAATTACTATCTAAAAACAGAATATTTTGTTTTCCAGAAAAATAATTGAGCAGCAAAGATATAATAATTATAGCGACTAATGAAAGCATTGTATAAATCGCATCGGTATCCATATCTTTTCTTTTAAAAACATACAGTACAATTGTAAATAAGGCTAAGAAAATTACTACACCAAAAATAAATTGATCTTTTGTAATAAAACTCATTTGAGGATTATCAGATAAAAATGTAAATATTACTGCGATTGTCATAATAAATGAAAATACAAGAACACTGTGAATCATCCATCGTTCAATTTTCCATGATATTGTTGATTTACTTGACAAATGTCTAAAGCTATCACCAGCAGTTTCTGCGAGACCTCCGCAACCACAAACCCAAGAACAATACCATCTTTTACCATAAAAATAGGTAAGGACAGGGGATATGATAAAAATCATTGCTATACCAAAGATCAACATGAACATGCCTAAATTACCGCCTTCCAACATGTTTTTTAAGTGCCAATCATTAAAAAAATAATAGTTTAGTGGCCACATATTTTTTAAATCCTTAGCAAAATAAGCTTTTTCTGGATTCAGTTTTTCTAAGATTTCGGGAATTAAAAAAGCAAATCCTAATTGAAAAAACATTACTGATAAAGTACGCACTAATTGGTACTTATTATGTCTGTATTTTAAAATAAATTTATAACCTAACCCTAAAATAGCGACAGTATATAAAGTACCATAAACAAACCATTGAGTAGCCGATTTTCCGTTTAAAATTAGACTTAGTGGATCAAAAAACGCAACAATTCCACTATTTTTTCCACCTTCTTGATTAAGCCCTAAATACTGAGGATACCAATATAAAACTACATAAAATGAAGTTAACACAATACCAGTCATCCAAGCCAAAGTACCTTTGTTGGTAAAGTTTGTATGCCAAACGCCATTGTTTTTTATACCTGCAGGCTGATTGAGATATGTTTTATTTGCATAAGTAATAACACCTACTAAAATTAAAGCTATAGCGGTAGCAAGCCAAATTTCTTTATTTGGAAAATTAACATTAAATAATGCTAGTACCAAAATAAATAAACCCAATATGCCTAAAGTAACACTTAATTTTTGCATGCCATTCATCTGCATATTTTCATGAGAAGCAATCGATATATTTTCACCTATTTTAGTCATAATTATGCGGTTTTAAAACTATCGAATTGTTTGTAAAATTGTTTTTGAATTTCTTTATGATGCGAAGTGAAAAATTCCGGATCAAAATTAGCTTTAAGTAAATTTTCGATAACATATTCTACCGTTTTCTTTTCAGTCAAAACCTTATCAAAAAATTCATGACGCATTCGTATACCAAAAGTATTAATACCTAAAAAAGTGCGATTACTTTTATCAAAAGAAATTCGTATTGCTTTCTTTCCTTGCTGATGTTCCCAATAAAACTGTGCTTCGTATTCTTTAGGTTTAGCCCAAACCCAGCCGTAAGTTTGGTATTCTATATCTAGGAATTTAGCCGAATTGAACCAATTTCCTGGATTATATGCTGTGGGTATTCCTGATAATGTTTGTGATAAAGTTTCTCCCATCATTCGACCCGTATACCAAACAGCCTCAACAACTGTTCTTTCTCCAATAGCAACACGTTGTTCAGCACAATCACCAATTGCGTAAATGTCTTTTATATTTGTTTCTAAAAAACGATCTACTTTTATTCCTTTTCCTAATTCTATTCCTGAATTTTTTAAAAAATCAATGTTTGGAGATACACCTGCGGTCAAACCTACTATATCGCAAAGTATTATTTCTCCTTTATCCATTACAACTCCTTTAGCATTTCCGCTTTCGTCTGAAAGAATTTCTACTAAATTGGTTTCTAATCTCAAATCAATATTATGTTCTACTATGTGACGGTTAATCATCTGACTTTCGTCAAAAGGTAAAACGCCTGCCCAAAACGATTTTTCTCTAACAAGTAAAGTAACTTGTATGTCACGAGAGCGAAGCATTTCTGCTAATTCGATTCCTATTAAACCTCCTCCAACAATGACAGCTCGATTTGCATTTACAGACCACTTCTCTAATGATTCTAAATCTTTTTTATGATACAACCCGGTAACGCCTTTTAGTTCTTCGCCAGGCCAGCCAAATTTATTAGGTTTTGATCCAGTTGCTAATACTAATTTGTCGTAGCTTATTTTTTTGTCGTTTGCCAAAATAATTTCTTTAGCAGAAGGAACAACCTGTATAACTTGCCCTAGTGTAAGTTCTATTTTGTTTTTTTTCCAAAAATCATTTTCATAAGGTTGTGTGTGCTCAAATTTCATGTGTCCCATGAAAACATACATTAACGCTGTTCGTGAAAAGAAAAACTCATTTTCATTTGATACAATTGTAATCTTTGATTCAGATTTCTTTCTGATATGTCGTGCAAGCGTGACTCCCGCAATTCCATTTCCAATGATTACAATATGTTCCATATAAAATATTTGAGTATTCGATTACTGAAAAAATAATTTGTTAGCTGATTAAAAAGATACTATTTTAATCATCATTTTAAAAACCAATACTTTGGATCTACATCAATTTAATAAAATCAAATGTATTTTTTAATTATTAATAGAATTACGTGCTTGTTTATCTGACCGCAAATATAGTTTTAAGTTAAAACCATAATGATTAACAATTCATAAAATTTCAATTCTTTTTAGAAAAAAATATTAATTAGAAAGTATAATTATAAAATATTATAAAAACTAAAATCTTTATTTTTTTAGAAAGCAATAATTTAAAAGAAAACAGTTGCAATTATAAACTTGTAACTGTTTTCTTTTGTTTTATATTATTATGGCAATAAAACTTTGTCTATAACATGTACAATTCCGTTACTACATTGTATATCTGGAATAACCATATTAGCAGGAGTTGTAATTCCATTACTTTTTATAGTAAAAGTACCGTTTAAAAATGGGCTATAAGTCAATGTTCCTCCACCTGCTGTAGCAACTGTAGTGCTATTTTGTTCTGATGTAAATTTTCCACCTGCAATTGCATGGTTTAATAAAACTTGTGCTAAAACTGATGCTGGTGCATTGGTAACATCCTGAACAGTTGCAAATCCTGCCGCTTTAAATGCTGCATCTGTTGGTGCATAAATAGTAAAGTTAGCATTTGGATCAGCTAAAACTGGTGCTAAACCCGACTTTACAACCGCTGCCACTAAAAAAGTAAGTTCAGGCGCTTTGAATACTTTAGCAGTTTGTAATAATATCGCAGATTGTACAATATCTACACCAGTAGCGATCATCACTTTATCTATAGCATGAACGGTACCATTACTAGCATTTACATTTGTCAATATTATTTTTGAACCGTTGATGTATAAATCTTTTCCTCTACTTATAAAACGTCTGTTAGGTCCTAAAGCAGATTTTGATGTGTTACCAGTTATAATTTGATTAGAAAGTAAATCCCCGTTAGAAACATGATACAGTAGGGTATTGGTCAAAAAACTATTTTGTAATCCTCCCAAAGTTCCTGCATCAACTAATCCTAGTCTTGCAAAAGCATCATTTGTAGGAGCGAAAACAGTGTAATGTCCAGAAGGATCATTAGGATTACGGTTGCTTAAAACTCCAACTACACCACCTTGTACTGCAGCTCCTTCAAGTGTGCTAAAATTAGGATTAGCTACTGCAATTCCAGCAATACTAGGTGTTTCATCTTTGTACTCAGAATCACATGAAACTATAGATAACATTAAAGCTACTGCGAAAAAAGCGTTTTTTATATTTGTATTTTTCATTTTATATTTTTTTAAAATTTGTAAACTATACCACCGTAATAACCTGTCGAATTACCAATATTTCTACCAGCTACCAATGTACTAGCTCCAACAGAAACACCTAGATCTTTATATACAGGAGTATATAAATTTAAACCTATTTTGGTATAATTTACTTTTGTAATTGGGAAAAAGCCTGTAAAACCTTGTCCAAAAATATCTACACCACCAGTTGATTTTTGATTCGCTATAAAAGCGTCCCCGTAAAATAATCTTGCTGCATAACCTACTTTAAGTTCTGTAGCGTAAGAGTTAGGAACATCATTTGAAGCGTAATTTCCAGCTAACTGCGCCGATGCAAAAATTCCTGAATTCATTTTGTACATTGCCATACCAGTTGTACTAACTGTTGTACTTCTATTTCCAATGGCAATAATTGATTGGAATCCTTCTTCAACTTTGTAGTTGCCTAATGGTGTTTTTAATCCTAAAGCTCCAATTAAGCGTAACGAAGAAGAACCAAAATCAAAATAAAACGGACTGTATTTAACAAAAACTGAAACATCTTGAAAACCTTTTCTTTCGTTTTCTAAATTTAAATTTGTTAAAACTTCTGGCGTCGCATTCCCTTTTGCTGTTACGTAAGGTAATACTAAAACTACATCAACTTGGTCACTAATTCCATAAGTGGCATAAATAGAAGTACTTGTGATTTTTGTTTCGTTAAAAACAGGAACGCCTTTTACTTTTTCTGGAATAAAATAAACCTCATCATATTTTTCTGAACTAAAAGAAAGAGAAACATTTCCCTTGCCTTTTCCTTGCATGAATCCACTAATTGGACTCTGAGAATGAGCTGTGTTAACATATCCAAATGTTGTTACAGCTAAAATGAATAGTAATTGTTTTTTAATCATGATAATAATGTGTTTTTGTTTAATTTAAATTGATTTACGAAAAAAGATTAATTATGGTTTTAAAAAAATATAAAATTTTTTAAATTATTTTTTAACGTATTGATTTTTAGTATTTTAAACTTATTAATTTTGTAAATTTTTGTACAGTTTAAACAATCAAATCACATTGTACTTGAAGTATAATATTTATCTCCAGTTATTTTTTATCAAAGGACTTACTTTCAAAATCTTCTACTGATTTATTGTTATAATAAACTTTATTAAAACACGGAATTAGTATTGATAATTTAATCATTCAAACTCCAATTGTAGTCTTTGTAATTTAATTTTGCTTTAGGATTTATTTTAATAGAAGAATATTGATTTAAGAATGAAATAACAGAACCCTCTTTTTTAAAATCACCTGCAAACCAATCAAATATTTTAGAAATTTCAATTTTATTAGCTGTGATGCTATTTTTACTTTTATCATTAATAAAACTTTTTGCTACGGTATTAAGTTGTTGTTCCAATTTTGTTTCCGTGTAAGCGCTATTCAACAAGTTTGGACAAGAAAACGAGGCGCAGTTAATAGCGAAATGTATTCTAGGTTCATCCATTTTTCGTAAAATTTCATGTTCGATTTCTTCTAAACTATATTTTTTATTAGCTAAAGAAATGAATTTTTTACCCCAAGGATTATTGATTTCTTTAATACTTTTTATGGGCATATTATCTAAAATTAATTTAACAGTAAAAGCATTGTAAGTGTTAATCCAATAAGCCAAAGTTGCATTTCTTGACCAAGATCTATTGGGAACTCTAGCGGATAATTCATCTAGGTAAGATTGTAACTCTTTACCATCTTTTTGAAAAGCTTTATAATTTACTGTTCCATCTTTTGATACATTTTTTTGCAAAAGTGCATTCCACTTATTATGATCTGTAGCCTCATCAAGTACTTTTTCTGATACAGTAGAAGTTGAAGTAAGTTTTACCTGCTCTTTATTTTTCCCACAAGAAATCATTGGTAAAAGGATCAGTATAATTAGGTATTTTTTCATATTTTATTTAAAGTTAATTTTTAGTAATTAGGCTTGTGCCAATTAGAATTTGTTATTGTAATGGAAAAAGTTCTTGCTTTATAAAATCCTCTGGAAATTTATCATCATCATCAAAACCAAGTTCAATATCTCTACCATCATTCGGAATATAATTGGTTTTAAAAAGGTAATCCCAAATGCTTAATGAAATTCCAAAATTGACCCCATTTTTATTTGGTATTTTTTTACTGTGATGCCAAATGTGCATTTTAGGATTATTAAAAATATATTTAAAAACACCATAATCCCAGCCAATATTAGCATGATTTAGATGTCCAATTGCAATTGATATAAAATGTACAATAAACACATCTTGAAGATTTATTCCACCTATCAAAATAATGGGTATGTAAAGTAGGACTTTGTAAACCAGTGGTTCCATCCAATTGTATCTAAAATGAGCAGCAAAACCCATTTCTTTGACACTGTGATGAGTTTTATGAATTTTCCACAAGAACGGAATTGTATGCAAAAGGCGGTGTACATTCCATTGAATAAAATCACTAATAACAAAAAATAATAGTAACGAAATTGGTTGAGGAAGTTTAGATATTGATAGGAGCCGAATAGATGTTAGTTCGAATCCAAAGAAATGCAATAAATCATTGATAAACTGCTCAGTGATGTTTGATAGCGCTATTAATAAAATGAGATTGAGTAAGAAAAAATTAAAAAACAAGTAAAATAAATCCAGCCAAAAATCTTTTCGGAAAATAGCTTGATTTTTTCTCCATGGAAACAAAATTTCAAGCAACCAAACTGTAACAGAAATAGCGATTAATCCGTAGAAATAATTATCCCATTTCCAGTACAATACTTCGTTTTTTAGATAATCGAAATAACCACTATAGGAATTTATTAAAATAGCAATGTATTTATCCATTTTTATACTTCTTTACTTGATATTTCTGCATTTGTATTAATCTTGATATTTTTACAATCATATCCGCTCCGTTCTAAATCTTCAAAAGTATCAATATCATTCAATGTTGGTAAAATGGCAATTTTAAAATGCTCTAAATCTTTTATTGTCGCTTCATACACGCTATCAGTGCCCCATTTTTTATTTATAAAAACAGTATCATTTTTTTTCTTTAATCCTAACAAATAATAACCACCATCTTCGGCCGGTCCTATAGCAACGTCATAAGTGTTTAGTTGTTTAAAAGCGTTTTCAATGATAGATTTTGTTAAGTCAAATAAGTCACTGCCTACAATGATACATCTTTCGTAGCCCATTTCAAAAAGACTATCAAAAGCAATTTGCATTCGTTGGCCTAAATCACCCTCAATTTGTAGCTTTTTTTGATAAATTGATTCCGGCCACAAATCATTTTTACTTACATGACTGTCATAAAAAACAAATTTATCACAATCTGCATGTTCAGTTACATTTTTAGTATGATTGAGCAAATCATTGTACACAGTCAAAGCATTTTGATCACCAATTGTTTTTGCGAGTCTTGTTTTTACTTTCCCAATTTCTGGATTTCTAGTAAAAATAAGTAAGGCATTAGTCTTCATATATTTTTATTCCTTTATTTAAATAAGCGCTCCATTCTTTATTGTAAGTGTGCACACTATCTGTTTCTATGTTTTTTGAATTCACCACTTTTCCACCAGAATTCTTGTATTCAAAAATTCCACCAAAAAGATTGTATACATTTTTATACCCTAATTTTTGTAATTTTTCTCCAATTCTCTCACTCCGAACCCCAATAGAACAATATACGACTATGTTGGTTTTCTTATTTCTAATTTTTTTAACAATAGGTTTTGCTTTAAAGCGATCATATCCTACCCAAATTGCTCCCTTGATATGGCTTACTTTAAATTCATTTACTTCTCTTGCATCAAGGAAAACCATATTTTTTTTCCCTTTTAATTCATTTACCATGATATATGGAACTGTTTCTTTATTCAGTTCTTTAAGCGCTTTAGGAATATTGCCTTGAGCCTGAATTCCTATCGAAAAAATACAAATAAAAATAGAGAGATAAATTCGCATGTTATTTTTTTTAAAGGTAAATACTTTATTAAATGTTTTAAAACTTATTTAGTTGTTGCGGACTATTTTAATCCAATATAAATGAGTGATTAAAGGTATTTACGTAGAAAACATAAAATTAGTTCTTTAAAAATATGATATTTCTAAAAAATTACAATAAAGAATTGATAATGAGATTTGTTTAATTTATAAATTGAATAAATTTTTTAAGGAGGAATTATTAATCTATAGGATTATGAAATCGTTTTTAGAAAAAGAATTGTTTCTTTATTGTTGGAAAAATTCAGGCTAATCTACTATCACATTTTATTATTCTATTATCTTTTAGAATTACAGAGATAATTTGAATAGTAAATTTTAATTTCAGATATAAAATGTGTTTAGAGAATTTTTCAATATATTATAAAAGCTCAGAAGAATACAAAAACAAAAAAGCCTAAAAATTTTTTCGCAAATTTTTGATTACGGACAAAGAGGTACCGTTAACTTTATTATTTTTCTAGTACTTACAAGAGGTAAAAGATACTATTTAAGAACAGGCACACTAATTATTTCACTTTCAAAAGTTTATATAGTTAACAAAAGTAATAAGTTTTATAAAAAAAAGGAAAAATTATTCATTATAAGCATAGTTCAAAGTTGTTTTCTAAATGATAAATTTTAAACTAAATTGTTCAGTGAATAACTATTTCTAGTAGTAATTATTTACTGTAAAAGTTAAATTGGCAAAATACCTAAATAATATTGTTTGCTTATGCCTCTTTTCTTCCTCATGGATTCTCCAATTAGTTCAAGCCGGTGTGACTGATGAATGAGTCTATCTAAAATAGCATGAACTATGGTTTTCTCTCCAATAATATCATACCAACCCTGCAGTGGTATTTGTGATATTAAGATTATAGAACCATTATTATGCCTGTGTTCAATGATTTATAAAAGTGTAATTCGGTTATGTGCATCTAATGACTGCATTCCAAAATCGTCAAGTATTATTAGATCTTTTCTTTCTAATTGTAGTATAATCGGAATCCAAAAGAATAAATGAAACTTCATGTTTTTTGAATAGATTGAAATCGAATACAATAAAAAATTCGGATTTGAAATATAGGATAAAAATGAATTTAAAAAATCAATCAAATATTTACAAAAATATCGCTTAATTTAAACTCTTCCTTTTATTGCATATCCATCAGCACTTAGAAGCGAAATGATGAAGTCGGAACAACAATGTTATTATTGATTTTTTAGAAAAAAAAATAAATACTGTTGAAGCAACCTGATATAGATCACAGTCAACAGCATTTGAATCAATTTTTTTTAATGTATGATGAACTTGCATCATCCCCTAAAAATCCTAAGTATTTCGGTTTTATTTTCTAGGTAAACTTGGATAAGGAATAAACTCATCTTCTTCTCCTTGAATTTTTGGAAACAATTGTTCTTTCCATTTGTTCTTGGCGATTTCAATTAGCTCTTTAGATGAAGAGACAAAATTCCAGTCGATAAAGCGTTCTTCAGCAAAAGTTTCACCACCAAAAATATAAATCGAAGTGTTTTCATGAATGGTAAATTCGCAAAGTGTACTTTCATTTGCCACTAATAATTGTTTTGGACCGTAGAGATTACCTTCACTTTCAATAGCTCCTTCTAAAATATACATACCAGCCTCTCCGTAAAGATGATGACCAATATTGACTGATTGTTTTGATTTACTCTTTATTTCAATCATAAACAATTTACTAAATACGGGAACGGGCGATTTTTTATCAAAAGCTTCACCGGCTACCAGTTTAAATTGTAAATCACCTTCAGTCCATGATGGTATTTCGCTTTCTTCAATATGCGAAAAAGCGGGCTCCATCTGTTCTAAATGCTTGGGTAATGCTACCCAGATTTGCAAACCGTGCATAAATAATTCTGATTCTCGCAAATATTCTGGCGTTCTTTCAGAGTGAACAATCCCTTTTCCCGCAGTCATCCAGTTTACAGCTCCTGGTTTTACTTCAACATTGTTTCCTAAAGTATCGCGATGCATTATGCTGCCTTCAAATAAAAATGTTAATGTTGATAATCCAATGTGTGGATGGGGCAAAACATCAAAGTTTTCTCTTTCATTCAATTTTACCGGCCCCATGTGGTCGATGTAAATGAAAGGCCCAACCATCCTTTTTTGTCGAAAAGGCAATAAGCGTCCCACCATAAATTTCCCAATCGTGGCAGCTCGTTCTTCTATTATTAATTGGATATTTGACATAGTGCTTAAATATTTTTTAATGTTTTTTTAGTTTGGTAATTAGTTTAACCAATGCCGTATTTAGATACATTCCGTACGCATTAATTGAAAAGCCTTTTAGATCTTAGTGGATCGCAGAAATGGCATAGATTAAACTTTTGTTATTCCCATCTCACATTTCTTGAAAACGTATAATTTTATCGATTTCAAAATCGTCTGGATTTAGTTCTACATTTTTTCCTAGACAAATGATGCAATACTGTTCAATATTAAAATTGTGCGTTTACCCTTCAAAGGAAGACCGTTGATGACTTCTGCCGATTTGGTATATTTTTCCTAAATGATTTTTAAAACTTAAAGATACGATAACTTAAGATTTCAATATTTTCCACATCGAACCATTCTTTGTGGTTACTTTATCTAATATCGCTTTATTTGAAAGTTCATTCAACATTTTTTCGCTTTCCACTCTTGGATTTCCAGATAGTTCCGAAAATTCTTTTGCTGTAAGCGAAGGATATTTTGCAAAAAGCGTTTCCCAATCTTTACGGTATTCTTTTTTTACCGCATTTGGTTTTAACTTCAGAATCGCCATTTCATAAAAAGCATAGGGTTTTGAACCATGAACCGTTTCTTTGGTGCCGTTTTCGTCAAAGAAGAAAATTGTAGGAAACCCTCGAACTCCAAGTGTTCTTCCTAATTGCAAGTCTTCTTCAAATCGCTTCTTCGCATCATTTTCAAAATCTGATTTTAATTGGTCAGCGTCCAATCCTACGTTTTGAGCTGCAGTTGCAATATGTTCCCATTTAGCAATGTTTTTCTTATTCAGGAAAACCATTTCTCTCATTTCACGCATAAATAGCACCGCTTTTTCCTCGTCTTGCATTTGAGCTGCTTTAAAAGCAATCGATGGCGGATAGGAGGAATCTAGCGGGTCTTCCAACCATAAATCGCCGTCAATAGGCATGTCATAATAAGCACTGACTTCGTCCCAATGGGTTGCAACATCTGATGGTTTTCCAATACCGCCGCTGTTGTAACTCCAGTCGGGTAATAAACCACCCATGCGGTAATCAATATCGATGGCATCGCCGTATTCTAATTTCAATTTACGCAATTGCGGTTCAATTCCCCAACAAGAGGAGCAAATTGGATCGGTATAATAAACCAGTTTTACGCGTTTTGCTGTCGATTGTTGTGTGTTTTTAGTTGTGTTATCGGTCGTATCTGATCCAATTTCGCACATACCGGTTTCGATATCGCATAAAAGCGGATTGACTTTATTCGTTTCAGTACTCATATTTTTAGTTTTTAATTGATCTTGCAAAGCGGTCAAGCTTAACAAATTTATTTGTAATTTAAAGAAATTTTACTTTAACACCATGCTTTTCTTTATTGACTTTTTCAGAAGTAGCAAATTCCTCCATGTTTATTTTAGTGCTTATTCTAACGGCTTTGTTTTTTTAAGTTGTTCAACTAGTACAGACTTCAACCAAATTTCCAGTCTGCACTGCACTATATTCAAATAATCCATGATTAATGGCAACACGCCGGAAGGCATCAACTCTGATAATATTCCTACGAAAGTTACAGAGGACATCATAATCAGCCAAGGAAAAACGCTTTTGGCTTTTTAAACACTATACTCTTTAGTCATAACTTTGATTTTAGGTAATTATAGTTTTTAAAGTATTTCACATTAAGTAGTTCAATTGTTCTGAAACAACCAATGTGAAGTACTTTGATTATGATTAAAGACTTAATGGAATATCGTACGCCATCTCTTTTCGACGGAATAAGAAATTTCCATTACGTACAGATGCCAAGACATCGACTCTTTTTCGCATTGCTTCATAAACCGAGCTTTCATTTAAAACAATGAAATTCGCAGCTTTACCTACCTCTAAACCATAACTGTCTTGAATATTTAAACAACGAGCTCCATTGTAAGTAATTAAGTCGAAATTTGTTTTTACGTCTTCCGAAGACATAATTTGAGCCAAGTGAATTCCATTATCAAGAATATTCATCATATTACCATTACCCATTGGATACCAAGGGTCATTGATGGAATCTTGAGCAAAAGCAACATTAATTCCGTATTCTATAAATTCTTTCACTCGCGTTAGTCCACGGCGTTTTGGATACGTGTCTTGACGACCTTGCAAATAGGCATTCTCGGTTGGACAGGCTATAAAGTTTAATTTTGTTTTTTGGAATATATCTAACATTCTAAACGCATACGAATCATCTGCCGAACCAAAGGAACACGTATGACTTGCGGTAGTTTTACTTCCGTAATCTTCCATGTAAACGAGTCCATTTAATAATTCTACAAATCGGGAGTGGGGATCATCTGTTTCATCACAATGCACATCAATCAGTTTATCGTATTTCATAGCCATTTTTACGATATCGTGAATGGATTTTTCGCCAAATTCCCTTGCAGGTTCATAATGCGGAATTCCACCTACAACATCAGCTCCCATTTTGAGTGCTTCTTCCACTAAATCGCGTCCCCCTTTATACATGTACATCCCTTCTTGTGGAAAAGCCACAATTTGTATGTCAACAATATCTCTTAATTCTGCTTTCAATTCCAGCATCGCTTTTAGTGCCGTAAAGTTGGGATCAGTAACATCAATGTGAGTTCGAATGTGTTGTACACCTTGTGAAACTTCATCTTTAATTCCCTTCATTGCCAATCTTTTCACACTTTCAACAGTTAATGTTTTTTTGAATTGTGGCCATAGTTTAATGGCTTCAAATAGAGTTCCAGAACCAGCTCCTTCTTGTCCAAGTTCCGATAAAGTATAAACATAATCCAAATGCAAGTGCGGATCAACATAAGGAGGCATCACAAGCTTCCCGTTAAGGTCAATTTCTTCGTCACATTTTGGCAAATTAGTGCCAATGTGTATGATTTTTCCGTTTTCCACAATCATTTCAGTAGCAGTGTCGTTGCGATAAATTTTTGCATTAAAAAACTTCTTTTTCATGTTTGATTTATTTTACGTTAATAATTGATTTACTGCCAATATCTTACTACCTATTTAATCTATCTTAATTTTATGTCTCCACCATCTGCCATAAGTGTTTGACCTGTCATATATTGACTGTCATCACTTAATAAAAAAGCGACAATTGGTGCGACATCTTTTTGAGGGTCTCCAAAACGTTGCATCGGGTTTTTACTAACAATCTCTTCATATTGTTCAGGAAAATTTTCTTTCCATTGTTTAACACCCTCAGTAAATGCTAATGGACAAACGACATTTACACGAATGCCATCTCCTGCCCATTCATTTGCTGCCACACGAGATAATCCCCTAATAGCTTCTTTTGCTGCAGCGTAACTTCCTTGATTTTTTTGACCCAATAATCCTGCTCCAGAACCAAAATTCACAATTGCTCCATTATTTTTTTTAAGCTCTGAATAAGCCGCCTTCATGAAATTTAAAGTACCTTTTAAACCAGTGTCCATGGATAGTGCCCAATCAGCTTCGGTAAGTTCCAATAATGGTTTTTGACGTGAAGCGTGTGCATTATTTACTAAACTTGTCAATTTGCCAAATTTAGAAATGGCTAATGCCACCGCCTCTTTTGCTACGGATTCTTTCGAGATATCGCCATTTAGGAATGCTATCTGATCTGGATTGGAAGCTACCTTTTTCTTTCCAGCCTCTTCATTTAAATCTACTGCTACAACAAAGGCTCCTCTTTCTGTTAATTCAGATGTTATAGCTCCTCCAATTCCTGCTGCTCCGCCAGTTACGATTATTACTTTACCTGTTAAATTTTTCATTATAATAGTTATTACTTTACAATAGTTTGAACCCATTTTTCAAAAGCTTCCATAAACGTGGTTAGAAACTTTTTAGTTGAATCGTTTTTTAAATTACCTTTTTCATCAAAAAGATCTGCTGCTCCACCAATATAAGCTTCGGGTTGAGCCATTGTAGGAACATTGACAAAAGCCAATGATTGTCTCAAATGATGGTTAGCTCCAAATCCGCTGATATTTCCTGTAGAAACACTTACTACAGCACCTGGTTTTTCTGTCCAAACATTTTTTCCATAAGGACGAGAACCCACATCAATTGCGTTTTTTAAGACAGCGGGAACCGAACGATTGTATTCAGGCGTTACAAAAATAAGTCCGTCAACCGCTTTTACAGCTTCTCTTAAAGTCGTCCATTCTTCTGGCGGTGTTCCTTCTAAATCTTGGTTGAACATTGGGATATTTGAAATGTCAATTAATTCCAATTCTAATGATTGTGGGGCAACTTCCATCAACACTTTTGCGGTTTTCAAGTTGAATGATTCTTTGCGAAGACTTCCTACGAGTACGCCAATTTTAAATTTTTTCATATATCTCTTTTTTAAATTAATTTTTATTTCATTTTTTTAATGTTGTGAATCACTCCACCGTCCACTAAAATATCAGTGCTTGTAATAAAACTTGCTGCATCACTGGCTAGGAAATACACTACGTTGGCAACGTCTTCTGCTTGTCCGTTTCGCTGCATCGGTGTGGCTTTTCAAATCGCTTCCATACGTTCGGGATGCTCTTCTGCGGCTTTTAATGCCATAGGAGTTTCAATTACTCCGGGAGAAACGGAAACAATTCGCGCCCCTTTTTGTCCCCACTTATCAGCGTGTTTGTGTGTCAACAATTGAACACCTCTTTTGGCAAAATTGTACATGGTGTCGGAATCTTTGACAAACTTACTAACCGTCTCAAAAGAACCTGAAGACTGCGGATTAGCCAAAGCGTCATCATATTCAGGATTTGGAGGAACCGAATGCGCCATCATTGACGAAAGTAATATAGCTGCTGAATCTTTTTTCGCAATGTCGAAAAACGCATCTACTAAAAGTTCAGTTGCAATTAAGTCAATGCTGTACACTTTTTTCAAATCTTTTACGGTTCCACTGACACCAGCGGTATGAACAAAAGCTTTTAATTGACCTTTTTGGGAAACAAATTTGGTTAGTTTTTCAATGTCGTTTTTATCGGTGATGTCACAAGCAATACCTGCCACATCAAATCCTTCTTTTTCAAAAGATTGTACGGTTTCATCGACATGATCTTGTGAATAATCGGTGATAATTATAGGTTGGTTTTTAAATGCTCTTGCACAAGCTTGACCTATTCCTCCAGCTCCACCTGTTATCACTATCAACTTTTTATCTTCTTTCATTTTTACTATTTTATATGAATTTATAATTAACTCTAAATTTTCGCAGTTCAAGCAGAACTAGGTTGGATAAATACTTTAGAAACCTTGTACTAATTATTGAATTTGCTAATCATTAAGGCATTGGTTTTTAATTTTCATTATTTATATTATCCGTTTGTTGGCTTTGGTGCCCAACGATTGTATGGCGTCAGGTCAAAGTTATTTACTTCTTCCATGGTCAAATTCAACGCTTTTGCCACACCTTCTCCATATTCCGGATCGGCTTTAAAGCAGTTTCTAATGTGGCGAATTTGGATAAATTTTTCCGCACCACCCACTTGTGCTGCAGTATTGGCAAACAATAAATTTGCTTTTCCATCTGCTTTAATGATTCGGAATAAATTACCGGGTTGCGTGAAGTAATCTTCGTCGTCATCTCTAAAATTATGAGCATAAGCATCTCCGTTTAATTCTAATGGCGGTTCTTTCGCATCGGGTTGTTCTTGCCATTCGCCAAAACTGTTTGGTTCATAATGTCTGGCTCCACCATAATTTCCATCTACTCTCATGGCACCATCACGATGAAAAGAATTGTAGGGACAAGTTGGTTTATTTACCGGAATTTGAAAATGGTTGACACCTAAACGATAACGTTGTGCATCGCCGTAAGAAAAGAGTCTTCCTTGTAGCATTTTGTCTGGCGAAAATCCAATCCCAGGAACAATATTGGTTGGATTAAAAGCAGCTTGTTCGACATCTTGGAAATAATTCTCTGGATTTCGATTCAACTCAAATTCTCCCACTGGAATTAGTGGAAAATCTTTTTTAGACCACACTTTTGTTAAATCGTATGGGTGGAAGCGGTAGGTTTTAGCTTGATCTTCTGTCATAACCTGAATGAACATTTTCCATTTTGGAAAATCATTTCTTTCAATAGCATCAAAAAGATCTCGTTGTGACGATTCTCTATCCGAACCTACTATTTTCATCGCTTCTTCATCCGATAAGTTTTCGATGCCTTGCTGTGTAACGAAGTGAAATTTTACCCAATTTCTCTCATTATTTTTATTAATGAAACTATAGGTATGACTTCCAAAACCGTGCATGTGACGATATCCTTTTGGAATCCCACGATCACTCATTGTGATGGTTATTTGGTGTAAAGATTCAGGCAGTAAAGTCCAAAAATCCCAGTTATTGTTTGCACTTCGTAAGTTGGTTTTAGGATCTCTTTTCACCGCATGATTCAAATCGGGAAACTTCATTGGATCGCGAAAGAAAAACACTGGCGTATTATTTCCTACTAAATCCCAAATACCTTCTTCGGTGTAAAATTTCAATGCAAAACCTCTAATATCTCGTTCGGCATCGGCTGCTCCACGTTCTCCTGCTACTGTTGAAAACCGACTGAACATTTCCGTTTTTTTTACCGATTTCACTAAATATTTTGGCTCTTGTATACTGCGAAATATCGTGCGTAACAGTAAATGTTCCAAAAGCACCCGAACCTTTAGCATGCATTCTTCGCTCTGGGATTACTTCTCGATCAAAGTTGGCCATTTTTTCCAGAAACCAAGCATCTTGCATTAACATCGGGCCGCGAGTTCCTGCCGTTTGTACATTTTGATTGTCGTCTCCAGGAGCTCACGACTGTCTTTTAAGTTTCTTTTTATCTACCGTAATTTGTGTTGTTTTTTAAAAAGAAATTTAGAACGTTAATTTACGAAATTATTGATTTACTAAATCAATTACCGCAATTTTTATAAAAACTACTTATCGGGTCATTGGAACTTCCATCAACAATATCCTTACTTCTGGATTTGCCTTAATTTGAATGGAGTCGGTATTCCAAATCCCCATTCCATCTCTTTTTGACAGTGGTTGATCGTTAATTGTAGCTTCTCCTTCTAAAATAAAAGCATACACTCCGTTACCTTCTTTCTTTATCTTATACGTCTCGCTAGTTACTTTTGTGAATTGACCAAGGTGAAACCAAGCATCTTGATGTATCCAAACACCTTGATCGTCTTTATTTGGCGAAAGAATTTGATAGAACTCATTTTCTTTTGCAATATCTTTTAGTGAAATCTGATCGTATTTTGGTGTTACATTTTTTTTGTTTGGGAAAATCCAAATCTGCAAGAATTTTACCTCTTTATCACCGTTTTTGTTGTATTCAGAATGGGTAACTCCCGTTCCAGCACTCATAGCTTGTACATCGCCTTGCTTGATTACTGTAATGTTTCCCATGCTGTCTTTGTGTTCCAAATCACCTTCTAAAGGAATTGAAATAATTTCCATATTATCATGTGGATGTGTGCCAAAACCCATTCCGCCTTGTACACTATCATCGTTCAAAACCCGTAATAAGCCAAAGTTCATTCGTTCAGGATTGTTATAATTGACAAAGCTAAAAGTATGATAAGAGTTAAGCCATCCGTGATTTGCATTTCCTCTCGTAGCTGCTTTGTGAATAACTGTATTCATAGTTTTTATGTTTTTATTGGTCAAATGATTGAATCCTACTTGTTCCATCAATCGATCATAAGTAGATGCGATAACTGTTTGTTCTGCTTTTTTTATGATTTGAGGTGCAATGGTTCCTGCTACACCTGTAAGAAGAATATTTTTTAAGAATTTCTTACGATCCATAATTTTGCCGTTTGTTAGTACTACAAAGATGGCTTTCTTATTTCAAGTCTGGAATATGAAAATGGAGTGTAAACGTATGAATTTCCGATTTTTATAGAAATGTGCCTATTTAATTTCTCGTTTCTTGAAGTGAGAAGGAGATAACTTGGTGTGTTTTTTAAAAAAAGCACTAAAATTGGCAGGTTCGTTAAACCCCAATTGGTAGGCAATTTCTTTATTGGTTAAACTGCTGAAAAAGAGGAGTCTTTTAGCTTCTGTAATGATTCGTGCTTGAATAAATTCTTTGGCAGTTTTGCCTACTTTGGCTTTAAATGTTCGATTCAAATGATCCGGACTAATAAAAAGCTGACTGGCATAAAAGCTGGTTGAATGTTCTTTTTTGAAATTTTGGTTTACCGCATTTTTAAAATTCCGAATTAAAGAAGCTCCGGAAATAGCAATATCCGATTCCATGGGATTGATTGCACAACAAGTATTGCATGCAATTAGTATTAATTTTAAAAACGAGCCAATGGATAAAAATTTCATTGCAGCATTACTATCAAATAGTTCGACTATTTCATTGGCGAAATTTTCGATGCTTTCAAAATCTTTGCTTTCTAGTTGTAACGGTGGACTTTGTCCGTAATTTTGAAATAGGTTTAAGCTTTCTATAAATGAGATTGGAATGGAGTTTTCAACTAAAAACTGGTTAGAAAAGGTCATCGAAAACCCCTCAGATTTTTCTTTCTCAATTACTTGATGTACTTGTCCTGGAGCAATAAAAAAGATTTGATTTTCAGACAATTCATAGGAATTAAAATCTATTTTATGAATACCTTTTGCTTTATTGATAATTAAAACAGAATAGAAATTATGCCTATGTGGTTCATCTACTTTACCGTTTCGAAGCTTGTAAATATCCTGCATTTTAGCAATACTAAAATGAAGATTTTCTTGGTTACTATTTATGCTTTTATAGGTTTTTACGGCAGTCATTACTAGCTTTAATTAGAATCTTAAAAGGAGGTGGGTATTAATTATACTTTTGTTTCAATTCTTCGGTCGGGAACCAGCCACATTATAGCAACGATTCCGTAGAAAATTAAAGCTACCCACGGAAAAATAAATGCGGATGCAATTCCCAAGAGGTACAATGCCATTGATATTTTTCCTTTTCGATCTGAACCAATAACTTGTCTTAAAGCAAATTGGTCGTCGTGGAATTTTATAATTATGGCTTGTAAAATAAAGTACGCTATCGCACAAAAAAGCAATACTACGCCATAAGCCATGACAGGCAAAAGATTTGTATAATTTTCTCCAATCCAAGCCGTGGTAAATGGAATAAGGGAAAGCCAAATGAGGAGATGCAAATTGGCCCACAGAATTTTACCGTTTACTTTTTCGGTAATTTGAAAGAGGTGATGATGGTTATTCCAATAAATTCCAACGTAAATGAAACTGAAAATATAACTGATAAAAACAGGCGTTTTTGCAAGTAAAGAGTTCAAATCCGTGTCAACAGGAGCTTTGAGTTCCAATACCATAATAGTAATGATAATTGCCAAAACGCCGTCGCTAAAAGCTTCTAGTCTGTTTGTTGTTATTTTGAAGAAAGAAATTACGTGAAAGAGAAAAGCGAATTTAGTAATTTCTGAATTATAAACAACATCTATGTCGATGGTGCATAAAAAAACGGTTAGAAAAACAAAGTGTCTTTCTAACCGCTAAAATTATAAGTCCATCCATCTGATTACCCATAAACTTGGCTTCAGACAAATCCTATTTTATTTAATTCTCAAAAACCGTTTTACCGTCTTTTGTCAAAGTAAGGTGATCGCCTTTTCCTCTCAATTCGTATTGGTCATTTTTATACCAAATTCCCGAAGCTGGTTTTTCGCCAACCAAATCAATTTGTTCACCACCGTTTAAATACGCTTTTACGGTATTTTCAGTATTGTTGAACGTCAAATCTAAAGTTTGTCCGTTTTTATCTTTTAAGGATTGTGAACCCATTTCGTCTTTGTGTTCAAAAACGAGTTTACCATCTTTTGTAAGTTCTATATCGTTTCCTTTTCCTCTCAGTTCGAATTGTTCATTTTTATACTAAATGCCAGAACCTTATCGTTGGGCTTTTAATTCGCTGGTCTCACCGTCAAAATTGATTGTGGCAGTACCATTGCTATTGTCAAATTTCATTTCTAATTGTTTGCCTTCTTTGTTGGACAAAGTCGATGTAACAACGTCTTCATTTTTAACTTCTACCGCTTCTGTTGTAACCACGCTCTCGTCTTTTTGAGTTTTTTCCTTACAAGAAGTAACTATTAATGCGGTCAACATTGCGAAAGTCAAAATTTGTTTTTTCATTTTATATATAGTTTTAATTTTGATAGTTGTATTTCAATAACTGTTCTAAAAATTTTAGATTATTTAAAATTTAAAAATAAAAGCTATCTTATTACTTTGCTTAATTTTTTCATCTTATGCGACAGTTCAAAAAGATCGGTTAGCAGAATGTGGACTAAATCTTCGCTCAAAACACCACGTTTTAAATCTTTTGGAATTTCACCACGTTCATCAACCTGAAAATCCAACATATATTGTTTTTTGTAATACACTTTAAGCTCGTTGAGCTTTTCCACGCTTCCTTCTAAATCATTGAGTGCTTTGTTGGAATTTTCTACAAGCAAAGTCAATTCGTCCAGAATATTTTCCATTTTGGTAACACGATCGGTTAGTTCACTCATCTGTTTTAAAATAAATAGGTTGATATTGTAAACTACAAATATAAGGACACTTTAGAAAAGCTAAATCCACAAAAACTAAATTAGAATACAAAATACTATCAAACGGCGATTCCGTTAAGAAACTGCTAGCTAAAAGCGGCTGTATACTATATAAAAACAAATCAAAATGGTCTGAAATTAGCGAAGTGATATCATGAGCATCAAATAAAAATATAAAATAGCAATAGAACCAAACTAAAAGAGCTAGATTCTTATTTAAATTATTTCTTGATATTAAAAAAACATACCAGCTATGTTATGACTTAAGAAATATTATTTAGAATAATACCGATAAAATTTACGATCTGAGCAAATTAGCTAAATGGCATTAAAAGGTAGCTCAAGCTGAGTTTAAATCATTTAATATAATATCTAGATCAATACAGAATCATTATCAAACAATCTTAAACTATTTTGATAACAAAAGCACCAATGCTTCAGCGGAATCTTTAAATACTAAAATAAAAGCTTTTAGATTTCAATTTAGAGGAGTAAGCAACATAGCGTTTTTCCTTTTTAGGCTAACTAACATCTATGCCTCTTTTTTATACTTCACAGGTTTTCGGTATAATCCAAAATTTTCAACATTTTATAAAAGCTTAGAAAAGTACAAAAACAAAAAAGCCTAAAAATCAAAAGATTTTTAGGCAAGATAAATTTTGTGGGGAGAGTAGGATTCGAACCTACGAAGACGTAGTCAGCAGATTTACAGTCTGCCCTCGTTGGCCGCTTGAGTATCTCCCCTAAGCCTTTGAGTACAACAATTGCTTGTTGTTAGCGGTGCAAATATAGAAACAGTTTTTGTTTCTGCAAACTTATTTTACACTTAATTTTACTATTATTTTTAACGTATTGGTATTGAATAAAATAAAAAAATCTCCACTAGGGAGATTTTTTATTTTTGTATTAAATGGAGCTTTTATTTCGCTAAAAGTTCGATTATTTTTGCTCTTAATTCATCACCTCTTAAATCTTTTGCTACTACATGTCCTGATGCATCAAGAATAAAAGTAGCAGGAATAGATTCTACATGATATTGTTTTGCTATTGGTTCATCCCAAAATTTTAGATTAGAAACTTGTGTCCAAGTTAATCCATCTTTAGCGATAGCTTCTTTCCATTTGGCAGCATCTTTATCTAAGGATACTCCAATAATGTTAAGACCTTTAGCATGTAATTCTTTGTAAATTGCAACAACGTTTGGGTTTTCTTGACGACATGGTCCACACCAAGATGCCCAAAAATCTACTATTGTTACTTTCCCTAAACTTTCCTTAAGTGAAATTACTTTACCTTCTGGATTAGGAGCTGAAAAATCTGCTCTTCATTTACCGTCAGTTGTTGGTGCAGATGCTCCAACACCTGTAGGTGCTTTTAGTTCAGTTAATTTTGCTTTTATTGCTTTACCTGGTTTAGTATTTTTCAATGACTCTTCTAAACTATTGTATAATTTTTCAGATTTTGCAACATCTGCTGTTGGATCATTTAACATCCCTTGAATAATCAAAGCAGAAATAAAAGATTTTGGGTGCGTTTCAGCATAAGTTACATATTTAGCTTTTGAAGTAACACTCACTTCTTCTTGCAGTTTATTGAATTCTTTCATCAAACCATTGATTACCACAGTATCTTTAGATTGTTGAGCAGCATTCATAGCTTGCATGTTTTTATTTTGAAAATCCATTAATTTCTTTTGGATCTTAGTAGTTTCGGCAACAAATGAAGTATACTCATCATTATTATAGGTACCGGTAACTTTAGAATTTTGAATACTATCTTTGTCAATCGTGATTTTTACCTCACCATTTTCAAGTATCAAAGGAATTTTTGCTTGAGCACCTTCTAATTGAATCATGTAAAATGCAGGCTCAGTAATTTTACCTTTCATTTCAAATTTACCATTTTCAACTTTTACAGTATCTTTAGCTAGTAATCCCATACCGCTTTCATCTTGTGTTTCTAAGATGATTGTTTTACCATTTTCAATTCCTGTTGCAGTTCCTGTAATGATGTATTCGTCTTTACCAACTTTGCTACAAGCGATTAAAACTACAGCTGCCGAAAGCAATAAAATTATTTTTTTCATTATTAATTAGTTAATTGAGTTAAGTGTGCAAAAGTATTTAAATTTATCAAAATTCAAATGATTTTTGAGCCTAAAATTTTGTTATAATTTACTATGACTTAAGTATTGTTTTTTAGGGTTTTACATTATTCTGTAATTAGATTTTTTAAAGTTGTTAAATGTTTTTGTAATTCATTCAATAACATCAATTCATATTTAGTTTTATATAGAGTAGGGTAGTAGAATTAATTTAGATACTATTTTTATAACTAATTTAAATCTGTAAATTTCAAACATAAAAAAAGCATCCCGATAAGGATGCTTTACTATTTTTATACTTTTAAAAGAGAATTAATCTTGATTGATTGTTTTTCTCCAAGTAAAAGAATTTAAAATGTGTCTTTTTGCAAATCTTCCAGGAGAATCAGCATTAACCATTTTTACATAGGTTGCTTTAGGAACACTAATGTATTCATAAACACTACCATTTGAAAAATTAATGATTAATCTACCTTCAACAAACTTATAATCTGAAATAGTTGAAGTTGATATAGTTTCAGTATATTCAGGTAAGTTCAGTTTTGTAGTTTCTGGATTGATGCTTACTAAAAAGTGGTAGGCTTCAATAATTTTTTTACTGTTTTCTTCTGCTGCTTTTAATCCAGCTTCATCTCCCTGAAATTTATCAGGATGTGCTTCTTTCATCGCATTGCGATAAATGGTTTTCAAATCTTTAAGCTCTGCAGTTTTGTCTACATTAAGCAGTTTGCGGTATTCAACTATTTTTTTCATAAATAAGGTAACTACTTGTCTTTTACTATAAAATCAATATAATTTGATTTCAAAATCGACAAATTTTTTGCAAAGGTACACTTTTTTTTAATTTTTTGGTTTATGCCAAATAATTTTTAATAAAAAAGTCTATTTTACAAGATTTTAAAAGTAAGAAATTAAATAAAACTTATTGTTGCGGCTTATTATTCGCTTTATCGAAATTTTTTGATTTCTTTGGATATTTATTATAACTGATGTCACTTGGATTTTCAATGATAGATTTTATTGTAATCCATTCTCCAACAGCATATTTGGTAGCCATTCTATAGTCTAATAGATATTCACCACAAAAAAAGTTGTTGTTTTCATCTTTTTCCATTATTCCGGTGTAAACCCCTTTTTGCAACATTCTTTCTTCAGAAGCTTTAGTCATAATCAATTTGTTTAAAATAATTCTTGGTGGCAAAGTTAATGAAATATTGTTTGTCTAACTATGATTTACTCTTTCTGATTACCTTTGTAACATGGAAAAAGATTTTCGCCCAAGTCCTAATTCGTTTAAGAATACTTTTTGTGTATTTGATGAAATGCCTTTGGATGCCATTAATCATTTAAAAATACAGTATAACAGTAAGTCTGGAAGTACGTATTATTACACTAAATCTGGTATGTTTCGTTTGTCTAATCATTGGGGAAGACTGGCAAATAGTAAATGGCGTTTAGAGCCTTTAGAACCAGAAACGGAATCAAAATTTAAATTAGGATATGCTTCTTGGGATCATTTTTATCCTGATAATGCTATCGATGAACTGTATTATTTAGAAGTGAATTTTGTAAAAAAAACGACAAATTATCAACATAAAAATAATCCTATTTACAATAATAAAGCTATTTTAAGAACTAGTTCTGATACTACAAAACGAATTAAACAAGTTCGTAATCTATTAAATTTAACTTCTTGGGCCAAGTATTTTGATTGCGATGATATTGATCTTTTAAGACAAAAAATCATTAATGATCTAATTTATACCAATAAGACTTTAGAAGAAATAAAAAAACAGTTCAGCTAAAAAAATACTATAACTTCGAACTTTTAATCACTGGATGCAATTAGAACTAAGTCGTTTACTGTTACAGGTTTAGATAAGTATCCCAATATGTTTGCATAGGTTTTGGATCTGTTTTTATCTTCAATAGCTATAGAAGAGCTTACGATGTAAACAATAATATCTTTTTTTAGTTTTGGTTTAATTAATCCCATTTCTTCCATAAATTCCCACCCATCCATTATAGGCATGTTTATGTCTAATAATATTATATCCGGTAAATCAGAATTATTTTTTAATGAATCATTTAAACTATCAATTGCCTCTTTTCCATTTTTAAAGGAAGAAGTACTAGAAAACATCTCTGATCGTTGAATTATCTTGTTGATAATAATTTGGTAAATAACATCATCGTCAATTACCCAAATTGATTTTTTTGTCATTGAATATAAATTTTAAATGTACTTCCTATATTTAGTTTACTTTCTACAGTAATTGTTCCTCCCATTGCATCCACTTGATTTTTTGTGATAAATAATCCAATACCTTTTGAATCTAAATTATCAGTAAAGGTTTTATACATCCCAAAAACTTTATCGCCATTTTTATCAAGATCAATTCCTATTCCGTTATCCGAAATTTCTAGTATTTTTATATTATTTTCCATTAGTAAACTAATAACAATAATAGGTTTTCGATTAGGATGTTTGTACCGAATGGAGTTTGAAATAATATTGTACAAGATGCTCTCTAAATAAGCAGGATTATAATTGATTAAAGTATTTTTAGGAATGTTAGTTTTAATAATAACTTCATTACTTGAAATTTGCTTTGATAATATAGTAGTAACTCTATTAATATAATCTTGCAAGTTCAGGGGTTCTGATACTAAACTAATGTTAGTTCTAATGTTTATTACTTCGTTGAGATGCAACATGGTTTCGTCAAGCGAACAGGATACTGTTTTGAGTAAAGTCATCATGTCATTTCTTTCTTTTTCAGACTCTGATGATTCCATCAAAGAAACTATAGATGAAATATTGCTGGTATGTGATCTTAAATTATGCGAAATAATATAAGAAAAATTCAACAACCTTTTATTTTGTTCTAAAACTAAATCAAACGAAGCATTTAAATCTTTTTCTGCTTCTTTTGTTTTAGTTACGTCAATCATAATACCGCGTAAACTAACTGGTTTACCATCTTCAAAAACAATATGAACAATATCTCTTAACCAAACTATAGAGCCATCTTTGGCAATCATTCTATATTCGAAATCATGATTCAAATTAGCATCTGTTTGTATTTTTATATAATTCAATACCCATTCTTTATCATCGGGATGTATGTGATCAGGCCAAAAAGATTTATTATTAATCCATTCCTCAGGCATATATCCTAAGAGATTTTTTACTTTTTGACTTACAAAATTATACGTAGCACTTTTAAGGTCAAATTCCCACACAATTCCATCAATTGTGTTAATTAATGATTCAATTCTTTGTTGTGCTTTTTGAATAATATTTTCGTTGTATTTCTGAACCGTAATATCTTCTGTAGAAACAATCGTTCTAGCCAAAGATTCCTCATAACCACGAATTACACTCCATCTTAATTTTACATCTCGTAGTTCTCCTTTTGATGTTTTTATTAATGTGTCTGTTATTAATTGATTTTCACCTTGTGTTATGGCAAAAATTTGCTTCTTAAAATCAATGATATATTTTTCATCTATAAGACTTGTAAGGCCTTGTGTTAGCTCATCTTTTGTTTTAACGTCATGTAGTTCTAAGCACATCGAATTTACATCAATGATTTTTACTAATGAAATGCATTTTTTAACCACTTCTGGATGTTCCTGCAAATAATAAAATACGGTTTCGGGATTTTCACCAATAAGATTTAATTTTTCAAGATAGTTTTTTACTTCAGAGAAATCTTTTTCCCATAAAGCAATTGGGTATTCTTCAAATAAACTTTTAAAACGGATTTCACTTTTTTTAATTAATTCTTCTGCTTCCTTCTTTAACGAAATATTTTCTATAATTGCAATATGGCTAATTACTTTACCTTCTTTCTTTAAAAGTGGCGAAACAGTGAGATTAATCCAAATTATATTTCCTGATTTCGTAATGTAGCGCTTCTCTATTGCATAATTATTAGTTATACCTTCTCTAAGTTTATCAATATTTATCAAATCTTCACTCAAATCATCAGGATGAGTCAATGTTTGATAATTTAATTCCTTAATCTCTTTTTGCGTATATCCTAATAATTGACAATATTGATTATTTACTTGGATAAATCTACCTGTAAACGAGTCAATGTGAGCTATTCCTATCGCTGCTTGATCAAAAATAGCTTCAAATTTTATTTCAGAATTAAGTAATTTATTGGCTTGTAAACTTACTAAAGATTGTAATTCTTGGGGAACTCTTAATAATTTAAATATTAAAAATGCAAATAACGCCGCTAAAAAAAATCCAATGATACCTGGAATAATTATTTGGTACTGAAAGTAATTCTGCTTTTTGGATATAATATATAATTTCCAATCGCCATCTGGTATTTTTAAGGAAATATTGAAATGATTGGAAAAATCACTTACATTTGGAAGGTAAAATGTTTCTTTTTGGTTAACAGTATTATATTTAGAAAATTGAAAGTAATATTTAGAATTATCAATACCATCAACTCCTGCTGATTTTAAGAGCGTCTCTAATTTTATTATCACAGCTGAAAATCCCCAAAATTTGTTGTTCTCAAAAATAGGCAATCTTCCTACAATTCCAATTCCTCCTTGTTTTAACTTTAGAGGTCCTGCAAAATACATTTTCTGAGTTTGAATCGATTTTAAAGCCTCTTTTTTTAGATAAGGATCTTTTAAGATATTCAGATTCATTACACTCTCATTTCCTTTAATAGGATAAGTGTATTTTATAATTCCTTTTGGCACCAATTGTACCGTACTGATATTAGAATTAGATCGAATTAATGATTTTCCTATAGAATCAAAATCCTTAGGAATACCATGGTCATCAATAGTTAGCGCCAGTGTTAAAGTTGCAGTGTAGCAGTTTTTTAATGATTGTTCTATATTTTGACGAATAACATGAAGAATTGTATTCATTTCTCGTTGATCATCCTCTTTGGTTATTTTATACTGCTGAAATACAATAAAACTAACTATATAACTCAAAAATAAGAACGTAATAATGCCTGTAGTTTTTGGTCTGTCAAAGAACCATCTGATGAATATGTTGTGTTTTTTTTGGTATTCCATTTAGCAGCAGTAGGATTTAGGAAACTTCAACATTTAGTTAAAAAAATAAATATAAAAAAAAATACAATAAATAAAAATATCATTTATAATTATTTTGCTTCTTTTCTAATCATTTAGTAAAACAATAATTATTTTACTGCTTTATTTCTTTAAAGTTAACATAAATAACTGCAACAGAATAAAAAAAATAAAATTTATCAAATTAAAACCAATTTAAATTTAATAATTAAGCCGAACTTTGCCCAAAAATTTCAGTACAATAACTGAGTTTATAATTTAATAAATCGAACAATGGGTAGAAATAACGATAGAAATATAAAAAAACACAACGATAAATTGCATAAAGCGCAAGATAAAGTAAAACAAGCAGAGATACTTAGGAAAGAAAAGCTAAAAGAAATTGCTAAAAAATTTAATGAACAAAAGTCTTCTGAAAATAGTTAAAAATAAAACTCATGGAAAAAAGTAAGTTTAATGAAATAAAAAATGGGGTACAGAGTATCATTGATTTTATTGCAGAAAAAAACGCAAAAGAAGCTGGAAATAAACTAGTTGAAGTTAGTGAAGAATTAGATGAGTTATTAGATTTTGCTGAAGAAGACGATGAACTTATGGAAATAAGTAGGTATCAAGTATTACTTAATCAATTGCACCAAAAGATTGTTGGTCTAAATGGTCAAACAACAAGTTTAAATTAATTTTTCAACTTTCTATGAATTTAGTTTTATGTTATTGTGGTTCTTCAAAAAAATTTGAGGATTGTTGTGAACCAATTATTCATGGAATTACAAAAGCAAAAACGGCAGCGGAATTAATGCGTTCTCGATATGTGGCTTATGTTATTCATGACGCCAATTATTTGATGTTAACTACTCATATTTCTCAAAGAGCTTTCTATACTAAATCTGAGATATTACATTGGGCAATAACGAACAAGTGGTTAAAATTAGAAATTATAAAAAGCACTGAAAACACAGTCGAATTTAAAGCTTATTTTTTAGATAGTTATCTTAAAAAACAAACGCATCACGAACTGTCTACTTTTATTTACGAAGATGAAAAATGGTTTTATAAAGATGGAATTTTTTTTTAGGTAAAGTATTTTGTAAAAACCTCTTTTAAATTAATTTCAAGAGGTTTTTTATAAAAGGTAAATTACTACTATAATTGATGAAATTCAGAATTAAAATCTTTATTTTCTCATAAAATAAAATTGATATAAAGGCTATATAATTATGGTTTTAGAGTAATATACTTAATTTTTATTTTTTATAAAATTACTCTTTTGGTATAAATTGGTTAAAGTCAAATCCTTGCAAATAGGAAATTTTCCAAACTCCGTTTTCTTTTTCTGCTTCTACCTTGTATTCAAATTGATCTCCCCAAGTCCATTTATAAGTTGCTTTATTATTAATAATTTTTATATTTTTTAATGATATTTTCCCCCAATAATCTTCTGGATTATCTTGACAATTGCACCAAGGATTAGCATCATTACCATAGGGTGGAAGATCGCCTATATAATAAACAAGTGTTTTATTGCTCATTTTTTGATCAATTGTAAGTACAATTTTTTTATAATTTTCAATAAAACCCTTCGTAAAGAAATTAGTATTTATCAATTCAATTACTCTTTTTTCATTAAGTTCTAAATCTAATTTGGTGTAAATAGTGTCGGTTTTTTCTTTTTGTAAAGGAACAAAATCTTCAATAGAACTTTCAGTTTCTATCCATTTGTAAAGATCGCGTGTTAGTTTTTCAAGTTCAGCAACATCGGTTGTTTTTTCTAAATTATTTTCCTCAATTTGGTTTGAATTATCAGACTTTTTATTGTCTTTACAACCCAAAAAAAAGAATAGAACTAATATAATAATTGGTTTAATATATTTCATTATGGTTTATTTAAACTTTTATAAGATCAAAAAAATGATTAAAAATCAATAATTTATATTAATTAGTATTCAAAATTTATTTATTAAGAGTGAGATTTAATTTAATATTTCAATTGCTTTTATTATCAAAGGATCAATTCCATTTTCGATATCTTTTTTTGAATTTTTCAGTTTAATTTTTGCAGGAACTCCAATTCCTTCTAAAGGTATTTTATCAATAGAATAATAAATTTGATTGGAAAGAGTGAAAGAAATTTTATGATACAAATCAGTGCTAAGCATATCGGATAGCATTCCTGCTGTATTTGTTCCCAGCGTAGTTACGTTTTTTTGCTGATAGAGAGCAATGGTAAAATCTTCGGCTGAACTAGCTGTTTTATCATTAGTTAAAATTACTACAGGATTTGCATAATTCACTCCCTGGTTAGGTGTTATATAAATAGGTTCTAATGTACTTATTGCATCATAATTACCTTTTATTCGTACTGCTTTGTAGTGGGTTATTTTCTTTTCATTCGCCAAGCGAGTAGCAAGTTCCAAACCGCCATGACCACCACCATTTGCTCTAATGTCTATAATAATTCCTTTAGTTTTAGAAAATGAATTTAAAATACTATCAAATAAGGATAGCATCAGTTGGGTGTCTTCAATCTCTTTTTTATCATCATAAATACTTTCAAGAGATCCAAAACAGCGTGAAATTCTGACAAATCCTATGTCTGAATTTTGTGATACATAATACAAATGTTCATTATTTACAATAGGTCCGATTCCTTTAATTTCCGAAAAGCCATTTTTTTCTAGCGTTTTAAAACTAGTTTCCCAAAGCTCTTTTTCATGACCTTTAAATTCTTCTTTAAACACCGAAGGTTTCTTTACTTTATATACTATCTGATCTTTTTTGGAGATTGATATATGACCATCTTTCAATGGAGCAACCATTTCGCTAAATAATTGTATTAATTCCTTTTCCTTGGTCTTGCGGTTAACTTGTGGTCTAAATATTTTATAGGTTTCATCCCAATCAACTCCTTTTAATTTAAAAAAAGCATAATTATCTTTGAAAGTGATCCAAAATTTTTCGAAATTTTTTTCAGGTCTGCTTAAATTTTTTTCTGTTTGGCCTTGAATACTAAAACATAAGAGCAGCATTAGGGTTAAAAAACTAATTTTTATTTTCATTAAATTTCTTTAATTTATTGGACTAATTTTAAATGTTAGGTCTATCGGTAATAACCTTAAATGTATTGAATTGGATTTATGAAATTGAATTTTAATTATTTTTTAATGTATTTTTTTACTTTTTGATTTATTTTTCCAAAAATAGAATTTCCTTCTTCGTCTTTCATTTCAATTTCAATTTGATCTCCAAAACGCATAAATGGAGTAATAGCTTGTCCCTGTTTTATAATTTCTAAGCATCTTACTTCGGCTAAACAACTAGAACCATTTATACTTCCTTCATTGGCCACAGTTCCCGAGCCAATTACAGTTCCCGCCATTAAGGAACGAGTTTTTGCAGCATGCGCAATTAATTGACCAAAATCAAATGTCATGTCAATTCCTGCATTTGGAGAACCAATACATTTTCCGTTTAATGTAGAATATAGAGGTAAATGCAATTTTCCTTTTGTCCAAAAATCTCCAAGTTCATCAGGCGTAACTACTACAGGAGCAAATGATGTCCATGGTTTAGATTGATAAAATCCAAATTGCTTTGAGAGTTCATTTGGAATTAAATTTCTTAAAGAGACATCATTAATAATTGTAATCAATTTGATGTGACTTAATGCTTTTTCTGCAGTAGTTCCAGCTGGAACATCGTTGGTAATAACTGCTATTTCTGATTCAAAATCAATTCCCCAATCTTCATTCTCAATCTCTATGTCATCATTTGCTCCAATAAAAGCATCAGACGCACCCATGTACATTAACGGATCTGACCAGAATGATTCTGGTAAATCTGCATTTCTAGCTTTACGAACCAATTCTACATGTGTTACATAAGCGCTTCCATCTGCCCAATGATAGGCTCTAGGAATTGGTGCTAGTATCCTTACAGAAGAAAGATCAAAACTATTAGTTATTTTGCCAGCGTTCAAATTTTCATAAACTGTTTGTAATTTGCACTCTGTTTCGTTCCAATTATCAATTGCAGCTTGCATTGTCACTGCAATTTCAGTTACTTTTACTGCTTTTGTCAATTCTTTATTTACAACTACTAATTGTCCGTCCCTGGTGTTATTATCGATTGAAGCTAATTTCATGTACTTTTATTATTTTATAAATAAGTTTTAAAAAATCGGAATTGTAATGAAGATTCCATTAAAGGAAATCTAAATTTATTTTAACGAAAATACAATAAAAAAGGAATTTATTAAAATCATAATGCTAAAAAAGTAATCTTTATAATACGTTTTTTACAATGTTATTTTTTAAATAAATAATATGTTGTTGTTTTATAAGTTGTTATAATTACAAATTAACCTATTTATTTAAATCAAGATGATATCAGAAAATATAAAAAATGAAATTTATACTTGGATGCTATCTAATAGAATTTTATAGAGAAGCTTCTTTTTTTTGATTTCTTTTTTTTCTATCGATTAACAAAATAACCCAAGTACCAACTAAAACTAGTAAGATAATTATTTTGGTTGTGTTCATTTCTGGAAAGAAATTATTTAATGAATGAAAAGCCGATACTGCAAGAAAAGATTGTGTGCTGTCTGCTACTTTTCCAATTCCCCAAGAGGCTAAAACTAATATCCCAAAAAATAATATATTGCCACTAGACATCTCGAAATTTAGGTGCCAAATAAACCACAAAATGGCAACAATTATAATATTTAATAGTTTTGGTAATGATCTTAGCTCGTGTTGCAGGAATCCTCTCCAACCGATTTCTTCTAAAAGACCGTATATTAAAATGGCAAAAATAGGAATAATTGAAAAAGTTCCTTTTGTAAAATATTCTACTGTCAATATCAAAATAATTGGAAAAATCCAGTATAAGATAAAAGGAATAATAAGGTTTTTATAATTCCCTTTCAGAGTTAATTTTGGTTTTATTTTAAAAATTGAAAAAGCAACAATAGCACCAATAGCTGGACCAAAAGCCTGTAAAATTACTTTTATAAATTCACTATTAACGTTGTCTAATATTGTCGTTTTATTAGATAAATAACGCAAACCTATGGCGATTGTATAGAAAGTGATAATAGCGAAATAGTTAATTTTGGTTTTCATAAGTTAAAGTTTTAATTACATTTCAAAATTAAAAATTCCATTTTTCTAAAAAATTGACTTTGGGTAAGAAATTAAAAATTAAGATAATTTTTTTCTTATTCTACTTAAACTTTCTGCGGTTACTCCAAGATAGGAAGCGATTATCTTTAAAGAAGTTCGCTGAAAAATTTCTGGACGCTCTTTAATTAATTTTAAATAGCGTTCTGATGGTGAAAGGGTGAGTAGATTTATTTGTTCTGATTGCTTCCTAATGAACATCGCATCGGATATTGCCTTTCCAATAAACAATCCTTTGGTCGATTTTAAATACAAAGAATTTAAATCTTGGTGGCTTATAGACCAAATTAAGGAATCTTCTAAAGCTTCTGTTTTGATTATTGTTGGTGATTGCAATAAAAAGGATAAATATTCACTAAAAATCTGATTCTCATAATATAAATTAATGCAAACCTCTTTATCGTCTGCAAGTACAAAATGCGCTACAGAACCTGAAATAAGAATATTTATATGTTTTTCAGTTTTATTAAAGTGTTTGATAATTTCGTTTTTCGAAAACTTACGTGGCTGAACATATTTAGAAAATTCAGTCCATAAACTTAAATTTGCAGGATAAAACGGGTCAAATATTTCTTTTATTCTCTCTGCTGTTGGTTGCTCCATAAAATTTAGTTGTAGGAATTATCAGTTTATTGTTTTCAAAAATAGCGCAATTATAACTTTTAAAATATTTTTTTTAGAGTTTTAAACTATTTATAAAAAAGTCAAAAGAAAACCGATCAAAGAACCTCCTAAAACTATAAAAGCACTATTTATATTTCTATAATTAAATGTTATTATTATACTTATTAAAGCAATCAATATTGTTCGCCAGTCTACTATTGTTTCTTTTCCCATTTCTAAACAAATAGCAATGATAAATGCTATTGAAGCTACATTTACAGCATCCAAAAAGACTGAAAATAATTTAGAATTTCTCATTTTCTTCACTATTGGATTTAAAAGAGCTACAAAAACGAATGAGGGTAAAAATATTGCAAAAGTCGAAAGTAACGCACCAGAGAAGCCTTTAATTTGATAACCAATAAAAGTAACCGATGAAAATACTGGACCAGGTGTAAACTGTCCCACAGCAATTGCATCAATCAATTGAGTTCGTGATAAAATTCCTGTAGCTACCAATTCTGCATCTAGAAAAGCAAAAAGGACATAACCACTTCCGTATAAAATCGCACCTATTTTAATAAAAATCAGGAATAAATTTAAATTAGTAATCGGAGTTAAATGAGTAGTTGAAAATTCAAAGAAGCTTATTGGTAAAATAGCATTTACACTATTATTTTTATTATTTTGTAATTGATAAATGACCAATGCTACGATTCCAGCACCAAACATTAAAATTAGTTCATTGTATTGTAATAATGAAAAAAACAATACAAATCCTCCAATAATAGTTAATTGAATCGTCTTTAAGGATTTTTTTGCCAATGGAAAAATAGCCGAAAGGATAATGGCTATAATAGCAGGTTTTATTCCATATAAAAATGGTTTTATTTCAGGTAACTGTCCATATTCTTTGTACAAAACTGCAAAAAGCAAAGTAATAATGACTGCAGGAAATATAAAACAAAATCCGGCAACAAGTAATCCTTTCCAACCTGCTCTTTCATGTCCGATATGTATCGCCATTTCAGTGCTATTTGGTCCCGGAATTAAGTTTGTTGCCCCAATTAAGTCAAGAAAATGCTGTTCGCTTAACCACTTTTTTTTAACAACTACTTCATTTTGCATCATGGCAATATGTGCTGCGGGACCTCCAAAACCAATAATACCAATTTTTAAAAATAATTTAGCTAGTTCTTTCAAATTATTCTGCTCGTTCATTTATTTTTTATATGAAATATTGTTTTGAGAATGTTCTTATTTTCAAAATTAAAATTACATTAAAATCATAATTGAACTCTAACAAGAATAATTATTTGTTTTTACTGTAATCACTTTTTTTAAAGTAGTCTTAAATAGAAGTTTTTATTTTTAAGCGATATTTTAAATTTTTATTGTCACATTTCTTTATTGTTATAAATGCTTTTCGACCATCTATTTTTTAACCAAAAAACATTTTCTACAATTGATGTTTATTACTTTCTGATTTGGATAAAACGTCATAGGAATCCCAAAATTTAGTAGTTTTAAAAGTCAATATTTTGAGGATTTTTTGAATTAAAAGTCATCTGAAATTATAATTTTTATCAGGAATTTTTCATTTTCAGCTTTAATATTTATTTTTTAGTTTGGACCAATTTTTTCGACAATTTCAATTTGCCCCTTGTGATTTCCTTTCCTGAAAAGGAGTAGCGCTAATCCTATTGTAAACATAAAACAACTTACTAACATTAAATTACCATTTTTTAATAAGAAAAAAGAAATGCCAACAAGTGGCGCACCTACAATAACCATTAGTGAGCTAATTGTGTTTGTTTTAATAAAATTTAAAGCATGAGTTGCTAGTCCTATGAAAAGTAAAGAAGGTCCAATTATAATAAAAGGATATAAAATTAAAGGAGTATTGCTTATATGTTGTTTTAACTCATTTCTTGCAGTATCGTTGTCTCCAAAACTCCATAAAATAAAATCAATTGTACAAAGTCCAATATGCGCTATAACTCCTAAAGATGTAAAAAAAGAAGCTACTTTACTAATATTATTTCTAGGAAAAATAGAATTAAAAGATAGTAAAAATACAGCTCCAACTAGATTAAACCAATGTGCCCAGTCAACGTATTTTTGTGTATTTAAAGAGATTTGCGAGAAAAATATGTAGCTCGAAAGGAAAAAGAATAAACCAATTAAACATTGTATTTTCACTTTGCTCATAAATTTAATTTTTGAATTTAATTATTCCTTATTTTGTGTTTAATTTTCATTTTAAGATTAAACTTCACATAAATTAGTAAGGTTTTTAGCTTTTGGGTAATTTTTATCCTACTATTTATTACAAAAACGAAGATAGGAATAAAAACTTTAATTTCATTAAATCCTCAATCTCGACAAAAAGGTTTCAAGTGTTTAGCAAATTATTTTTTACCATTCCAATTTTATTATTTCAACAATTATTCTGTTTTATCGTAATTCGCTCTTGCTTCTTTGAATTCGTTGACGGAATTTGCAATCCAAAACCAAAGCGGAGTAACCAGAACTAATAAGCCACGTCCTAGAGAATTCAATTCATATTCAACTCTTGGCGGAACTTCTGGATAAAAAGTTCTTGAAATTAATCCATCGCGTTCGAGTTCACGAAGCGATTTTGTCAACATCTTTTGACTTATTCCATTAATATGTTTTTGCAAATTAGAAAATCGCATTCGCCCATCTATTCCTAAAGCGTGTATAATGTAAAGTGACCATTTGTTTCCAACATGATTTAATATAGCACTCTTAATATCATCAGTATCTTTATTCAAAACTTTACAAATAGAACCCCAAGCAATTTCTATTTCATCATCATTCATTTGATTATTCATCTGTTTTATGTATTACTTTTCGCAATAATTTTATCTCTGGTATAAAGGTAACTTAATATAGCTAGAATGTTATTTTCTGGAATTTTATTACAGATATTTATAATTGTAAGTTTTAAATATAAAGTACGGCTGTTAATTAATATCTAAACTTTTTAATTTTGAGATTGGTATTCAAAATACTAACCTATTGGTTACTAACACACTTTTCGGTGCCTTATTGTCTTAACATCTTGTTTTTGATACCTTTGAAGTTGAGGAATTTTATTTGTAAAGTATAAAATTTGCAAAAAAATAATGTATTCCAACTAATAAATTTTATAAAGAGATGGAAAATAAATCAGTTTTAATTTTGGGAGCTGGTGAACTAGGTTTACCTGTAATCCGTAATATGGCAAAAAAAGCAAAAAATTATAATACAAGCATTACTGTGCTGCTTCGCCAATCAACTATTGATATAGAAGAGGTTGAAAAGAAAAAAGATGTTGACGAATTGAAAACGATGGAGGTAACATTGCTAGCTGCAGATCTTACAGCCCCTTCATCAGAATTAGTAGCTATTTTTAAAAATTACGATGCTATTGTTTCCTGTACAGGATACGGAGCCGGTGCGGGTGGATTTCAGATAAAATTAGCCAATGCTGTATTGGAAGCTGGAGTAAAACGATATTTTCCTTGGCAATTTGGCGTTGATTTTGAAATTATCGGACGTGGAAGTGCACAAGACTTATTTGATGAACAGTTAGATGTAAGGGAAATTCTTAGAGCGCAAACGGGTACAAAATGGGTTGTTATTTCAACAGGATTGTTTACCAGTTATTTGTTTCAACCGTTTTTTGGTGTGGTAGATCTCGATAAAAAAGTCGTGAATGCACTAGGAAGTTTAGATACTGCAGTAACGGTTACCACTCCGGATGATATCGGAATGTTAACTGCTGAAATATTTTTTGAAAAACCAGAAATCGAAAATAGTATTGTTTACATCGCTGGTGATACCATTACTTACGGACAATTAGGCGATGTTATAGAGTCATTGTCAGGACAAAAATTTGAGCGTACTGTTTCTGATTTAGATGAATTAGCAAAAGATTTAAAAAATGACCCAACAAATTTTGTATACAAGTACAGATCTATTTTTGGAGAGGGAAGAGGTGTGTCTTGGGATTACAACACTAGTTTTAATGCTAAAAAAGGAATTAAAACGACTTCTGCTAAGGAATGGGCAGAAAAGAATATCGATTGGAGCGAAAGTATTAAAATTTAATTCTCATTGATTTTATTTAAAAAAGCTGAATTACATTTATGTTGTTTCAGCTTTTATTCTTCCAAAAAACAGCTATAAAAATATTGATGTTTTCATAATTGAGCACTAATAAACATGCAGGCTTTAAGTCTGAAAATCAAATCTATTGACTTTAGCTCCATATTGTTTTAGTTTTAGTAATTTTACTTTCGTTGATTTTGAAACCCTTGAGTTATTATTTATAATATTAATTTGATTACTCGTAAGTTCAAAATTAAAATTGCTACAGAGTAAAATAATATAATTGGAATCAATTTATATGAAATATTATTAATAATTAAGTTTAAAATAATAAAACAACCGCTATATAAAAAGGATATTGAAAAATTTTTAATTTTTACTTAATAGAAAATCACGATTTATTAATTTATACAAATAATTAATTTTGAATTGATTATATGCATTTTTAATATATTCTATTAGTATTATATTCGTGATTTTCTAGTTAAATTGCAACCAATAGTTTTCGGCTTGGCGATGTGATGAAAATAGAAGTTCAAAACTTCATCTTTATACCGAAGTTCAATTGAAAAACTGAACTTGAATTTAACACAAAATCCGCCATATCAACATACGCAGGGTGGTGGCAGTACTATATTTTAACAATTTCAACTCTTCTGTTTTTTGCTTTGCTTTCTTCTGTGTCATTCGCTATTAAAGGCTTTTGTGCACCATAGCCAATACTTTTTAGCCTTTTGGCATTAATTTTTAATGCTACCAATTTTTTAAATACTGTATTTGCTCGGTCAGTGGATAGGATTTTGTTGTGGCTGGCATCGCCCGTATTATCGGTATGTCCTTAAATTGAAACTTTGAGATTTATATCGTTTTGCATTACTTTCGCAATTTCGGATACTGCCGTGTTTCCATCATCTTTTAAGGTAGCTTTGTCGGTGTCAAAATTAATATACAATATTGCTTTTCCTGTTTTGTCTAATTGCTTTTTAATTTCATCGGCTTTTAGAATCGAAATAGTCTGTTTAAATCCTTCTTCTTGGATAACAGTAAAAAATATTTCATTGTCTCTATCGTGAATACTTAATTCAAACCAAATGTTTCCACTTGGAACCTTAAGTAAGAATTGTATGTTTTTTCGTGAAAGGTCATTGTTTAAATCTTCAAAAGAAGCTGGGTTTTCTTTGCTAATCAAATCCTGGGCTTTCTTATTATATACTCCTTCATAAATTTGAATACCTCCCAATTTTTTAATAGCATTCTCATAACTTTTTATTACAAATGACTTTTCATACTCATTTTTATTGTCCTCTTTTTTTAAAATCTTACTAAAAAAATATTTTCCACCTATTTTGGTTACTAAGCTATCATTAAAACAGAAATATTTTTCTTCATAATTTTTACTCTTTTCATTATTGTATACATAACCTTCGGGTGAAGACAAATACGGAAAAGTGCCTATTTCTTGTTTAGATACAGGGATTTTGTTGATGTCGAAAGTTGTAATTACTTCTGTGTTTTCGAATCTTTTTGTCTTTTTCGAGGTAGCTTCTGTTTGTTGCTCTTGGGAGTTCTCTTTGTTTTCCTTTTGGTTGCAGGCATTAAATAAAGACATTAGAGATATTGATAGAATTAAAGATTTTTTCATTTCTTATGACTTATTTATTGAGCCGTAAATTTATCATAATCATCTTTGATGTGTGTTAACTGATGATTAAGCTTCCATTTAATTGTGGATTTAAGAACTTAATGCAACAGTTGGTCTTTTTGGTTAATAATTAAAAGTACTAATGTAGCTTGTAACGTCCTGAAATAGGTTGACAAATTTTTATTGTGTTTTCAATTAAAATTTACATAAATAATTTATTTATTCCTACGTTATGATTTATTGGGTAGATTAGCCTTTAAAAGGACACTATTAGGTGTTCTTACTTTTAAGCTTTTATATGGTCTTAGTGTATTGTAAATTTTTAAGGTACGTTTTGCATTTTTACAGCTATTGTTTTATTTGGCATAGTTTCATTAAGTCCAAATTCATATTACAATGTTTTGTTTAAAACTTCACCTAAATAACTATTTAAAAAAGTTTTTAATTCCGTTAAAAATAATAAATACCTTTCTTACTTTTTTGGATTTCCGGACTATCACTCTTCTTTAACATTATTTTGTAATTTGTATTAAAATTCATTATTATTGTATGATTATAAAATAATTAAACTCAAGCAGAATTAAATGGCAATTAACTTACAGAAAGGACAAAAAATTGATATTGGTTTATCCAAAATAAGTATAGGATTAGGTTGGGATCCAAATGAAGGAACTGGACAAGATTTCGATTTAGATGCTTCAGCAATAATGATTAATTCTGATCGTAAACTACTTGGAGAGAATTACTTTATATTTTACAACAACCTAAAATCTCCCGACGGATCTTTAGAGCATACTGGAGATGATCCAACTGGTGGAAATAGTGATGGAGATGATGATGAAGCTATAAAGGTTGATTTAAGTAAAATTGACGCTAGCGTTCAGGAAATCCTTTTTGTAGTAACAATTGAAGACTTCGAAAGAAGAAAACAGAATTTTGGACAAGTTAGAAATTCATATATTAGAATTGTTGACGATTCAAATGGTCAGGAAATTGCCAAATATGAATTAGACGAAGACTTTTCTATTGAAACCGGTGTAGAATTTGGAAGATTATACAAAAGAAATAATCAATGGAAATTTGAAGCTTCTGGAATAGGCTATAGAGCAGATTTAGGCTTTTTCTTAGAAAAATATTATTCAGGCGAGATTATCAAATAAACTAAAATTTAAATTTTATAAAATATGGCTTCGCACACAAATGTGAAGCCTTTTATTTAACCTAAATTTTATACATTTTTTAAAATACAAACTTTTGAAAATAAATTATGAAAACTACAGCCATCTTTCTTTTGATTTATGGCTTACACTAATAAAATCACATCCAGAATTTAAGCAAAAAAGGAATTTATTATTTAAAGACTTCTTTGAAATTGATCATGGAATTGAAAAAGTAAATGAAGTTGTTCGCTATTATGATGTACTGTGTAATGCTATTAATGAAAAAAATGGGCTAAATATTGACACGTACGAAATTTATTATCTAATTTTAAGCGCTTTGAATGTGAATATTGATAAAAATGGGGCAGACCGACTATTTCAATTTTACAATCATACTGAGGAATTATTTTTGGAATATAAACCAGTATTACTTTTTTCTAATATTCAAAAAATGTTTGAAGAAATTACGAATCAAGGAATGTCAATAAATATTTTGAGCAATACAGGATTTATAAAAGGCAGAACATTAAGAAAGCTGTTAGAATATTATAAGTTGAGTCAGTATTTTACATTTCAGATTTATTCTGACGAAGTAGGATTCTCAAAACCAAATTCGAAAATTTTTCAATTGGTATTTGATGAAATAAATAAATATAAAAAAGTAGAAAAAAAAGATGTTTTGCATATTGGCGACAATGCTTTTGCCGATTACAACGGAGCTCAGAAATTTGGCTTTAATGCACATCTATTAAAAATTTAAACGTGAATAAAAATTATAGTTTACATAAAATCTTAGATAAAGACGCTTGCCCTTTTAAAGAAGAAGAATACAGCCGATTCAAATTTGGAGATAAATTCTATGCCGAGAAATTTGCAAAGGTTTTGTTTGACGGATTTGTTACTGAATTTAGAGATCTTATCTTATCTCAAACTGAGATTGTTATTTTGCCAAGTCCTTATTTATCAATTCAAACTGCCTCTAACTTCCTATGTTATTATTTTAAAAAAGAGCTAAATGGATTTTTATTTAAAAATGGTAAAAAAGCCTGCATCGAATCCAAAATTTACAGAAATCAAACTTACGTTACCGATTATGGAAATTTGGATTTTGAAGAAAGAGTAAAATTAATTTCTAATGATACGTATTACATAGACCGCAATTTTATTGACGGAAAACTTTGCATTTTTGTTGATGACATTAAAATAACCGGTAGTCATGAGCATACCGTAAATAAAATTCTGAACCAATACGATGTAAAAGGAGATTTTATCTTTGTTTATTTCGCTGAATTAATGAACAAAGACATTCATCCAAAAATTGAAAATCATTACAACTATTTTGCTGTGCACAATGTAGAAGATATCGTTTCTATAATCAACAGTGATCATTTTCAGTATAATACTAGAATCGTAAAATATATTTTAGGCTTAAATGAAGATCAGTTTAAATTTTTAGTTGCAAACATACCTGCCAAAAAGTGTGACGAATTATTTCATCTTGCGATTAGCAATAATTACCATCAAATTTTAGAATATAAAAAAAATATTAACGTAATAAAAATAGATTAAACTATGGCTATCAATTTACAAAAAGGACAAAGAGAAAACATCAATGCGCCAAAATTTACAATTGGTTTAGGATGGGACACAAACAACAGTAGCACAGGCACAGGTTTTGACCTAGATGCTTCCGTTTTTATTTTAGGTGATAATAAAAAAATAATGTCTGATGCCCATTTTATTTTTTATAATAACCTAAAATCTCCAGATGATGCTGTTATTCATACGGGTGATAACTTAACGGGTGATGGAGATGGAGATGATGAACAAGTAAAAATTGATTTAACCAAAATTAATCCAGCTGTAAAAGAAATCTGCATTGTTGTTACCATTCATGATGCTCAAAATAGAAAACAAAATTTTGGACAAGTTCGTAATTCATTTATTCGTATAGTAGATGATTCTAATAATACCGAAATGGTTAAATATGAATTAGAAGAAGATTTCTCAATAGAAACGGCGGTCGAATTTGGAAGAATTTACGACAAAGACGGACAATGGAAATTTGAAGCAATGGGAGTTGGAATGAAAGGCGGATTAGAAGATTACTTAAATAAATATAACTAAGATATGGCAATTAATTTAGAAAAAGGACAACGTATAAATCTTGAAAAAAGTAACGGTTCAAAATTACAAAACATTTGTGTTGGTGTAAACTGGGGAGCAATCGAGAAAAAAGGTTTTTTTGGAACAAAAAAAGAAGCTGTAGATTTAGATGCTAGTTGCGCCGTTTATGATGACAAAAAAAATCATATTGATTCCGTAAATTTCAAAAAACTTATATCTAGTGACCGCGCCATCAAACATAGTGGTGATGATTTAACTGGAGACATGAACGGAGATGACGGATTGGATAATGAAGTTATTACGTTAGATTTTTCTCAATTAACTGCTGCTGCACATCACGTTGCTTTTTTTATTAATAGTTTCAGAGGACAGGATTTCAAAGACATTCCTTTTGCATCTATTAGAATTTACGAAGGAACACCTACCAAAGTAAGTCAAGAATTTGCTCGCTTTGATATTGCTAATGATGCTACTTTCGCAGGAAACGTATCTATGGTTTTGGGTGTTTTTTATAAAAGAAACGACGAATGGAAATTCAGCGCAGTTGGAGTTCCTACAAGTGACAAAAAACTAGAACAAACTATCGTTACAATTCAACAGAATCATTTATAAAATAAGATGTTAGAAAATCAATTAGTTCCTCAGGAAAATGTTTCTTTGATTGATAAAGATGGAAATGTAAATTTAACTTCAATCTCCGAGACTGAAGTTAATAATTACAAGTCAATCTCCAATCAGTTGAATGAAAATGACGCTAATTCAATTCTGAATTACGGTGCCGAAATTCAAACTTCTATCGCAAAACAAAGTGATACTTTTTTAACCAACGTCAGAACTTATAACTCAGGCGAGGTAGGAACTTTGATTAATGATTTGCTTACAGAATTGAATTATGTAGATATAGATCAGTTAGATCAAGGGCCATTTAAAAAATTTATTTCGAAAATTCCATTGCTTAATAAGCTGGTTATTGATGTAAAAAAATTATTTCAACAATACGATAAAATTACTGTAAACATTGAAAAAATCAGTAACAAAGTAAAAGCGGGAATGATTAATTCTTTAAAAGATAACAGCGCACTGCAAACTATGTTTGATGGCAATGTAAATCTTATCAAAGAAATGGAAAAACACATTATTGCAGGACAAATTCGCTTTAAAGAACTGAGCGAAGAACTTGCGGTTATGGAAGGAAACAGCGCCCAATACCAAGATTATCAAATTGCAGACAAAAGAACGTTCATCAATCGATTGGACAAACGTCTTGCAGATATGAAAATCGTACGTTTTATAATGCTTCAATCTTTGGCACAAATTAGAGTAGTTCAAAACAACAACACATCAATTGCCGAAAAAGCGCAATCGATTTTGACTACAACAATGCCTGTTTGGAAAAACCAACTTACATTGGCTGTTGCATTACAAAGACAAAAACAAAATATTGAGGTACAAAGAAGAGTTTCTGAAACAACGAATACTATTTTACAGAAAAATGCTGAAATGCTGAAACAAAACAGTATTGAAGTGGCAAGAGAAAATGAAAACACAATTGTTTCTCTAGAAACACTTAAAATAACTACAAAATCTTTAATAGATACCTTGACAGAAGTTAAACAGATTCACGAAAAAGGTACTGAAACCAGAAGACAACTTGATGCTGGTTTACAAAGTTTGGAACAAGAATTGAAAAAAGGAGTGGTAAGCTAGAAAATTGAAAAATCAATTAAATGCAGGAGGAAGAGGAGATTTATCTCCAAATAATAAAGGACAGTAACAGAAAACTTGTGATTTTAGAATTGTTATCCAATTTCTTTAATCACAAGGATCTTGTTGGTGTTTTGGTAAGAACAAAAATAATTCACACCCTTTTTCAGAACAATCGAATATTAGATATTAACAAATTAGAATTATTTCACATTCAGTTTACTAATAGTCTTATCGATTTGTTTCAGAAAATAAAAAAATCAAAAGAGCAGCATTATGTTCTAATTACGGATGAAATTCATATTAACGAAGATATTTTATCCAAATTAAAATTAGAGATAGAAGAGACAAAGTATGCTAAAAGAATGCAACTTCACGCTCAGAATATGTCAAAAAAGATAGAAAATCTCTATCAATTATTTGTAACAGAAAAAGATGTTTTTTTTGATTGGAACGAAATAATAGTTTTTTCAGAAAGCATTCAAGCTGAATTTTACAGAGAAATAACAATAAATCAATACGAACAACTTTCTCAATTTAATAAAAACCTGTATAAAAACGAACATGCTCAATTTGAGAAGAAGCTTTTAGGAAGATTAAATATTCTAAATTTCAATATTAAGTTTTCATGTGGATTAGTCTGCAATAATGAGATTATAGAAGTGTATGAGTTTAGGGATTCTAATGATAAATTTATTTTTATAGCTAATGAAAAATCTTTTTACCTCTTAACGGATGAAAACGCCAAAGGAATTGATCTTTCAAAAAACGAATCTGCAAAAGAAGGTATTGTAAAAGATTTGAAAACAAAAAATGCAACGCTACAACAAGAGCTAAGTACTTTGAAAACTACACTTCCCGAAAGTGTTTTGACAGTATTAAAAGAATATCTGGCAAAAATTTCATCAGTCGATTTTCTAGAGGAATTGCAAAATGTTGATGAACAAACAAATATTTTAAAAACAATGTTGAATATTAATATTAATTAAAAGAATAAAATGGCAATTAACTTAGAAAAAGGACAAAGACAAATTATTGACGCTCCCAAATTCACTGTTGGATTGGGATGGGATAATAATTCAAGTAGTACAGGAGACAGTTTTGATTTGGATGCTTCTGTATTTTTAGTTGGTGCAAATGGCAAATTGCCAAATGAAAATCATTTTGTTTATTATAATAATTTAAAATCTCCAGATCAGGCAGTTATCCATACTGGTGATAATCTAACTGGTGATGGCGATGGCGATGATGAAAAAATACAAATAGACTTATCTAAAATTTCTCCTGACGTTCATGAGATTTCTTTTGTGGTTACCATTCATCATGCTGACACGAAAAGACAAAATTTTGGTCAGATCAGAAATTCATTTATCAGAATACTGGATCAATCCAATGTAGAATTAGTAAAATACGAGCTTGATGAAGATTTTTCTATAGAAACTGCGGTTGAATTTGGCAGAATTTACAAAAGAAATGAAGAATGGAAGTTTGAAGCAGTTGGAATTGGAATGAAAGGTGGTTTACAAGATTACTTAAATAAATATAACTAATTAAATAAAATTTAAAAGAATGGCAATTAACTTAACCAAAGGACAAAAAATTGATTTAAGAAAATCAAGCGGAGAAACATTAACCAACTTCTGCGTTGGAGTAAACTGGGGAGCTATCGAAACAAAAGGTGGTTTTCTGGGCATGTCCAAAAAAATAATTGATATCGATTTAGATTTAAGTTGTATTCTTATAGATGACCAAAATAAACTATGCGATCATTTATATTCCCCTTTGTACAGAGTAGAAGTACTACAGCAATTTGGTTTACCAAAAGGTAAATTATTAACCGTTGACGGCGCTTTAAAACATACTGGTGATGATCTTGCAGGAGATACTGGCGGAGACGATGGTCTTGATAATGAAATTATAACTGTTGATTTATCAAAAGTGGATTTGAAAGTTACTCAAATATTTTTCTTTTTAAACAATGCTGGTAAAGAAGATTTCTCTCAAATTCCGTATGCTAAAATAAGAATGTATGAAGGAACGCCAACAAGAGTGGTTTCTGAGTTTGCTTCTTATAACGTTTCAGCAGATCCTCAATATGTAAACAAACGTTCTATCATAATGGGAAAATTATACAAAAGAAACAACGAATGGAAATTTAGCGCCATTGGTGACCCAACTGATGATACTTTTTTAGGACAAACTATTCATAAAATTATAGCTTCTTACCTATAATGCAAATCAAAAACATAGAAGGACTTAGTGTTTCTCAAATGAGAGATCTGGTACAGCAAGGTGGGAAATTTGTTGTTTTTCCCTATACAGTTTCCTTTTTGATAATGACTTTAAAAAGAAGTTCTGATATTTATTTTATCAGACCTAACGAAAATACATTTAAGTATTCTTACGGATTTGTTTTGCTTAATTTAATCGTTGGATGGTGGGGTTTTCCATGCGGACCCATTTATACTATTGGAGCACTTTACAACCATATAACTGGCGGTAAAGATTTTACGCAAGCAGTAATGAGCGAATTGATACAAAATGACCCACAAGCCAATACAAGCACTTACAATGTTGGTGGTGTTTTGAGTACTAATTCTCAAGCAGATACAAACGAGAGGCCAACATACAACATTCCTGTATAAAACCAAAAATTACTATGAGAAGATTACCTGTATATTTATTATTAGACACCTCTGGTTCTATGACTGGAGAACCTATAGAGGCTGTAAAAAACGGCGTTCAGATGATGATTAGTTCCTTACGCCAAAATCCTCAGGCAATCGAAACGGCTTTTTTAAGCATCATTACTTTTGATAGTACTGCTCAGCAAATTATTCCATTAACCGATTTAGCCTCTTTTCAAATGGTCGATCTCAAAGCGTCGGGAGTTACTGCGCTTGGAGATGCCTTACGATTAGTTTCTCAAAAAATTGAAACCGAAGTTGCCAAAACAACAACGGAACAAAAAGGAGATTGGAAACCATTGGTTTTTATAATGACCGATGGTATTCCTACGGATAATTGGGAAAGCGCTTTAAATGAATTTAAAAAAGCCAAAATTGCATTTACAGTAGCCTGTGCAGCTGGCGGTGGTGCTGACACCAATGTTTTAAAGAAAATTACAGATAATGTGGTAAGTTTAGACAATGCAGACAGTTCTAGTATTGGCAAGTTCTTTCAATGGGTAACGGCTTCTATTGGCGTAAGCTCAACAAAAGTAGAAGACTTTGGAAAAGATTTTACAGGAGGATTAAAAGAACTGCCTCCGCCTCCATCTGAATTAAATATTGTTGTTTAGTTTTTAGACAGCAGGAGTTTTTTGTTTTTAATCGTACAGATTGAGTATTAAGTTTACAATTCTGCTTCTGTCACCGATTATTAAATATGTTTTGAATTTTACAATTTCATTAGTAAACTATTTTTAAAAAGTTATGAGAAGACTACCCGTTTATTTTCTTTTAGATACATCTGGCTCCATGAATGGCGAACCTATTCAAGCTCTGAATAATGCTTTAAGCGGCATGATTAATACTTTACGCTCAGATGCGCAAGCGCTGGATTCGCTTTGGATAAGTATTATAACTTTTGATAGAGAAGTAAAAGAAATTGTTCCGTTAACAGAATTAGTACATTTTCAACTTCCTGAAATTACCTGTCCACAAAGCGGCCCAACCAATACAGGAGCTGGATTGGATTTTGTGATTCAGAAAGTAAAAACTGATGTCATAAAAGGCTCTTCAACGCTAAAAGGCGATTGGAAACCTTTACTTTTTGTTTTTACAGATGGAAAACCTTCAGACATTCAATTCTACAGAGAAAAAATAGCAGAAGTAAAAGCACTAAATTTTGGCGCTGTTATAGGTTGTGCTGCCGGTCATATGGCCAATGATGCAATTCTTAAAGAACTTACAGATAATGTAGTTCATTTAGATTCGGCAGACAGTTCGACTTTAAAACAATTCTTCAAATGGGTTTCCGAAACTATCGAGCAAGGTAATAAAAGCCAGGGTACTGGAGAAAGCGTAACGCTGCCGCCACCGCCAAGCGAAATAACGGTAGTGATATAGACTATTATGGTTCTTTTATTAACAATCTCTATTGTTTCATTACTTCATAAAATGTTATTTCAAACCAATTAATAATAGTGCTTTCCAAATGATTATAATTAAAATTTTTATAAATATCCTAATTGTTGGTTTGTTTTTATATTCAAAATTATTGCCTTATAAAGACAAGTTGAATCCTCAATATAAATCGATTTTTGATTTTTTTAATAGCATATTCACACCAATATTCAATTTTTTGAAAACTATTGTCAAACCTTTTCAGGTTGGTTTAGGATTGGCTGTTGACATGACACAAATTGTACTTTTAATTATTTTTTTAATATTATTAAAATTCCTTTAAGATGAGAAGATTACCAATATATTTCCTAATAGATATTTCAGAATCAATGGTTGGAGAGCCAATTCAACAAGTTGAAGAAGGATTAGCAACTATAATTCAAGCATTAAAAACAGATCCGCATGCATTAGAAACTGTTTTTGTTTCTATTATAGTTTTTGCAGGTCAGCCTAAAACATTAGTGCCATTACAGGAAATAGTGAGTTTCTATCCTCCAAAATTTCCAATTGGTAGCGGCACATCGTTAAGTAAAGGACTAGGACATTTAATGTTCGAATTGAGAAATAATATCGTTAAAACTACTTATGAAGTAAAAGGAGATTGGAAACCTATTGTATTTTTATTCACTGACGGAGTTCCTACTGATGATTCTCAAGCAGCAATTAATGAATGGAAAACGAACTGGCAACGTACCGCTAACTTAATCGCAGTTTCCTTTGGAAACGAAACGGACACAAAATTATTAGGACAGCTTACCGAAAACGTACTTCATTTTAAAAACACGAATGTACAATCGTACAAAGAATTCTTTAAATGGGTTACCGATTCTATCAAAACCAGCAGTATTAGTGTAGAAAATAATTCATCAGGTTTTGAATTAGCAAAATTGGATGGAGAAACACTTTCTAAAATAGATTTAACCAAGACAGAAACAAATCAGCATTTTGTCGATGATAATTATGTCGTTCTTAATGGTAAATGTCAAAACACAAAAAGACCGTATTTAATGAAGTATCGCAAGACAATTGCACCTTCCATTTATGCAGGTGTCGAGTTATCTTCAAGAAATTATAAACTAGTTGGAGCCTACCAGATTGATAATACTTATTTTGAATTGGCAGACAGTAATAACTACAGCAACCAAATAAATACCGAAGAACTTATTGGCGGACCAACTTGTCCTTGTTGTGGTAATCAAGTTGCATTTGCAGTATGCGTTTGCCAAAAAATTCATTGCATCGGAGACGAAGAAATAAGTACTTGCCCTTGGTGTAATAATCAAGGGTCTTACGGTTGTGGCGAAGGCGGTTTTGATGTAAACAGAACACAAGGATAATATTTATGGAAGAGACCAAAAAATATATTCAGTCTTTTTTATCCCAAAATAAAATCGAAATTCCAAAAAGTAAAGATTCTCTTTTTGATGATTTTATAAATAACGAAAAAAATACCATAGCAGTAAAAATAATTAAAGAAAACCAGCAATTGATTATGAAGGATTGGAAATTAAAAAATCGAATTGACGATATTATACAGCAATCCGTTTTTCTGGCTAATGGTACTGTGAATAAAACATATGAATCAAAAATAGATTTTATCGCATTGGGCTGGGATGATATTATTTATTACGAGTTTAAAAATTTAGAAGATACAGGACTTGCTTTTGATACTAAAAAAGAGCTGCTTTATGGTGAGCCGAAAATAAGCGGTGATATAAAAATAAAATTGTTTTTCAAAATAGATGGTGAAGCTGAAGAAGTAACATTAAACGAAAAAACAATCACACTTATCATAAATCCTGATCCAAAATCATTATGGAAAAATATAGAAAGTGATCAAAACGATCCATTTTCAAAAGAAGATAATGTAGCTGTTTCAAGTCAATTTTTGGATAAAAATATTGTTGTCGCTTCAAAACGCGGACGAAGCCATGCCAACGTTGGTTCTTTTAGAGAAGATGATTTTGCGTTTAAAAATTTCAGTACAAATGGATGGAGTATTTTGGCGGTTTCAGATGGTGCGGGTTCTGCCAGTTTATCCAGAAAAGGTTCAAAAATTGCTTGTGATTCAGTAGTAAACTATTTTGAAGAAAATTTAAATGCGGAAAACCTAAACCAATTTGATGAAATAGTATTAAATCATTACAACAAAACTGATCCAGAATCATCAAAAAAAATAAGCCATTTTGTTTACAACAATTTATCAAAAGCGGCTCATTTTGTAAATCAAAAAATCGAAGAATTTGCCAATATTAATGAAGAAGAACTAAGAAAATTTCATGCAACATTAATTTTTGCTTTAGTTAAAAAATACGATTTCGGTTATGTAATTCTAACTTTTGGAGTTGGTGATTGTCCCATTGGTTTATTAAATAAAGATTTGACAGAGATAAAACTGATGAATTTTTTGGATGTTGGAGAATTTGGCGGTGGCACAAGATTTATTACGATGCCGGAAATTTTTCAGAGCGAAAAATTTTCTTCCCGTTTTGGCTTTAAATTAGTGGATGATTTCTCGTATTTGATGTTAATGACTGATGGAATATATGACCCAAAGTTTGTTGTAGAAGCAAACCTAGAAAGAATAGAAAAATGGAATGAATTTTTATCTGATTTGAAAGGCAATAACGAAGACGGATCAAAAGTTGATTTTGAGAAAGGAAATACGGCAATTGCAGCACAACTTTCAAACTGGATGGATTTTTGGAGTCCAGGAAATCATGATGACAGAACCTTAGCTATAATTTACTAATTTATGAGTATAATTACCGTAAAATCAATAAACGACAACACTAAAACCTATCAATTTGTTGATAACGGAGAACCCATGCGTGGTGGTGTAAAAGATGTATATTTTAGTCCTGATAAAAAATATGTTGTCGCTATTTTTAGAGACAAACTAGATTTTAATCAAAAGGAAAGACTACAAAAAATAACGAATAAATATTTTGACCAAATAAAAAATGGCGAAGCAGCTGACTATTATTTAAATGAAGTTTTCAGATGGCCAACGGATGTTATTGAGTATAAAAATCTAACTGGAATAATTGTTCCTATTTACAACTCCAAGTTTTTCTTTAAGAAAGGATATCAGACAAGCGATTTGATTCAGGGGAAAGAGAAAAACGGAAAGTGGTTTGCTGGACCAAAATTTAGAAATCCTAAATTTCCATTAAGAGTCGCAAATTCCGAATTGGGAGATTGGTTGAGTTATTTTCAAGTGGCTGTCAATCTATCAAGAGGGGTAAAAAAAATGCACGCAATGGGTCTTGCTCATTCTGATTTATCCTATAATAATGTTTTGATAGATCCTATCGAAAGATCAGCCTGTATGATTGATTTAGATGGATTAGTAGTACCCGGTTTATTTCAGGCAGAAGTAATTGGCACTGCAGAATTTATTGCCCCCGAAGTGCTTTCTACAAAACATTTAAACAAAACAGATCCTAACAGAAAATTACCAAACAGGCTAACGGACTTACATGCTTTGCCAATTCTGATTTATATGTTTTTGTTGCACAGACATCCACTAAAAGGAGGGAAAGTTCATGATTTAGACACCGAAAAAGACGATTTGTTATCGATGGGAGAAAAGGCGATGTTTATAGAACATCCGACAGACCCAACAAACAGACCAAAATTAAATCAAGTTTCTAAATGGGATTTGCCTTGGGCAGATATTACCCAGTTGCCGTATACAATTACTGGACCTTATCTAAAAACATTGTTTGATAAAGTTTTCATAGACGGATTGCACAATCCGATGCAAAGACCTACTGCAGAAGAATGGGAAATTGCACTATTAAAAACCACCGATTTAATGCAGAAATGCCATAACCCGTATTGCGAACAAAAATGGTATGTTTTTGATAACACCAATAGTCCAAAATGTCCTTTTTGCGGAACGGCACACAAAGGAACACTACCCGTTTTAGATTTATACTATCAATTTCAAGATAGCGTGTGGAAACCCGAAAATTACAGATTAATGGTTTATAACGATCAATATTTGTTTCAATGGCATGTTAATCGTACTATTGCAAGAAATGAGAAATTAACCGCGCAGCAAAAGGTACCAGTTGGCTATTTTACTTATTTCAAGGACAAATGGGTTTTTGTCAATCAGAAACTCACTTCGCTCAAAGATGTGACAGAAGACAAAGAAATTCCAATCGGCAGTATGGTAGAATTAACAAATGGAAAAAAAATACTTCTTTCAAAAGAAGAAGGCGGCAGAGTAATCGTAGTAACACTAGCAAATACATAATTTAAAATTTTAACTTTAATTAAACAAATGGAAACAAATATTATCGATTTACATCCAGGCTTAGTAGTCGGATTCGCAATAGTGATTTTTATAATGCTATTATTAGATTTAGGTATCTTTAATAAAAAAGCACACGAAGTAACGTCAAAAGAAGCGTTAACATGGAGCATCATTTGGATTTCACTTTCAATGGCTTTTTCTGGAGTTGTATATTGGATTTTTAACCAAGATGCTGGTGGTCATGAAATCGCAGTAGAAAAATTCACACAGTTTCAATTAGCCTATTGGATAGAAAAAGCACTTTCAGTAGATAATCTTTTTGTTTTTATTTTAGTATTCGGTTTTTTTAAAGTTCCTAAGCATCTGCATCATAAAGTTCTTTTTTGGGGTATTATAGGCGCTTTAATATTTAGAGCTATATTTATATTTGCTGGAGTCGGCATCATTAATGTAACTTATTTGGAGTCATTTCTTAAAAATGATAGCACTACTTTTTATGTAGTTTGGAGTTTAATTGCAGTTTCTTTAATTGGCTTAGCTATAAAGTTTCTAAAGGCTGAAAAAGCATTTTTGATTCTAGCAATAATGTTTGGATTATTTATCTTGGGAGGAGTTAATGCTAAATACTTCATTGACGTAAATCAACTTGCTTTACCACCAATTAATTTGGTAATGACAATATTTGGATTATTCTTGATCTATGCAGGAATACAATCTTGGGGTAGTGGAGATGGAGATGATGATGAAGACTTTAGCGATACTGCTGGTGCAAAACTTGTTCAAAAGTTTTATAAAGTTTCAGATAATTACGATGGTGACAAATTCTTTACCATACAAAATGGTATAAAAATGGCAACACCATTACTAGTTGTTGTAGCCGTAATTGAATTTACTGATGTATTATTTGCGGTGGATAGTATTCCTGCGATTTTTGCAATATCTAAAGATCCATTTATTCTGTACACGTCGAATATATTTGCTATTTTGGGATTAAGATCGTTGTATTTTCTGCTTGCTAATTTTATACACATGTTCAGCAAATTACCTTATGGTTTGGCTATAATTTTAAGTTTTATTGGATTTAAAATGCTTATATCCCCATGGTTTCATATTCCCTCTCCAATTTCATTAGGAATCGTTGGTGGAGTTCTTGTAATTTCGGTAATAGTTTCAATTTTGTTTCCTGAATCAAAAGAAGAATAGACATTGATTTAAATATTTAAAAGACCTCATTTCAAGAGGTCTTTTTTTATACAAAATATATTATCATTTATACTTTTTAGTTGTCCTTTAGATATGCTATATGGCTATTATAAATTATTTCGATTTTTTTCGACAATTTGATTTAGCTACTTAAAATGTAATTTCAATAAAAGAAATACAAGAAAGAGGTTTTTATTTTTTATTTAATACTTTCATGAAAATTTAATTTGCAAGAAAAATTTGGAATATTGTTGGAATTTGCTTGATATTAACATTATCTAAAAAATAATCACCATTAACTCATTAATTTACTAAAATTAATCGTTTAGTTAAAGAGTTTCTAAATTAAGTCTTTGTTTGCTGGTGTATTCAATATCTTAATGCAAGAGTTGGTGTTTTTGGATAATAATTTAAATTACTAATTTGGTTTTAAATTTTGATCTTATTTATTTCGAGTTCTAACATATATGCTGGTATTTTAAAACCAAGCACTTCCATTGATCTGTTATTGAGCCTTTACTTTAGTATTTTTAGTTGTTGCTTAATGTTATTAAAGTCTATTTTCTTTATAAAATAACGTCTAATAAGTCCGTTTTTATTCATTTGTATCTTTTTTCTAAGTTCAATAGGGGTTAGCAAAATAAATATCCATTCCTATGTTTTGAGTTAACCATTTGTGATTCGCCATTTCCATTCCATTATCGTAAGTAATTGTTTTAATTGCTTCCGGCATTAAGATGTTTAAAGTTTTAGCTACAGCTTATGTCATGGTTTCCGATGTTCTGTATTTAAGGAAAATGATGTATGTAAATCTTGTTTTACTTTCTACCATTGTAGCTATGGCGCTTTTATGTCCAAGCCCTACAATTTGGTCACCTTCCCAATGTCCGAGTTGTTTTCTGTCTTCTATATTTGGTCTCATTTCAATATTAACAGCATCTTTAATTCTGGATCTTTTAGAACCAAATCTCTTTTTATTTCTTCTTTTAGAATGGCTGTAGGGCAGTAGTTTAATTAATTTTCTACCTAATCTAGATTGTCTATGCTTGTAAATATGTTTATAAATCGCTTCATATGAGATTGACATTATAGGGTCATTTGGATATAAATCTTTTATACTTCCAGCGATTTGTTCAGGCGAGTGATTATTGATTAATCCTCTATAAACAAACACTTTTAAACTGAAATGAGTATTTATCTTGTCAAGATTTCTTTTGTTTAAATACACTTCTTTAGCACAAAAATCGGCAAGATGAGCAAGGTATTTATCTGAAGGTTTAAGAACCCATTTTTTGACTTCTCTGTAAATTGAACTTCTGTTTCTGTCTAATTGTTTTGAGATGTATAAAATTGATCTCTTTTGGGACAGTAAAGTCTCTATAATAATACGCTCTGCAAAGGTTAATCTATTTCGTTTCTTTTCCATATACAACAAATTTAAAAAATTAAAACTGTTGCATTAAGTTATTGAATTTACGACGTAAACGTAGCCTTTCAGGTAACGTCTTGGCGCTTGCCGAGGTTGGGGGCTTTTGAAACCGAGTATTTTCGGCTTAACGTAAATGTAGTAAAAAAAACGCTAATTCCACTAAATCCCCAATCTTGGCAAACGGCTGTTGGCAGTAGTTTTTTTATGAATTAGTCTTTTTTAATATTTGATCCAGCAAAAAATCCTGCCAAAACTCCAAGTAGACCAAAGAGTCCAGTAATTATATTATCCGGTAAAGTTGGTTTTGCACAATATAGAATTACAAAGCAGATTAATGTTACTAAAAATAAAATAGCAACTATTATACTTGTTGTATGTTTCCCTGAAAACAAATCTAATTTGCTGTGGGGTGTTTCGCCTGTGCGATTTAAATCGGGTTTGTTAGTTGTTGCCATAATTATTCTTCTCCCCAAATTGTTAAGTGAAATGAACGAAAAGAAAGTTTTTTGTCTGCGGATGTTTTGAATTTAATCCAAATTCTTTTACCAATGTTTGTTGATAATTCAATTGGTTTAGTTACTTCTGTTCCGAGTGAATTATTCCATTTATGAAGTGTCATATTTATAGTTTTTCCATCTTCACTAAAGTTTCCACTTGTTTTTAATTCTTCGCCATCATCCGAAAATGTAAAATTAATTGTCATTTCTAATTTTAATTTTTCATCATTAAAAAAAACGGAGAGTTTATCATCGCTGTCTACCATTAGAATTGTATCATTAAAAATGACTCTTCTATCAAAGCCGTCTTTACTTGTTGCTATTATCATATTATAATTATTGTTGTTAAATTTACGATTCTGCGGTAAAATTACTGCCAACGTTCTCGCGCCTCGCGCAGTTTGCGACTTACGAAGACGAGTATTTTCTGCTAAACGAAAATACGATAAAAAACGGTAATTCCACTAAATTCGCAAATGGCGCGAGACGTGTGTTACCAGCAGTACTTATTTTATTTATAATGGATTACGTTTACAACTTTTGAATTTCTTGCGTCAATAATAATTGAAAAAGCTCCGCCAAAAGAAAATCTATTTATCGTTCCATTAATTACCCAATAATTATTTATTAAATATGCTTCGTATGGTTTTTCATCTTCAATTTTTGATTTGCCATAAATTTCAAATAATATTGGTTCAGCTACTTTTATTGCTGTATTTTCTTCTTTAATTAAAAGTTCATTTTTGTCAAGAATAGCTAATTTAGTTGTGTCATTTAATGCATTTTCAAGTTCTTTTTTGGCATTTTCTATTCCTAATTTATTATGCAAAACTTGATTACAACTGATTTGCATAATCACAAAAAGCATTAGGATAATTTTTTTCATTTAATTTTTCGGTTTTCTGCGGTTTTTTGGGCGTATTGCTGGTAACGTCTTGGCGCTTGGCGTGGTTGCGAACTTCGTAACCGATTTCTTTCGGCTAAGATAGAATATCTTGCGAAAGAAAAATATGAATTTACCACAAAATTCGCAATCTCGCCAAACGGCTGTTGTGCGATCGCTTTTTTTATTTTCTATTATCTTCTATTACTATTAATTCAGAATTAGTTATTTCATTTCCATTTTTGTCAATTCCAATTAAATAGGTTTTATATTTCAGGTTTTCTGATTTTTCAATTTCATTTTTGTATTTTCTTATTAAAAGTCTATCGCTAATTTCATCTCTGTTTTTACATTTTTTGTCTAAAATTATTACACTATCATTGATTGAATAAGTTCCATAAAAATATTTTTTACTTGCCCAACTTCCAATTTTGATTATGTAATTTTTATCAGTTTTAAAATCTGCAATAATATTTCCATATTCAGTTTTTAAAATTGATTTGCTATTAATTTTAGTTTCATAATAACTAAATATTTCAAGATTTAGAAGTACTAAAAATGTTCCTATAATTGTTAATTTATAACTTTCTAATTTTTTGGTTTCCTTATACTTTTTTACATTATCAAATATTGCATTATAAAATATGTAAAGTCCAATTCCGCCAAGAATTACATAAAAAAATATTTGAAATATATCGTCAAAATGATATGATTTGAATAAAATATAGGAGAATAATATTCCGCAAAATAGTAGTACAAATATTTTAGTTTTTTCTTTCATTTTCTGTTCGAATTTCTGTCGCTCGAAAGTGTCGCACAACGTCTTGGCGCTTGGCGTGGTTGGGGACTTTTGAAACCGAGTATTTTCGGCTTAACGTAAAGGTAATGAAAAAACGCTAATTCCACTAAAACCCCAATCTCGCCAAACGGCTGTTGGGCGATCGTTGTTCTATTCTAGTTCATTTCTCATATGTTTCAATATTCCTTGAAACCATTTAACAATTTTCTGTTCATCATCAATTTTATGAATATGTGTTTCATCATTTTGCCAATTTCCATTCATTGCAAAATGTATTTTATTCACATCAAATAATTTTTGTTTTTCTTCTTCTAGTAAAGAAATAAAATCTCCATTATCAAAATTGTTTGAATATTCTTCAAATGTTCTTTCTATAGCTTGGTTGGATGTTATATGCCAATGAGGTTGAGAGTGTTTTTCATCCTCATTATTATAATCGTCCCATTCAGCTCGAAATAACTGATATTTATTATTATCAGAATCAGCTCCTTGAAATACGGATAATGATATATATGTATGTATTTGTTTTGATTTTTTTCTACCATCCAATATTTCAAGTGAAACAAATTTAACTTCTATAAACAACCAAAAATCATCAAACCAATTCAAAACTTTAACTGCATCAAAAGGTATTTCAAATCTATTTAAGGCATTAGAAACTCCTTCAATTCTATATCTTGAAATGTTATAATGACCAGAATTTGGTTTTAAAATAAAATTATTTAGAAATAAATTTTTACAATCTTTATTAATGCAATCGATTAATTTTTGAGGTTCTATCATAGTATTTAAATTCTTGGATAGAAATAACTATTAAGAACGTCATCAATCACTTGTTTGACAAATGAATTTCCTTGTTCTAATTCTTTTCCTAATTCTACAAGCTTTGCATAAGCTTCTGAATTTTTTACTAAAGTAGAATGAACATTTGGAATTGGTATATCTTTTATTTGGATTTTACCCAAATCATAACCAGACATAATTGGTTTTGAATAAATAGATAAAAGGATTTCAAATGTTTTACTTGTAAAACAAGACAAATAAAAATAATAATCATCAATTTCAAATTCCTTTTTGGGTAAGAATGCATTACCTTCCTCAATAACACAATTTCCTTTGATGTCAAGAGCAAAAGAATTGGAATTTCCAAAACGATTTGAGTAAAGTCTAATCTGTTTTCCAAATTGCCAATTTCTTGGTCGTGTTAGAGACCACCATTCAGTTATACTTTTTCTATTTTGTAATACTACTTTATTAGGAATTAAAACTTCTTTTGCAAAAGTTATATTATTTAGTTCATTTTCATTTTTAATTATTAAACCATTTTTATCATATGGAAACCATACATATTCAGATATTATTAATTCTCCTTTTTTTATAGAGTTATTTGTTATTACTGGTCTGAAAAATTTATGTTCATTTTTTGGTAAATTTTCAAACTGTTCTAAAGAAATTTTAAAAATATTTTTGACACCTAATAAAGCTCCTTGATTTATATTAAATATTTCTGAAATTGGATTTAAATTTCCAGCTGAAACAAATCGTTCAACATCTTTCATAAGTTTATTCTCGTTCAAAGAAATTGTTTTCCAACTGTCTTTAATTAAAGGGAAATCAGAAGGGGTATAAATACTATAACTCTTTTCTTCTATAGAATGTTCATTATTAGTTGTCATTTTTCTTAAATCTCTAAGTACATTATGTACAACACCTTTTTCATTTTTGGTCCAAATTAATTTTGGATTTGTATGATGAACTTCTTTTTTACCAACGAAAAAACTAACATCAGTAAGAGCATCTTCAAAAACAAAATTTCCAAGTCTTGCAATAATATTTAAGTTTAATTCTTCTTTAATTTCATTTCTTAGACTTGAATATGAATCAAATGTAAAAATTGATGATGGTAAAACACATCCTAATACTCCTCCAGTATTTAATGATTTAGTTGCTTTATAGAAAAAAGCACTTGCTTGATTTGGTTTACCATTTTTAAAACTTGAACCTAAAGTTTCTAATACTGCATCTTTGCTTTCTCTACTTTTTAGAAGTTCCCAAGAAATAAAAGGCGGATTCATTAAAATTAAATCATAATCACTTTCCCATTTTTCCGTTAACGAATCATTAACTAGTTTAATTTCAAATTCTAAATCTGAATTGCTCCATTGAGTTCGTTTCTCATATTCGAGTAAAAATTTTGAAGTGCTAACTGCGCTTTCAGAAGTATCCCAACCGATTACCTTTACTTTTCCATCAAATCCTGCATTTTTTAACTGTTTGAGTGCTTCTATTAAAAATTCAGATGAACCACAAGAAGGATCAAAAATTTTAATATATTCTTTAAGTGGTAATAAATTTTTTAAACTGTTTTCAACTATAGTTCTAGCTAGATATTGTGGAGTGTAATGAATACTAGAATAAGCATCATTTTTAACAATCAGTTTACTTGAAACTCCTCCAAACAAATCTCTTTGAGGATTAAAATATATAACTTCTCTATGTGCTTCTTGAAATAATGAACCAGATGAATGACGAAGTATTAAATCAAGATTGGGGCTAATAGATTTAACACCTTGTTTTATTAAATCGACAAAGTATTCAAATTGACTTGGTAATTCTACATTTTCGATTCCCCATTTTGTATAGTCAATTTTAGTATAATCTTCTTCAATACTAATTAAAAGTTGAAATAATAAATTTAAAGCATCAGTAGGCTTTTCTTTTTCATAAGTTACATTGCGTAGTTTTCTAAAAATGTCTAAAATAAATGGAACTACATCACTTTCACTTTTATATGATTTTGAAATTAGATATTTGTAAAATTTATCAGAATTTGATTCTATTTTGCTTAAAGGAATTTCTTCAATTTTCTTATCAAACCAATTACTAATTTTGACATTGTCATTATCTATAATAACAAAATTTTTGGTATTTGTTGACCAAGAAATACCAAAATAAGTATCAGGGTTTTCAATCAAATTACTAGTCTGTAGACAAAAATCACCGCTTCCACCATATAAGCATAAGAAATTTGTTATCCTCAAATTTTGGATTTAAAAGAATTGGTAAAAGTCCAAAATCCTGTTTCCACGAGCTAATATCTGCTAAATTATTCATCTTGCGAAAGTAAAAAAAATTATATCAATAAAGCTTAATACGTTCGGTTTTTTACAATGTCGCCCAACGTCTTGGCGCTTGCCGTGGTTGCGGACTTTCTAGCAGAGTATATTCTACCGCAACGAATATATGAATAAAAACGTTAATTCCACTAAACCCGCAATCATGGCAAACGGCTGTTAGCGGTTCGGCAGTTTATTTATTCTAAACGTCTATTCCAAATTATAATTATTGCCTTTTCAATTTCTGCCAAATATTTTATTAAGTATCTTCTATCACTTTAAAATCCAAAAAAAATCGAGAAAATTTCGCTTTCTAAGTTTCTATTTATCATTTCAACATTCAGCTAATATCTTCATTTTTCTCTTTTTTTATCTCGATAAATTCCAATATTCCAGTTTCCACATGCTATAAACTTAATCAGATTCCAACTTTCAAGTTTCTGCTTTCTACAAACATAATCAATTTCAATTTTCCATGTTAAAAACTCAAAAAAATCGATAAAATTTATATTTTTAAATTCTAAATATTTTCTATTTCACTCCAGTTTTATTTGCTCCAACGCTGCTGACCGCTAACGTCTTGGCGCTTGCCGAGGTTGGGGACTTTCGAAGCCGAGTATTTTCGGCTTAACGTAAATGTAGTAAAAAAAACGCTAATTCCACTAAATCCCCAATCTTGGCAAACGGCTGTTAGCGGTTCGGCAGTTTATGTTTTGTCTATGTCCATTCCAATTAATTCTAATTGTCTTTTCCAAGTTTAATTATTTTTAAAATCTATAACCCAAATTAAAACCTAATCTCAAAACTTGTGTATGATCAGTCTTTTCAGCATTAAATAATAGTTTCCCCCACCCAGCGTTAACCTCAAATATAAATCCACTTTTAGTAACCCATTTACTTCCTAAACCTAAACCAAGGGAAAAATCAATTACATCAGAACCTTCAGTAAATTTTGAATTATCATTTATATCATATATTTTTTTTCCGTCAATTGAACTTAACATTCCAAAACCTTCGGCAAAAAAACCAGAAGCAAATTTTTTCCCAAAATATCTTCTATAATATTGTGAGATAGAATAATTTAAATCTTCTTCTGATTTATCGTTATCGAACACAGTAAAAACTGAAATACCTAATGAAGACTTTTTATTTAAGTTTCTTTCATAAGTTCCTTCAAGTGCGCCAGTTATAGGTGATAAAACATTTAATTTTACTTCATTTTTTTTCTCATTTGTAGAGTTGTCATTTTGTGCATTAACAGCACAAATCGAAAATAACATTGGAATTATTAAGTATTTTTTTTTCATAAAATATGTTTGATTGTTTAGGCAAACATATATTAATTAGGCTTAAAAAATGTTAATTAAATCTACGTTTCAAGTTAAATTTATTACAATTTTTCTGTGTAAAAATAATGCTTTCAATTATGTTTTTTATGCGTTCCAACACTGCTGACCGCTAACGTCTTGGCGCTTGGCGTGGTTGGGGACTTTTGAAACCGAGTATTTTCGGCTTAACGTAAAGGTAATAAAAAAACGCTAATTCCACTAAATCCCCAATCACGCCAAACGGCTGTTAGTGGCTGGCTTAATATTCATTCCAATTTTCTTGAGTTGATAATTAGTTTATTTTCCACATAATGTTTTCGTACTATAAAATCTAAATTTACTTCATTAATAATTTCAATAAATTTTTTAATTGTTATAAAGAACAGTTCTTTTTCTTTTGTAAAATCAGATGAAAAATAAAAACCTTCTAAACCATCGTTCTTCCAATTTTCAATATCATCATTTGGCAGATTTATGTCATATTTTAACCAATTATATTTTGGCATAAAATGATAACTATGAATAATTTTATCTGTTAAATTCTTTAAATTTATATTGGTTTCTTTCGAGGAATTTAAATGATATAATTTTTCAATTTCAAATGAATTCCACCGAGTTATTTTAGTATTATCAATTTTTAAATATGATGTGATTTTAAAATTTTCTTTTAACAGTTCATCTGATATTTTATTTGCTTCTATTAATTTTCTGATTATTATAGAAACATAGATTGTAAACTTTTGAAGTTTTAAAAACACTTTATTTCCAACTTGACTGTATTCAGCCAAAAGTTCATCATCGTCGTTATCCTCATCTTCGAATTCAAGTTCTTCATTTGCAGAATTAAAATCTAGGTTTTCAATAAATTTATGAAAATTTTCCAATTCAGTTTTTAATTCATATTTCCAAATTTGGCTGTCAATTATCATATTTCCTAATATTTTTGTCGTTCTGCTCGGCGCTTGCCACTAACGT